>DAIRFV010000527.1:0-2141 GCA_036794905.1 Pyrinomonadaceae bacterium | reverse complement strand
ACCACACGGTCGGCGCGTTAATGGAAGAGATCCGCGGGTTCTTCGGGGCCGACACCTGCCTGCTCGTCACCCAGAGTAATGAGACGATGGAGTACTCTCTGCGGAGGGCGGATCGTTATAAGGCCGACCGCGCGGCCACCCCGGAGGGCGTGGCCGGTGAGATAGGGTGTCAGCTGACCTCGCTGTTGGGCGACGAGGCGTTGGCGGTCACCGCCAGCCCGCGGCAGGTAATCGTCGCCGGCGGCAGGGACGCGGGCGCCGGCGTAAAGTGGGTTGCCGCGACCAACGCCCTCTCGCGCCTCATCGGCGATGAATCGTTCGTCACCGTTCCGTGGCACCAGAGGGGCCGGTCTGCCGGGCGCATATACCTCACGTCGCGCGGACGCCGCTACGGGCGTGGCGACCTGGAGTTCCTCCGCCAGGTGGTCGGGCACGCCAACCCCCTTGTCGAGAACATCGAGCTCATGGACCGCCTCGCCACGATGGCGGCGGAGCAGGAGCGCCGGAGAATCTCGCGCGATCTGCACGACAGCACCATCCAGCCGTACCTGGGTTTCAAAATGGGGCTGGAGTGGGTCTGCAGAAAGGCCGCCACCGGCGCCGGGGTGGATAAAGACTTGGCGGAACTGCTGATGAGAACAGAGCTCGGGCTGGCCGACCTCAGGCGCTACGTCCACGGCCTGAAGCGGGACGCGGACGGGCGCGAGGAGTTGGCGCTCGCGGCGGCCGTGCGGCAGTACGCCGAGCAGTTCACGGCGCTCTACGGCGTCCGGGTCGCCTGCGAGGTCGAGCCGGACCTTGTGGTCGGCGACCGCCTCTCGGCCGAAGCCTTCCAGATAGTGCGCGAGGGGCTGAACAACGTCCAGCGCCACACTAACGCGCGCGCCGCGGCCGTCCGGCTCTTCGCGCGCGGCGGGTCGCTGGTCGTCGAGGTGGAGAACGGCGCCGAGGGCGGGCCGCGGCCGACAGCGCCCTTCGCGCCCGGCTCGATCCGCGAGAGGTCGGAGGCCCTGGGCGGGAAGGCGCTGGTGGACTTGAGCGGCGGACGCACGCTGGTGCGCGCCGAGATACCGCTTTAATAACCGCGGGGGTGAGGAAGTGAAGAAACAGGAAACCATAGGCGTGATGATCGTCGAGGACCACAGCGTGGTCCTGTGGGGGCTGAAGAAACTCATCGACGGCGAGGCGCCGTCGATGAGCGTCGTCGCCAGCGCCGGCAACCGCTGGGGCGCGCTGGAGGCGGCGCGGCAGTCGCGCCCCGACGTGGTGCTCCTCGACCTCACGCTGGGCGACGAGAACGGCCTCGACTTCCTGCCGCAGCTGCGCGAGGCGGCCGGCGGCGGGCGCGTGCTCGTGCTGACGGGCCTGCGCGACGCCGAGACCCACCGAGCGGCGCTCCGCCGCGGCGCGAGCGGGGTGGTCTGCAAGGACGCGCCCGCGGACGTCGTGCTCAAGGCGGTCAGGAAGGTCCACGAGGGGGAGGTCTGGTGCGACCGCGAGGCGGCCTTCGACGTGCTCAAGGACCTGCTCCGGGGCGGCGGCGATTCGCCCGGGAACGGCGCGGCGTCCCTCATCGCCTCCCTCACCCCGAAGGAGCGTGAGGTCATCAGCGTCATCGCCTCCGAAGGTAACACCACTAACAAGCATGTGGCCCTGCGCCTGCACATCAGCGAGAATACGCTGCGCAACCACCTCTCCTCCGTCTACGACAAACTGGGCGTCGGCAACCGGCTGGAACTCCTCAAGTTCGCCCTCGCCCACGGCCTCGCCTGAAGCCCTCTCTAGAAACCACCCGCTAGGGTCGAGCAAAGGCCCAAGCCCGTCGAGCCGATCCGGACGGGGCAGTACGACGTGGTCTTCGGCTCGCGCGCGCTCGACCGCCGCCTCATCGGCACGCACCAGCCCTGGACGCGCGAGCAATCGGGGCGCGTCTTCAATTTGATTATGAAGCTGCTGACGGGCCTGCCCTTCAAGGACACGCAGTGCGGCTTCAAAGCCTTCTGCATGCTCGAATACCCCATCCGCTGGGACGACGTCGAGGGGAGTAAGGTCGGCGCCGAGGTCCGACCCTTCGCCCACGCCTCCGAACCGCCTTCAGAACTCATTCACAACAATTTCAGCACCGCCTAATTACTTCGGGA
>DAIRFV010000276.1:3235-8380 GCA_036794905.1 Pyrinomonadaceae bacterium | reverse complement strand
ATGACGGCGTCGGTCTCGCGGATGTTGGCGAGGAACTGGTTGCCCAGGCCCTCGCCCTTCGACGCGCCGCGCACGAGGCCCGCGATGTCCACGAACTCGACCGTGGCGGGGACGATTGTATTCGTCTTGACGATCTTCGCCAGGGGTTCGAGCCGCTCGTCGGGGACGGGGACGACGCCGATGTTGGGCTCGATGGTGGCGAAGGGGTAGTTGGCGGCGAGCGCCGACGCCTGCGCGGTGAGCGCGTTGAAGAGTGTGGACTTGCCGACGTTCGGCAGCCCGACGATGCCTGCACGGAGCATAATTTCGGATTCCTGTGTTGTTCTTTAAGTCCAACATCTAAACATCCGAGCCGCGCGGTTGTCCAGCAGCGCCGCGGGCTCGGTCTCCTCAACATTGGCGGTGATGAGGAGGGATAGTTAACCACAGAGACACAGAGACGCAGCTTTGAAGAAATTACTCAACCAGCCGTGTCTCTGTGTCTCTGTGGTTAAACTCTCTTGACTCGACCCTCAAGCCCGAATACACCCCGCCCGTCTTTGCGCGGGGCGGACGGTGTTCGCGTATAATCACGGCGTCTTTCCAGCTTCGTTTCAGTCCCGCGCCGATTATGCCTTTCGCACTCCTGCTGGCGCTCGCGGCAATCGCGGGCGCGACCGCGCTGACCTACTCTTACGACCGCGAGGCGCACATCTGGTCGCGCCTCTGCGCGGGCGTGTGCCTTGGGTTCGCGGCGCTCGGGCTCGTGGGCTTCGGCGTGGCGTCGTGGCTGGGGATGGGGCCGGCGGCGCTGGCGCTGGCGGGCTTGGTGTGCGCGTCGCCGCTGCTGCTGTTGCTGCGCGGCGGCTGGCGCGCGCGCGCGGCCGCCGACATTAAAGAAGGTCTGGGCGTGGTGAGTCGCGCGCTGTCGGGGAAGGGCGGGGCGGGGGCGCTCGTCTTTTACGCGGCGGCGGCGCTGCTGTTCTGGCTCGTGTACGCGCGCGCGATGTACGAGACGCCGCAGGGCATCTTCACGGGCGTGGACACGAACATCGGCGACCTGCCCTTTCACCTCGCCGTCGTGACGGGCTTCGCCTACGGCGAGAACTTCCCGCCGCAGCACCCGGAGTTCGCGGGCGTGCGTCTGACCTACCCGTTCGTCGTGGACTTCGTGGCGGCGATGTTCGTGCGCGCGGGCGCCACGCTCGAAGGGTCGCTCTTCTGGCAGAGCTTCGCCACGATCATGTCGCTCGTGGGGCTGCTGCACCGCTGGGCGCTGAAGCAGACGCGCGAGCGCCTGGCCGCGCTGATCGTGCCGGCGCTGGTGCTCCTGAGCGGCGGGCTGGGCTGGGCCGTATTTCTGCGCGAGGCGGCGTCGGGCGGGCGGGGCGTCTTCTCGATGCTCGGCAGTCTGGAGCACGACTACACGCGTGCGTACCCCGGCTTCGAGTGGGGCAACGCCGTCACCGCGCTCTTCGTTACGCAGCGCAGCATCCTGCTCGGCGTCGCCGTCGCGCTCGTCGTGTGGACGCTCTGGTGGCAGGCGAGTGAGAAGTCAGGAGTCAGGAGTCAGGAGTCGGAAGAGGCGGGGGCGGGAGACGCGGCGGAGGTTAAGAGTCGAAGCGTAGGGAAGAAGAAGTCGAAGGGGAAGGGTAAGGCCGCGCGCTCGGCGTCGGCGAAGGGCGCGTTCGAGGATGAAGATGGTGCCGGCGATAACAGTCTCTCCTTTCTCCTCTCTCCTTTCTCCTTGCGGCAGATGGTCGCGGCGGGGTTGGTGGCGGGGCTGATGCCGCTGGTGCACGCGCACAGCTTCGTCGTGATGATGTTGATGGGCGCGTGCATGGCGCTCGCGCAGGGCGTGTTCGTGCTCCTGTCGCAGGGCGAGGCGGGCGGCGTCGAGGGCCGGGCGGAAGCTCCCGCGTGGGCGGGGGTGTGGGCGGTGTGGCGGCCGTGGTTGCTGTTCGCGGCCGCGGCGTCGGCGCTGGCGGTGCCGCAGATGTTGTGGGCCACGCGCGAGTCGGCGGTCAACGCCGGGCAGTTCTTCGGGTGGGAGTTCGGCTGGGCGCACGGGCAGACGAACGTCGTCTGGTTCTGGATTAAGAACACGGCGGTCTTCATCCCCCTGCTCGTCGCGGCGCTGGTGTGGCGTGGGGCGGGCGTGAGCCGCAGGCTGCTCTTCTTCTACCTGCCGTTCCTGCTCTGCTTCGTGGTGCCGAACGTCTACAGGCTCTCGCCGTGGGTGTGGGACAACATCAAGGTGCTGCTCTACTGGTGGGTCGCGTCGGCGCCGCTCGTCGCGCTCGTGCTCGCGCGTCTGTGGCGGCGCGGGGGGGCGTGGCGCGCGGCGGCTCTGGCCTTGCTGCTGATGCAGACGGCCGCGGGCGGGCTCGACGTGTGGCGCGCGGCCTCGGGCGCGGTCGAGCGCCGCTCGTTCGACCCGGCGGGCGTGGCCTTCGCCGAAGTGATTAAGAGGGAGACGAGCCCGCGCTCTTTGATTCTCCACGCGCCGACTTATAATGACCCGGTCTACCTGACTGGCCGCCGAACCTTCCTCGGATACCCCGGCCACGTCTGGTCGCACGGCATCGACTACACGCCGCGCGAGGCCGCGCTCAAGCGCATCTACACGGGCACGGCGGACGCGCCCGCGCTCATCGAGCGCGCGGGCATCGAGTACGCCGTCGTCGGGCCGCTTGAGCGCGAGGAGCTGCGCAAGCACGGCCTCGCCGTCAACGAGTCTTTCTTCGCGAGGTACAGGAAGGTTGGGGAAGCAGGTGGCTACCGGCTCTACAAAACGAAACCGTAAGCGGGCGCGCGACGACTGGAGCGCCGCGTCGATGAAGAAGCGCCAGGAGGCCGAAGAGGCCGGTCGGCGCCGGCCGCCGACGCCCGCGCCCGAGGCCGTCACGGACATCCCCGAGCGCGCGTGGATTTACGCGAGCGCCGCGATACTGCTCGTGGCGTTTGCGCTCAGGGTCTACGCGCTCGAAATGAAGCCGCTGCACCACGACGAGGGCGTCAACGGCTTCTTCCTGACGAACCTCCTGAAGCAGGGTCGTTACGTCTACGACCCCGAGAACTACCACGGCCCGACGCTCTACTACCTGACGCTGCCCTTCGTCGCGCTCGCGGGGCTGCACACCTTCGTCGTCAGGCTCGTCACCGCGCTCTTCGGCGTCGGCGTCGTGTGGCTCGTGCTCTGTCTGCGCCGGCGCGTCGGCACGGTCGCGGCGCTCGCCGCCGCGCTGCTGGTCGCCGTCTCGCCCGCGTGCGTCTTCTACTCGCGCTACTTCATCCACGAGATGCCCTTCGTCTTCTTCACGCTGGGGCTCGTCGTGGCCGCGCTCCGCTTCAGGGAGACGGGCGCCGTCTCCGACCTGCTGATGGCCTCGGCCGCGGCCGCCTTGATGTTCGCGACGAAGGAGACGGCCTTCATCTCGGTGGGCACGCTCGCGCTGGCGTGGCTGACGGCCGACCTGTGGGAGCGCGTGCGCGGCGGCCGCCACAGCAAGTACGTGTGGGCGCCGCCCGCGCCGGAGGGCGGCTTCGCGAGACTGAGCCGCGAGGGGACGGCCGTCGGGGCCATCGTCGGCGCGGTCGCGCTCTTCGCGTTCATCTGGTTGGCCTTCTACTCGTCGTTCTCCACGCACTGGAAGGGTGTCTTCTGGGACTCGTTCGAGGCCTTCGTGCGCTGGAAGAAGACGGGCATGAGCGCGTTCCACGGCAAGCCCTGGTACACCTACATCGGTTGGCTCCTGCGGGAGGACGTGGCCGTCCTCGTCCTCGGCACGGCGGGCGCAGTGGTGGCGCTCTTCGAGCGGAGGCGGAACCGCTTCGCCGTCTTCGCCGCGGCGTGGGGCTTCGGGCTGCTCGCGGCCTACTCGATCATCAGCTACAAGACGCCTTGGCTCGTGCTGAACTTCCTCGTGCCGCTGGCCCTCGCCGCCGGCTACTTCGTGCAGGCGCTGGGCGCGTGGGCGACGCGCGTGCCGGGCCGGAGGTGGCAGGCGTCGGCGGCGCTGGCGGCGTTGGCGTGCCTGTTCAGCCTCCAACACATGTACGTCATCAACTTCCGCGACTACGACGACGACAAATACCCTTACGTCTACTCGCAGACGCGGCGCGAGTTCCACGACCTCGTCCGCGAGATCGAGCGCGTCGGCGAGCGCGCGGGCACGAAGGAGCCGGGCTTCGCCACGGCCTCGCCCGAGTACTGGCCGATGCCCTGGTACACGCGCAACAACCAGAACGCGGGCTACTCGGGGATGCTCGAAAACTACTACGACCCGCGCCGGACGCTGGCCGTCGTCGGGCGCGAAGACCAACTGCCGCAGCTCCAGCGCGTGCTCGGCGCCACCTACACGCGCGTCGGCACCATCTACCCGCTGCGCCCCGGCGTCAACCTCGTCCTCTTCGCGCGCAGCGACCTCGCACCAAAAGCAGTAGACAGTAGGCAGTAGTCAGTAGGAAGACAAAACGGCGCGCCCGGCTTTTAAGCTGAAGCGCGGCGCCGCTGTTCTTCTACTGCCTACTGCCTACTGCCTACTGTCTACTTTTCAAATGCCCCGCCCCGCTAACTCGTTGTCCCGTCAACGACTAACCCCGCGCCGCTTAATGTTTCGGTTTGACAACGTCGTCAGGCCAACATATAGTGTGCGTCTCCCGCACAGGCTCTAGGGACTGTGTGTCCCGCGGCATCCCGTTAAGGCCAGAACGCGCAGCATGTTCAAACTCCAACGCCTCGAAATCACCGGCTTCAAGTCCTTCGCAGACTACACAGACCTCGTCTTCACCGGCAGCGGTATCACCGCGGTCGTCGGCCCCAACGGCTGCGGCAAGTCGAACGTCGCCGACGCCATCGCGTGGGTGCTCGGCGAGCAGAAGGTGAAGAACCTCCGCGGCGGCGAGATGAAGGACGTCATCTTCCAGGGCGCGAAGAGCCGCCAGCCCTCGGGGATGGCCGAGGTCGTGCTCCACATGGTGCGCGACGAGACGGTCGAGGAAGAGCCGGACATCGAGGACATCGACGCCACGCTCGAAGAGCTGGACGACCAGGCCGGGGCCGTCGAGGAACGCCTCTCGCCCGAACTCGAAGCCCTCGCGCCGCAGCCCGAGGTTGCCGCTTCGCCGGACGGCGAGGTCGTCGCGCCGGTCGCGCCCGACGCG
>DAIRFV010000276.1:0-3135 GCA_036794905.1 Pyrinomonadaceae bacterium | reverse complement strand
GGCCGAGCCCGCGGCGCCGGCCGCAGGCGAAAGCAGTCAGGCGCTCGCCGTCGTCGCGCCGGACAGCGCCGCGGTCGTGCCCGCGCCGAAGCCGCGCGCGCACCACAAGCGCCACTGGCGCCCGCGCCGCCTCGCGCTCGACTTCGCGCCGGGCGAGAGCGTCTCGGTCACGCGCCGCCTCTACCGCGACGGCGAGAGCGAGTACCTCTTGAACGGCCGCGTCTGCCGCCTGCGCGACATTCAAGACCTCTTCTCGGGCACGGGTCTGTCGGGCGCGCACTACGCCATCATCGAGCAGGGGCGCATCGGGCAGATTCTCTCGGCCAAGCCGATGGATCGCCGCACGCTCATCGAGGAGGCCGCCGGCATCACCAAGTTCCGCGTCCGCCAGCGCGCCGCGGAAGCCCGGCTCGAAGCCGCGCGCTCGAACCTCAACCGCGTCTCCGACATCATCTCCGAGATCGAGCGACAGGTCGGCTCGCTCCGCCGCCAGGCCGCGAAGGCGCGTCGCTATCACCAGATTCGCGAGGAGCTGCGCGAGCTTCTGCGCAACGTCTACGCGGCCGACGAGCGCGATTTGAACGCGCGGCTCGAACGTCTGCGCGAAGGGCTCGACGCGGCCAACGAGGAGGTCGAGCGGCTCGCGCAGGACCTGGAGGAGCGCGAGGAGGAGGCTCGGCGCGCGACGACCGAGGCGCGGAGCCGCGAGGAGGAGCTGTCCGAAGCGCGCGCGGCCGTCTCCGAGTCTGCGCTCAGGTTCGACCGCCGCGAGCGCGAGCGCGCCTACCAGGGCGAGCAGATCGCCTCGCTCGAAAAGAGGGCGGCCGAAGTCCGGCGCGAAGCCGAGACGGTGCGGGCGCGGCTCACGTCGGTCACGGCCGAGAGCGAGTCGCTCGTACTCCGTGACGTGCAGATGCGCGAGGCGAGCGAGCAGAGCGCGCGCCAGCTCGAAGAGGCCGAGGGCGCCTACGCGCGGCGCACGGCCGAGGTCGTCGAGGCCGAGACCGCGATTGAGTCCGCGCGCGCGGAGCTGCTGACGCACACGGCCGCGGCCGAGCGGCTGGCGGAGATCGGACGCCAGTTGGAGACGGTGCTCGACAAGTTGGCGGCGCAGGCCGAGGGCCTTGCGCGCGAGGGCGAGCGCGCCGCGGCCGCGCACGAGCAGGCGAAGGCCGAGGCAGAGAAGCTACAGGGCGAGATCGCCTCGGCGCGCGCGCACCTCGACGCGCTCTACAGTGAGCGCGAGGAGCGCACGCGCGAGCTGTCCGACGCGCGCGCGGAGGTGGCCGCGGCCGCGGCCGAGCACGCGCGCGTGCGCGACGAGTCGGCGCGCGTCCACCACCGTCTGGACACGCTCAACGAGATAGACACGCAGCACTCGCTCTACTCACAGTCCGTCCAGCGCATCTTCGCGCCGGCCGAGGGGGACGCCCCGCGCGACTTCCACGTCATCGCCACGGTGGCCGACGTGCTGCGCGTCGAGCCGCGTTGGGAGCGCGCCGTCGAGAGCGTGCTCGGGCCTTACTTGCAGTCCGTCATCGTGCCGACGCCGGACGACGCCGTGCGCGCGGCCGCGTGGCTTCAGGCGACGAACGCGGGCCGCGTGACCTTCCTCGTCGCGGGGCTCCACGGCGGCGCGGAGCTTGAGGAGTTCGAGGAGTCGCTTGAGGCACAGTCCGGCGCGGCGCCCGAAGATGAAGATGGTGCTGTCGGCCGTCCGGCCGGCGGAGGGGTCGTAACCGACATTGACGAGGAGACGCGCGTCGCCAGCCTGCTCGGCGCGCCGCGCGAGATCGGCGCGGTGCTGTCGCGCACGCTCGCGCGCGAGATGAGCGCGCGCGTGGCCGCAGACCTCGAACGCGCGATGCTCCTGACGCTGCCGACGGGCGAGATGTGCGTGACGGCCGCGGGCGAGTGGGTCGTCGCCGGGCAACTCATTGCGGCGGGCGGGCACCCGGTCTCGGACGAGGGCGCGGGGCTCCTCGCCTTCAAGCGCGAGATGCGCGAGCTTGAGCTGCGCATGGTGGGCCTCGAAGCCGACCTCGTCTTCGCGGACGAGGCGGCGCAGGCGGCGCGCGGGCGCCTGGGAGATTTGGAGGACGCCTTCGTCCTCCTCAACGACGAGATCGGGCGCGAGGAGCGCGAGCACGTCGCGCGCGAGGTGAGCGCCGCGCAGCTCAAGCAGGAGATCGAGCGCGCCGAGCGCCACATCCGCGTCGTCTCCGACGACGCCGCGCGTCTCGCGGACGAGCGCCGCGAGGTCGAGGAGCGTCGCGGGCGGCAGATCAGTGAGCTTGAGACCGCGCAATCGGCCCGCGCCGCGGCGCAGCGCGCCGTCGCCGAGGCCGCCGAGTCCCTGACGGGGGCGCGCCGCGCCGCCGCGGCCGAGGGCGAGAACCTCGGCGCTCAGCGCGCGCAGGCGGCGGCGGCGGCGGAGCGCCGGCGCGCGGCCGCCGCGGAACTGCGCCGCATGGAGTCCGAAGCCGCGGAGCTACTGTCGCGGCTCGAACGTCACGAGCAGGAGGCGGCCGAGGCCGGCGACAGGCTCGAAGCGCTGCGCCGCTCGCTGCACGAGCTCGAAGCGTCTGCGGCCGGCTCAGAAGACGAGCGCGCGGCGCTCGAACGTCGTGTGGGCGAGGCCGCGGCCCGCCTCGCGGAGTCGCGCGAGCGCGCCGACCTCCTGACGCTCGAAGTGACGGAGCTGCACCAGCAGGCTTCGGCCGCGAGGGATTCGCGCGCGGCGCTCGAAGTCCAGAGGGCCGAGGCGGCCGCGCGCCTGAACTTCGTGCGCGAGTCGTGCTTGAGCGAGCTGAACCAGCCGCTCGAAGAGATCGCCGCCGCGCACCCGGCCGAGGAGGGCTTCGACCTCGAAGCCTCGCGCGCGCGCCTCGAAGAGCTGCGGGCGCGGATCGAGTCTTTCGGCGCGGTCAACATGATGGCGCTCGAAGAGCTGGCCGAGAACGAGGAGCGCCTGACGTTCCTCACGGCGCAGCGGCTGGACATCACCGACGGCATCCACTCGACCGAGGAGGCGCTCAAGGAGATCAAGCGCCGCTCGCGCGAGCGCTTCCGCCACGCCTTCGAGGAGATCAACCGCAACTTCGGGCAGTTCTTCCTCGAACTCTTCGGCGGCGG
>DAIRFV010000275.1:0-8423 GCA_036794905.1 Pyrinomonadaceae bacterium | reverse complement strand
AGGAGGAGGTTGCCGACGCTGTTCGAGCCCTCGGACGCGCGCCACCAGACCTGCTCGTCCGTGAGGCGCTCAAGGCAGCGCTCGATCTTCGGCAGGTAGTCTTCGCCGAGGTGTCGCCGCGCCTCCGCGATGAAGGCGCCCCCCGCCCCCCCCGTCGCTGAAGTCACTCGCCGTCCCCCGCCGGCCGACGTTTGTGCTTGGCCTTGCGCTCGGCGGGGTGCGCGCGGTCTTCGGGCTTGGCGCGGGAGAGGGGGTGTCCGGTCGGGGCCACGGGCTTGCGTCCCGAGGCTACGGGCGGGCGCTCGTCGCTCTTGCCCGCGCGCTTCGTTCCTGTCTTCTTCATGGGAGCCTCCGAGTCTGCGGCCGTTGCGCATGCTATGCCCGGCCGACTCCCGTGTCAACGTTCGGAACGCGTCGAGGCGGCCGGGGGCTTATCGTGCCGCCCGGCCGCTTCACGCCGCGTCTTCGAACTGTCTGCTTGGGCGCTTCCCGTCCGTCTGGAGACTTGAGGAGAGAGGGGAGCGTCTTGGAGTGTCTAAGCCTTGCTCGTCTGCGGTGACTGGTCGGCGAACAGAGTCTTGATCGCCTGCGCCGTCTCGGAGCGGCGCTTCTGCTGGAACTCGTTCACCCACTGCGAGACGGTCGCGACCATCTCGCGCGCGGCCTCCTTCGCGGACGTGCGTTCGGCGGTCGGCTCGACCGCCGCGGGCTGTTGCTGGCGATTCCTCTCGCCGCGCTTGATGACTTTGATCGGGGTTTTCTTCTGCATGATTATTATTCCGTTTTACGAATCGATGTTCGTGTCAGTGTAAGACGAACAAGCGTGCCGTAAAGTTCCCTTTTGTTCGGTTACCGCCTGCCCGTCGGGCTCGCAGGCTCAAAAAGCAAATCAAAGGCCACGACCTCCCCGCTCGGGCACGGGCACGCCGCCGCTCGCTAGTCGTGAGACCGTCGCAATAAAACTTTGACATCTCAGGCCGGACGGCCACGCCTGCGCGAGGTTTTGCAGGAAGGTTCCGTGGGAACAACATAACAGATGCGCCCCGGAGCCCTTCTGTTGCCCGACCCATTTGGGCGCGGCCCCGCCCTTTTTCCTCCACGCCCCGCAACAGCCCCGGACAGACGAAGCCCGCGCGTGGCCTCTTTGCGAACAGCCGCGAGGCCCCGGCCCGAGTGTTCGCAGAATGCGAAGCCGTAAACGCGCCCACGCTCTTTGCCAAAACCGGCCCGCGCGCGCGCGACCCCTCCGACATGGCACCGGGTCGCCCGACCCACCGAAAATCCAGGCTACACGTTAATAACTTCTGACTTCTCACGCGCGCGCCGGCACGTCCGACAGTTGGCATATGCGTTGCCCTCCGGCGGGGTGCGATGATCGTCAGCGAACTCTTCATCATCTACCTCGCGGCGGCGGCGCCCTTCGGCGTCGCGCGATTCCTCTCGGAGCATTCGGGCGGAGCAGGGCTCGGCGCGTCGCTCTTCAAAGCCGCGGGCGCGGCGCTCGCGTGGCCCTTCACGTCGCTGCCCCGCCTGCTCCGCCGGCTCGCTTCTATAAGGACTGAGGAGGCGGAGGACGCCGCCGGGGGCGCCGCGCCCGACGAGCGGCGTGTCGAAGAGGTGAAGCGCGCGGCCGTCAACGCGCTGCGCGCCGTCGAAGAGCTGCTCGTGGACGCCGGAGCGCTCGACGAAGAGTCGGAGCGCCACAAGCTCTACGCCGCGCGCGAGTGCGTCGAGCGTTACGCGGGTCTCGCCGCCGCTTCCGCCACGGCGAGCGCCGAAGCCCGCCCCACGCCGCGCGAGATGGAGCTGTGCCGCATCGCCGGCCGCGGCGGCGACGACCTGCTCGTCGCCGGCCGCTGCTTCCACCGGCGCAACGTCACGCGCCTCGTCGCGCACCGCGAGCGCGCCAGCGCCGAACTCGTCCACGCGCTCTCCGCCGCGCGCCGGGTCGCGCACAACATTAATCCGTCGCCGCCCGCCCTTTATTCCGCTGAACATTTACGCGCCGCCGCCGCGGAACGGATTGCCGAGGCGCTCTCGCGCGTCGTCGAGCTGCTCTCGCTCTTCGACGAGCGCGCGGCGCTGGTCTCGGTGGCGCGCATGCTCGACGCCGAGTGCGCGCGCGCGCGGCGTGACGGGTCGGAGGCCGCCGGCACGGAAGGCGGCGCGGAAGGAGAAGAACCATGTACGACACAGGCGGTTCCTACAGCGTTTGTCAGCCCGCGACTCAGGACGTCCACCTCGCGCAGCGCATGAGCTGGCTGAAGCAGGAGGTTGACCCCGCCGTGCAGCACCGCCGCCTGGCCTTGCAGAAGGAGGAGGGCCGCGCGCTCTCCATGGAGCAGCCGGCCACGACGGAGCAGGCGTACCGCCTGTTCGGCACCTTCCTCGGCCTGATGCCGCCCCTCGCGATGTTCGAGCGCATGTTGATGGAGACGCACAGCCATGAGGAGATTTTCTGGTTCGTCGCGCTGTGCGCCGGGATGAACGCCGTCTGCTGCCTCGTCGGGCGCTGGTTCGGCGGCTACCTCGGGCGCTGGGCGGGCGACCCGCGCCGGCGCTCGCGGATAGGGTTCGCCTTCGTCGTCTTCGTCATGGCCATCTCTTGGAGCGTGGTGACGGGGGGACTGGGAGGCGCGCTCTTCTTCGGCATCGGCGCGTTCTTCGGCCCGTTCTTCGCGGCGCCCGTGGCGCTCGTGGGCTTCCCCGCCTTCGCGATTCTTCACCGCCTCATCTCGCGCGGTGGTATGATTGAGGCGCGCCAGGTCTGGCCGCTCGCGTTCGGCATCCCTCTGGCGATAGCCGCGCTGATTGTGAGTCAATAAATCAAGTAGACAGTAGTCAGTAGCGCTCCGCGCGGCAGGTGTTGACTGCTAAAGAATGCGCCGAGGGGTTTTCCTACTGTCTACTGTCTACTGACTAGCCCTCCATCCATGCTTCTCGCGCTGCTGCTGCTCTCGCTCTTCACGCTCGTGCTGCTCGGCTTCTACGTCTTCGTGGCCGCGCCGCGCAGCCGCGGCCACCAGACGTTCGCGGCCTTCATCGCCTGCCTCGCGCTGTGGACGGTCAACGACATCCTGATGTGGGGGTTCGGCGGCGGGCGTCAGCTTGCGGCGTGGTGGGCGGGGACGAGCTTCGCGCTGGCGCTGGTGCTGCAACTCGCCTTCGTCGTCTTCGCGTGGGTCTTCCCCGAGAATTCGGAGGTGCCCGTCCGGCGCGCGGCCGTGATGTTCGCGCCGGGGCTCGTGCTCGTGCCGGCGGCGCTCGCCGGGATGATGTGGAGCGGCATCGAGTTCGACGGCGCCGACTTCCGCATCCGCCTGACGCCGCTCGCCTACGCCTTCGGCCTCTACATCTACGGCCTCTTCGCGTACGGGTTCGCGCTGCTCTATGGTAAGTGGCGGCGCTACCGCGGGAGCCTCTGGGGCAAGCAGCTCGGCGCCATCCTCTTCGCGCTCGTCATCACGGCGACGTTGAAGACGGCGGCCAACATCGTGCTCCCGCTCGCCGGCGTCTACACGCTGCTCCCCATCGGCTCGGTCTTCGTGCTCGTCGGCGCCGTCATCTACGCCTACGCCATCACGAACTTCAAGCTCTTCTCCATCCAGTCGGCGCTCGACCAGTTCCGCCTCTTCCCCATCGCCTACAAGGTGGCCTTCTCCATCGCGGCCGTCGCCGTGCTGAGCTTCGCGCTCCTCCAAATCCCCATCGTCTGGTGGAGCTTCGCCGGCCAGACGCAGGAGGCTTGGAAGCGTTACCTCGTCTTCAGCGTCATCACGGCGCTGGTGCCGAACCTCCTGCTCGTCGCGCTCGTCATCCGCACCATCTCGCGCCCGCTGCGCCGCCTGACCGAGGCGGCGGTGGACGTGGCCGGCGGCGCGTACGGGACGCAGGTGGAGTTGAAGAGCAACGACGAGGTCGGCCTGCTCGCCGCCTCCTTCAACGAGATGAGCCGCAAGATGGCCGAGGACATCGAGCGCCTCCGCGCCCTGAACGAACACCTCGTCCGCGCCGAGAAGCTCGCGGCCGCGGGCGCGCTCGCCGCGGGCGTCGCGCACGAGGTCAACAACCCGCTCGCCTCCATCTCCTCGCTCATCCAGATTCTCCAGTCGCGCCCGCTCGACCCCGACAGGGAGGCCGAGACGCGCGAGATGCTGCGGCTCATCTCCACGCAGATCGAGCGCATCTCGCAGGTCTTGCGCGACATGCTCGACTTCGCGCGCCAGCGCCCCCCGGCGCGCGCGCCGCTCGACCTCGCCCGCGTCGTCGAGTCTTCCTTACGCCTCGCGGCCTTCGACAAGGGCTTCAAACGTCTGAAGGTCACGACCGACTTCGGCGGGCGCGTCCCCACAGTCTCGGCCGACCCAGACCAGTTGCAGCAGGTCTTCCTCAACCTCATGCTCAACGCGCGCGACGCGATGCCCGAGGGCGGCGAACTGCGCGTCGCGCTCTCCTTTGACGAGGAGGCGCGCGAAGTCTCCGTCGAGTTCGAGGACAACGGGCACGGCATCCCCGAGGACGTGCTGCCGCACGTCTTCGACCCCTTCTTCACGACGAAGCGCGCGGGCGCGGGGCTCGGGCTCGCCGTCTGTTACGGCATCGTCACGGCGCACGGCGGGCGCGTCTCGGTCGAGTCGGGCGGCGGCCTGCCGGGCACGACCGTCCGCGTCGCGCTCCCGGCCGACGCGGGGACGGCCGCCGAACTTGCGCCGCGCCCGCCCGTTGTGCAGACTTCCTCCGAAGACTTCAAATTTGAAATTACAAATTTCAAATACTGAGACGATGTTCGGCCGACGCATAGACGAAGAGCTGGAGCTGCGCCCCGTGGACGAGCGCCTGGCGGAGGAGCTGACGGCGCTCGTCCGCCACGACCTCGCGCACCTGCGGCCGTGGATGCCGTGGGCGACCGCGCGCTACTCGGTCGAGGACGCGCGCGAGTTCATCCGCCGCCAGATACGCCAGTACGCGGAAGATCAGGGCTTCGCCACGCTCATCATCTTCCGCGGCCGCGTGGCCGGCAGCATCGGCTACAACAACATCGACTGGTCGAACCGCAAGACCGACATCGGCTACTGGCTCGGGGCCGACTTCCAGGGGCACGGCCTGATGACGCGCTCGTGCCGCGCGCTCGTCGAGCACGCCTTCAAGGAGCTGCGCCTCAACCGCGTCGAAATCTACTGCGCCGTCGAGAACGTGCGCAGCCGCCGCATCCCCGAGCGCCTCGGCTTCACGCAGGAGGGCACGCACCGCCAGGCCGAGTGGGTGCACGACCACTTCAAAGACCTCGTCTCCTACTCGATGCTCGCGCGCGAGTGGAAGGGATGAAGGGTGCCGGGTGTTAGGTGTTGGGCTGTTCTTTTACCCGACACCTAGAACCTAACACCTAACACCCTCTCGAACCAATGAACACTCAACCGCTCATCCTCGTCGCGGAAGACGAAGACCTGATGCGCGCCATCGTGACGCGCCTGCTCGAAGAGTCGGGCTACCGCGTCGCGGGCGCGGCGAGCGCCGAGGAGGCTCTGGAGGTCTTCGCCGCCGAGGACGTGGCCGTCACGCTCACCGACATCCGCATGTCGGGCATGGACGGGCTCGCCCTGCTCGACCGCGTCAAGGACATCGACGCCGAGGCGCTCGTCGTCGTCATGACGGCCTTCTCCTCCGTCGACTCGGCCGTCGCCGCGCTGCGCAAAGGCGCCTACGATTACATCACCAAGCCCTTCGTCAACGAAGACCTCCTGCAGTCGGTCAAGAACGCCCTGCGCCAGCGCGAGCTGTTCCGCGAGAACCGCGCGCTCCGCCGCGAGCTGGACAGGCGCTACAGCTTCTCCGAGATCATCGGCACCTCCGAGGCTTTGCAGAGGGTCTTCCGCCTCGTCGAGAAGGTCGCGGCCACGAACACCAACATCCTCGTCTACGGCGAGTCGGGCACGGGCAAGGAGCTGGTGGCGCGCGCCATCCACCACAACAGCCCGCGCGCCGACCGCCCCTTCGTCGCCATCAACTGCGGCGCGCTGCCCGAGACGCTGCTCGAGTCCGAACTCTTCGGCCACACCAAAGGCGCCTTCACCGGCGCGACCAACGCGCGCCCCGGCCTCTTCCGCTCGGCCGAGGGCGGCACCGTTTTTCTGGACGAGATAGGTGAGATAAGTCAGGCGCTTCAGGTGAGGCTTTTGCGCGCCGTGCAGGAGCACGAGGTGACGCCGCTCGGCTCCTCGGCGCCTGCGCGCTTCGACGCGCGCATCATCTGCGCCACGAACCGCGACCTCGAACGCGAGGTCGCGGAAGGCCGCTTCCGCGAAGACCTCTTCTACCGCCTCAACGTCATCGAGGTGCACCTGCCGCCCCTGCGCGAGCGGCGCGAAGACATCCCCCTGCTCGCGCGCCACTTCGTCAAGCGCACCGCCCGCGAGCAGGGGCAGGACGAGAAGCCCATCGAGGCCGCGGCCATGACGGCGCTCATCAACTACAACTGGCCCGGCAACGTCCGCGAGCTACAGAACGCCATCGAGCGCGCCTTCACCCTCAGCGGCGAACGGCTCGACCTCGACAGCCTCCCGCCCCGCGTCCGCGACGCGGCCGGCGCGCACCCCGCCGTCCTCGACCCCGACGGCCTCCGCCCCACCCTCGACGAAGTCGAACGCCGCTACATCCTCGACACCCTCGCCCAGACCAACCAGGACAAGGCCCGCGCCGCCAACATCCTCGGCATCGACCTCTCGACCCTCTACCGAAAATTAAAAAGATACGACACGGTCTGAGGAGCCTTCGTCAGCGACGGCCGCGGGGGGGCGCTTTCCGGGGCGGGCGGGGCGGCCTGACATCCTTCGGGTCTACCGTCGGCGTGTTCAGTGGCGGCACAGCCCCCGAGGGCACGAGCCACAGCTCGATGGCAGGCTTCTCACGGAAGCCGCCGTCCACGGCCACGAGGCGCAGGGCTTCGATGCCGCGGCTGTTGACGAGGAAGTACTTGGCGCGGTCGCAGCGACGCTGCGCTTCGTTCGCCCTGCTTCGCCTCCCGCCGTAGCAGAGGAGGTAGCCTTGCGCCATTGGGTCTTTGAGCAGCTCCTCGTTGAAGATGTCGAGGCGACGTTTCTCGTCACCGACGGCGATGTCGCCGTACTCGTCTATCTTGCTGGGGCCGGGGTCGTAGATGATGTGCGACGTACAGTCCGCCTTCATCGTGCAACTGCGGTCGTACCCGCCGATCTCGACCGTCGCCACGACCGAGCCGCCGCGCGCGGGCGGCTCGACGGCTATCGCGGAGGTAGCCTGACCGCTCAGGATGCGGAAGCCGGGCGCCGCCCACTTGAAGGTCGGCGTCACGGCCGGGTCGCCGGCCGAGATGTTCGCCGTGAACCTGATGGGCGCGCCGTACGTGGCCGTGTCATAGCAGCTCACCGTGACCGTCGGGCACGAGGTCGGGGCCGGCTGCGGGTTGTGCGTCCCGCCACCCGCACGCGGGGCGGGGGCCGCGGCAACCGCCCCTACCAGGGCCGCGAGCCAGATGAAGAGCAAGGCCTCTACAAGCCTCATTCGCGACACTCCCTCCTGTTCGCCGCGCCGAAAAGCGTCGCGGGGGCTTCCGGCTCTCCGAAAGACCCCCGCGAAAGATTTCCCGTCCGGCTACTCTTTGTTGCCGCTGCCGCCGAGCAGGCCGCCGAGGCCGCCGAGCACGCCGCCGGCCGCGTCGCCGAGGCCGCCCGCGTCCGCGCCGCCCGCGCCGCCCGCGCCGCCGAGGAAGCTGTCGAGGTGGCCCGCGATGGGCTCGGGCAGACGGCCCTTGATGAAGCCGATCACGGTGATGACGGCCGTCTGCGCCTGCGCCTCGCTGATCCCTGTGCGCTCGGCGACCTGTCTGATTAGCTCTTCCATCGATGGTTCTCCTTCTCTGTTTATGAAAGGGCGACCGGGTCAGATGAAGACGACGGTCTGGAAGTTGGGGATGTCGAAGCGCTTGCGGCAGCGCTGGCAGGTGATCTGGTCGTCCACCCGCACCATGTAGTCGCGCGCCTTCGAGAACTGCGCGCGCTGCTGCTCGTTCATGCCGCGCGGCGGCTGGTTCTTCTTCGTGCGCCGCAGCCAGCGCACGTCGTAGTCGGCGCGCTCGCGGCAGTGCGGGCAGGAGTAGTTGGCGCGCTTGGTTTCGGGGCGCTCGTCGAAGAAGTCTCTCTCGTTCATGCCGACATCATAGCAGACCCCACGGCGTCCCGTTCACTTCCCCCCCGCGCGCTCGCGGCGGCGGTGGTGGAGCACGATGAGGAGGCCGGCCAACCCGTTGCAGAGCATGACGGCGTTGGTGACGACGAAGACCCAGTTGGAGACGAGCCAACTGTAGACGGTGAAGCCGAGGGAGGCGGCTATCTGCCCGACGAAGAGCCACTTCGAGACGCCCTCGCTCGAACCCTCCTGCCACTGCTTGT
>DAIRFV010000274.1:0-8434 GCA_036794905.1 Pyrinomonadaceae bacterium | reverse complement strand
AGCCGTGTCTCTGTGTCTCTGTGGTTAACTCTCTTACCTCATTAAAAAAATGAGCGGGCTGATCCTTTGCGGCCGACCTTCACGCGTTAGAGGTCGGGCGCTTAGAGCAACGCGCCCGCACTCATTCATATTTCAAGGAGACCTCATGCGGAACATCACCCGGATAGCCCTGTTCTCTTTCCTGATTCTCTCTTCCTACGTCTGCGCCGCGGCGCAGCCCGCGGACGTTCGCAAGTCGGCCGCCGCCGCGTGCGCGGCCGCGCAGCAGTCGTCGGCGCTCGCGCGCGCCGCGTGCAATGTCGAGCGCGTCGAGCGCCGCCACATCGTCGCCGACGTTTTCGAGTACTCCTTCAAGCTCAAGGTCGGCGCGGGCGCGCACGACCAGATCGGCCTCCACCGCGTCGTGCGCGAGCGCGCGGGCGGCGTCCCCTTCAAGTCCATGCGCGCCGTCTTCATGGTGCACGGCGACCTCTGGGGCTTCGACGAGGCGTTCATGAGCAGCACGCTCTCGGGCGCCGTCGCCCGCGAACGCTCGATCGGCGTCTACCTCGCGCAGAACGGCGTGGACGTGTGGGGCATCGACCTGCGCTGGACGCAGGTGCCCGCCGACACGACCGACTTTCAGTTCATGAAGGACTGGAACGTCTCGACGCACGTCTCGGACGTGGCGGCCGCCGTCAGCGTCGCGCGCGGCGTGCGCGCCGCGACGGGGAGCGGCGACGGACGGGTCGCGCTCCTCGGCTGGAGCCGCGGCGGCACCATCGCCTACGCCTACGCGAGCGCGGAGGCCGCCACGCCTGAGCAGTCGCGGCAGGTGGACGCGCTCATCCCCGTGGACATCGCCTTCAAGCTCAACCCCGAGCACGAGGAGCAGCGGACGGGCGCGTGCGCGCGCTACGCCGCCGGCCAGCAGCAGCTCGCCGCGGGCGTCTACCACTCGCCGCAGGGCGTGCTCGTCCGCAACTTGGGCGTGCTGGCGGCCACCGCCCCCGCCGACGCGTCGCCCGTGGTGGCGGGGCTCAACAACCGGCAGGCCGCGCTCCTCGTCGGTTCGGCCACGCACGTGCTCTTCGGGCCTTACCCGCCCGTGCCCTTCTACCACTTCGCGGCGGGCGCGTTCGACGCCAACGGTCTCCCGTCGGGCTTGCAGCTCACTCCGGAGGCTTACCTCTACGACTTCTACCAGACGGCCTCGCCCTTCCAGAGCGCGACCGAGCAGTTCGAGACCGACGGCGTGATCTGCGGCGACACCCTGCCGTACGACGACAACCTCGCCGCGATTAACCTCCCCGTCTACTACGTCGGCGCGGGCGGCGGCTTCGGCGAGTTCGGGCTCGACACCCTGAGCCGCCTCGGCAGCACGGACGTCAGCTCCAACGTCGTCAAGCTCTACGGCCCCGAAGGTCGCCCCGTCGAGTTCGGCCACTCCGACATCTTCCTCGCCGACAACGCGAAGGAGCTGGTCTGGAAGCCGCTCTACGACTGGATCGCCAGCCACTAAGGAGGGCGTATGCCACAGGCGCGGCCAAGAACACGGCTCAAGGCTCGAAGCCGTGTTCTTGGCCGCGCCTGCGTGTCTCCGCGGTTAACGCCCTTCGCCGCGCGCGGCTTTGACGAACACAGTCGGCCAGTCCAGACTATGCGCGCATGGACAGACCCAGGCGAGGATTCGCGAGCGACAACAACGCGGGCGTCCACCCGCGCGTGTGGGACGCGCTGCGCTCGGCCGACCACGGCCACGCGGTCGCCTACGGCGACGACATCTACACCGAGACGGCCGTCCGACTCTTCCGCGAGCGCTTCGGCCAGCGCGCCGAAGTCTTCTTCGTCTTCGGCGGGACGGGCGCGAACGTCTCGGCGCTGGCCGCCGTCACCAGACCCTTCCAGGCGGTCGTCTGCGCCCATTCGGCGCACGTCAACGTGGACGAGTGCGGCGCGCCCGAGCGCTTCACCGGCTGCAAGCTGATAGACCTCCCGACCGCGGACGGCAAGCTTAGAGTCGAGCAGATCGAGCCGCTGCTCGCGCGCGCGGGCGACCAGCACCACGTGCAGCCGCGCGTCGTCACGGTCTCGCAGGCGACCGAGCTGGGGACGGTCTACACGGTCGAGGAGACGACGCGGCTCGCGGAGTTCGCGCACGCGCGCGGGCTGCTCCTGCACGTGGACGGCGCGCGGCTGGCGAACGCGGCGGCGCGGCTCGATGTCTCTCTGAAAGGTTTGACGGCCGACGCGGGCGTGGACGTTTTGAGCTTCGGTGGGGCGAAGAACGGGATGATGTACGGCGAGGCCGTCGTCTTCTTCGACCGCGCGCTGGCCGCGGACTTTCGCTTCGTGCGCAAGCAGTGCGCGCAGCTCCCCTCGAAGATGCGCTTCGTCGCCGCGCAGTTCACGGCGCTGCTGGGCGCAGACCTCTGGCGCGAGACGGCCGCGCACGCGAACCGGATGGCGCAGACGCTCGCCTCGGAGTTGCACTCAATCCCGCAGGTGCGCATCACGCAGCCCGTCGAGTCGAACGCGGTCTTCGCCGTCCTCCCCCGCGAGAGCATCCCGCGCGTGCAGGAGCGCTTCTTCTTCTACGTCTGGAACGAGCCGACCGACGAGGTGCGCTTCATGTGCTCCTTCGACACGACCGAGGAGGACGTGGCGGAGCTGCTGGCGGTGATAAGGGAGGCGGTAAGGGATGAGGGATGAAGGATGAAGGCAGAGGGAGATTGATTTCTCCCTCCGCCTTCATCCTCCCGAAAGAAAGGGTCTAACCTTCGCCGACGACCACCTCGGGCCCGGCCTCGATGCGTGTTTTGACCTTGATGTTTCAGTCTCCTCCGAGGGTTGTGCGAGGCGTGATTGGTGGCGTGGCACGTTTTCAACGGAACGGACGGAATGTCAGGAACTTCAGCGAAGGATGAAAACGGCGCTGCCATCATCCTTCATCGGTTCTCTTGGCCGACGACCATCTCGGGGTCAACGATGAAAGTCTTCTGGCTCTGCTGGGCGTTCTGCGTCAGAACGGTGATCGTGATCTCGAACCTCTGCTGCCCCTGTAAATTCGCGACGGTGAAGGGGCCGGCGATCCAGCTCTTGCCCGTGACGTTGCAGCCGGTGCTTGTCGCGGGCGAGTTGGGGCCGTCGAGCTGAACCTGATTCGGGCCGCTCGGGTTGCTCGTGGCGGTGATCGACCCGTTGGCCCATGCCGAGTCACTGAAGGGCGAGTTGGCCTGGCCCACGCCCGGAGACTTGTTGACGGAGGATATCTGCACCGAAGTGACGTTGTAGGTCGGGGACTGCGCCGTGTCGTAGATGACGAAAGAGACCGTCGAGCCCGTGGGCACAGACTCCTTCGTCTGCCCCTTCCCTCTGAAGGTGCTCTGCGCGTCCGCGTTGTCCGTGAAGCCGTAGGCCATGGCGACGGGCAGGGACGGGTTGTTGGGGGTCACGTCCGATGAAAAGGCGACGTCCAGATTGTAGACAGCCACAGTATTCTCCTTCATCTCGGGGCGGGCGCAGCGGGGAAGCGGGGCCGCCCGTGGTTGGCCGACGCTGGGGCAAGGCTTTCAGCTACGCGGCGCGTCGGGGAGCCTCGCGGCGAGCCTGTGATACTTCGGGTCTTTGCGCAGCTCCAACAGGTCTGGGTCGCGGCTGAACTCCTCCGTCGAGTGGCCCTTCTTCAGCGCCTCCTCCATGAACCGGAGCGCGCGCTGGCGGTCGCCCGCCAGCTCGTAGACCAGCACGAGCCGCGCCATGACGGCCGCGCTCATCTCGGCCTTCTGCGCGGCCGCGGCCTCGGCCAGCCCCTGTTGCCTGTCGCCGTTCTTGACCAGACTGAGGGCGACGCGGCTCAGGAGGTCGGGGTCTCCCGGCCTGCCTTCAAGCTCCTTGCGCGCGAGCTGCACGGCGCGCGTGTAGGCTTCGGCGGCCTTCTGCTCGTTGCCCTTCGTGAAGCGGTACGCGTCGCCGAGGTTGGCCCAGAACTGATGGTTGTTGGCCGCGAGTTCGACGGCCTTCTCCATCGGCGCGACTGCTTGCTGATAGAGCCCCTGATAGAAGAGGCTTGTCCCGAGGTTCGTGTAGGTGCTGGCCGAGGGTTTGATCTGTAGAGACTTCTGGAACTCGGCGGCGGCCTCGGGGAAGCGCCCCTGCATGTGGTAGACCACCCCGAGGTCACGGTGGTTCATGTGGCAGTCGGGCGCGAACCTGATCGACTCGGACAGCTCCCGCTCGGCTTCGGCGAAGCGCGACGACCGGAAGTAGAAGATGCCGAGCGCGTAATGTAGCGCCCAGTCGTCGGGGCGTAGTTCGATGGCCTTCCGGTAGAGTTTTTCGGCCTCCGCCGGACTCCCCTTGGCCGCCCACAGGTCGGCGAGCGCGCGGTGTGCATCGGCGTTCAAGGGTTCAAGAGTCAGCGCCTGTTTCAGCTCGGCCTCGGCCGCGTCGTAGTCGCCCTTCGCGACGTAAGCCCGCCCGAGGCTGACGCGGTTAACGGCCATCTGGCCGTCAAGCTCCACGCCCCTCCTCGCGTTCTGCACGGCCTGCTCCAACAGAACCTTGTCCCGGTTGAAGCCGAACTTCGTCACGTAGGCCAGCCCGAGCCCCGCGTAGGCCGGGGCGTAATCGGGGTTCTTGGAGAGCGCCGTCTGGAAGGCATCGACGGCCGCGTTGACCCGCTCCTCCTTGTCGTTCCGCTTCAGATATTCCAGCCCCTGCTGGAACAGCTCGTAAGGGCCGGCCGACTTGTCCACGGAGACCGCCGCCGGGGCGGGGGACGAGACGAGCGCGGAGGGGGCGGGCGGGGCCGGCCGCAGGTAGGAGAGCGCGCCGAACGCGCCAAGGGCGGTCAAGGCGACGAGGGCCGAGGCGGCCAGCACCTGCTTACGGTTCTCGCCCGCCCACGCCCGCGCGCGCCACGCGGCGACGCGCACGCGCGCCGTCGCGGAGGGCGTCGCGGGGGCGGAGCCGAGCCGCGCGCTCAGCCGTTCGAGGCCGGCGCAGACGGCCTCCATGTCGGGCGGCCGCTTCTCCCGCTCCTTCTGTAGGAGGTCGGTTAAGAGGGCGTCCAGCCCGGCCGGAATCTCCGGGCGCAGGAGCCGCGCGGGGCGGGGCGTGCCGTTGATGACCGCCTGAAAGACCGCCGTCAGGGTCGGGCCCGAGAAGGCGCGGCGCCCCGTCAGCATCTCGTAGAGGACGGCGCCGAAGGAGAAGATGTCGCAGCGCGCGTCGGCCCTCTCGCCGAGCGCCTGCTCGGGGGCCATGTAGGCGGGCGTGCCGAGGATTTCGCCCCGGAGGGTCATCACCTGCCGGATGGTCGGGGCCTCCGTGTCGGCGGCGTCGGCCGCCGGGCTCCGTCTCGCCAGCCCGAAGTCGAGAACTTTGACGAGGCCGTCGGGGGTGACCTTGATGTTGGCCGGCTTGAGGTCGCGGTGGACGACGCCCTTGCGGTGGGCGGCCCGCAGCGCCTCGGCGATCTGGAGCGCGAGGCGGACGGCCTCGGCGAGGGGGAGCGGCCCCCCCCGCAGCCGCTCGGCGAGGGTCTCGCCCTCGACCAGTTCCATCACGAGTATCTGCCGGCCGTCGCTCTCTTCGAGGTCGAAGACGGAGGCGATGTTGGGGTGGTTGATGGAGGCCAGAACCTGCGCCTCGCGCGCGAAGCGCATCAGGCGTTCGTCGTTGCGCGCGAAGGCTTCGGGCAGCACCTTGAGCGCGACCTCGCGGCCCAGCCGCGCGTCGCGCGCGCGGTAGACCTCCCCCATGGCGCCCGCCCCCAGCTTCCCCGTGACCCGGTAGCGTGAGATGGTCTGCTCTGTCAAGGTCGGAACCTCCCGGGCCGGGTCTTCGAGCCGAAGGCATGGGCGAGTGGCAGCGAGTTGAATTTGCGGGCGGCGACAGCCGGGGAGTGTATTTTATCGGCGTGCAATAGTAAATAAAAAAGTGGACGGCGGGCGAGAGCCGGCAGCCGGCAGGGAAGATACGGGCGGCGCGGTTTCAATCGTCAACCGATGAGAGCCGCGCCGCCTGTTTTCCCGCCGGCTACTTCCCTCACGGCGTCGTCTCGGCGAGGTTCGACTTGTACTTGGTATTAGTGGCGCGGTCGTTCAGCTCGATGTAGACGTAGCTCGGCGGGACGGCCGTCTCTTCGAGCGCGAACCAGATGGAGTTGAGGTCGGCGGGCTTGGAGAAGGCGCAGAAGCCGGAGAGGCGCTTGCCGGACTGGTCGTAGATGTCCACCCAGGTGCGCGAGGACTTCGTGTTCTGGCCGCAGGGCGGCAGGTCGGGCGCGGCGGCGAACATGTCGGCCGGGTACGCGTCGGCGTTCATCACGCCGAACCGGTAGCGGATGAGGTTCTTGCCGCCGGCCTGGTAGGACTCCAAAAGCTTCAGGTAGAGGACGGGGTTGGGCAGCGCCCGCGGGGCCGAGGCCGTCGCGGCCGTGTGACCCGCGAGACACGACAGAGCCAGACAGGCCAGGCACGTCCTGACCAACCTCAAGGTGCAAAGCCTCATCTTCGTCAGTTCCTCCGGGGGCGTAAGAGGCTGTTGGAACGGCGCGCATTGAATCACTTTCCGCCCCGCCGCACAAGACTTTAATTTGAAATCTCAAACGTCTTTAGTCCGGGTACTCGTCCGAGCCCTGCACCCAGAGGAACGACTGCGCGTCGATCATGTCGCGCGGGCCTAAGTCCTGCTGGTCGCGCCGCACCAGTTCGGCCAGTTCCAGCAGATTCGCGTAGGTCTCCCAGTCGGGGCGCGACCTGTATTGGAAGTCGAAGCCGTACTTCGCCGCCGCGGCGCGCGTCACCGTCGGCTTGAGGAAGATGTGCCTGCGGGGCTGCGCGAGGAAGCCCCAGACCGTCACCATCGGCCACGTCAGCACGCGCGTCTGCCGGCGCGGGAGCGCGGCCACCGCCGCGACCCAGTTGTTGAAGCGCCGCTCAAGACCGCCCGCGCCGTGCAGCAGCTCGTAGAGCCCTTCGGCGAAGGCGCGCGCGCCCGCCTCCGACTTGACGGCGTCGCGCAGGGCCATCTTCTCGAACGAGAAGATCATGCTGTGGCGCGTGCGCTGCTCGACGCGCACGGCGCGCGCCGCGACCTCCGCGAACTCGCCCGCGCGCAGGAGCCGCCGGAACTCCGCGCGCCCCAGCGCCTCCTCCCAACGCTCGTGCGCCTCCCACTTGTAGTCGCGCTCCCAATCGAGGTACTGCTCGTCCTCGAACCCGCCGGGGAAGTAACGCAAAAACTTTCGCCGGCACGCCGCCGCGCCCGCCGCCGCCCCGCCGCCGCTTCTGCTCATAAGATTCAACACCCCCCTCACACGTGCGGACGCTCGTCGAGTCGCCCTGCGAGTTAAAGACTGAGGCGTGCGGACGCCGCCCCGAGGAACGCGCCGTACCTCCGCGCGGCCGCGGCCGCGGCCTCCCGTTCGTCCGCCTCCAGCGGCCTGAACGGGTTGAGCGAGATTTCGACCGACCCCTTCTTCAGCGTGCGCTTCCAGGTGCCCAAGACCTGCCCGCCGATGACGACCGTGGGGCTGAAGATGCCGTTGCCCGAGTCAGGCCGGCGCGCGTGCGACCGGTCGAGCACGGCGCTGCGGTCTCTGTAGGCCACCGTGTACTCGTCGTAGGCGGGCAGCAGGTGTGCCGTCCGCGAGTCCGCCCCCGCGGCGGTCGTTGACTCGGAGAACCAGTAGTCACTCCCGCCGACCGACTCGCGCGACAGGGACTCTTTCACGAGGCCGACGCCCGCCGCGGCCTCACGCATCGTCAGCCCCGACCACCACGCGAAGTCCTGCACGGTGGCCGGCCCGCGGCTCTTGAAGTAGCGCCGGGCGAGTTCGGCCAGTGCCTCTTCGCGCGGCATACTTTTGGCGCCGGGCACCCACTCGTCGAGCAGCACGAACGTCTGCTGCTTGCCCTCGCGCGCGCCGAAACAGATGAGCCGCTCCTGCGCCAGCCGCCCGAGGATGTTGAGGCCGCGCGAGTCCTGCGTCGAGATGCCCGCCGCTTCGAGCACGCGGTAGAGCGCGGTACGCGTCAACTGCCTGCCGCCCCCGAGCGCCTTCACGAACAACTTTCTGCCGCGCGCGAACGTCTCCTCGTCCAGACCCAGACGCCGGTAGAGCCCCGCGGCGCCCGCGACGACGCGCGGCGTCAGCAGTTCCAGCATCCAACGCACGTCCGCCGCGGCGACGAGGTGGAGCGTGCCGCGCATGGGCCACGTCCGGACGACGCGACGTTCGGCCAGCGCCCGCTCGACCGACGCCTCCGCGGCCTCAGGCAGGCGCAGCCCCACCGCCCACAGCGAGCCGAGATAGTCCTGCGCCTGCACGGCCCCCATCCACGCGACGACCTCGGACGGCTCCCCGAACAGCGGGCGCGAGACGTGTTGCGCGGCGAGCCTGCGGCGTGCGACATCGGATTGAAGAAACATAAGATGAAGTAGTCAG
>DAIRFV010000526.1:0-2176 GCA_036794905.1 Pyrinomonadaceae bacterium | reverse complement strand
TACGAGGAGGCGGCCGCGCTCTACCGCGGCGAGTTCATGCAGGGCTCTTACGACGAGTGGGTCGAGGAGCAGCGCTCCTACAGCCGCGAGCAGTACCTGCGCATCCTCGAAATCCTCGCGCAGACCGCGCAGAAGTCAGAGGACTGGGCGCGTTCGCTCACGCTCGCGCAACGGATTCTGCGCGAAGACCCCTTCCGCGAGGACGTGTACTGCCACCTCATGCGCGCGCACGCCGCCCAGGGGAACCGCGTCGCCGTCCGCGAGCAGTTCGAGACGCTGCGCAGGCTCCTGCGCAAAGAACTGGGCGTCGAGCCCGCCGCCGAGACGCAGAGAATCTACAAAGAACTGCTCAAATGATTGGCCGGTGGCTGTTGGCTGTTGGCTTTTAGCTCCCGGGCCGGCTAAGGGCTGACAGCCAACAGCCAACAGCCTGTTGCAAAAAAAGGCGCGGTAACGAAGGAAAGAGTAATTCACAAGAAAACCGTAACACTTGAATTAAAAGGACGATGTACAAAATTACGGTCAGTTTTTGGCAAGCAACCCTCGCTGGATGGACCTGCTCCCGACGCGGGCGCCGCTCCGGTTCGCGAGCCGGAAACGGGAAGAGCCCCAAAGCCCCTGTGATGGTCAGAGCCTCAAACACGTCCGGTCTGCGCCGGGCCGCCGCCACGGCCCTCGTCGTCGTGCTCTGCATGCTGCCCGCGCGCGCCGGCCTCCTCGTCCGCGGCGGCCAGGGCGTCGTGATGACGGGCGCCGACGGCATCTACTACGACAACGTCTCGGGCCTCCCGTTCACGGGCCCCGACGCGCTCACCTTCCAGGTCAACGGCATCCAGGACACGAGTTCCACGGACGGCGTCGTGATGACGGGCGCCGACGGCGGCCCCGTCGCCGCCGTGGACGGCGTGGGCTACACGGGCGCGAACTCCTACGGCGTGTCGCACGCCGACGGGGTCGTGATGACCGGCGCCGACGGCGTGACGCTGACCGGCACGCAGGGCGTCGTGATGACGGGCGCCGACGGCACGACCTGGACGGTCAACTCCGTCATCATCCGGCAGGCGAACGGCGTCGTGATGACCGGCGCCGACGGCGTCGTGATGACCGGCGCCGACGGCGTCGTGATGACCGGCGCCGACGCGGTGGAGGCGTCCTGGGCCGACGGCGTCGTGATGACGGGCGCCGACCGTGTGCGCGTGGACAGCGCGGCCGAGATAGTCGCCACGAGGACGGACGGGACGGTCTTCTCGGCGCCGGTGAACGGCGTGGTGATGACGGGCGCGGACGGCGTGGTGATGACCGGCGCCGACGGCGTGGTGATGACCGGGGCGGACGGGTTCCGGCTGCTCGGCTACGACGGGTTGCTCGCGGGCGCGGCCGAGCCGGTGGGGACGAAGGTCGGCCTGTCGAGCTTCGACCCGGAGCTGGCCGCGCGGCTCGACGCGCTGACCGACGACGGCAACGTCAACGCGGCCGTCGTCTACCACCGCCCCGTCGCCGACGCGGACATCGCCGACCTCAAGGCCGTCGGCGTCCGCGGCGGCACGCGCTTCCAGGCGCTGCCCGTCGTCGTGCTGACGGCGACGAAGGAGCAGATTCTCTCGATCAGCGCGCTGCCCGCCGTCCGCTACATCACGCACGACCGCACGCTCCAGTGGAACGCGGACAACAGCCGCGCGCAGACCGGGCTCGCGCGCATGCGGCAGGACTACGACCTCCAGCGCTTCCGCGACACCGGCACGCTCCAGGGCGGCGGCGTCACGGTCGCCGTGCTCGACACCGGGCTGGACGCGACGCACCCGGACATCTCGAAGAACGTCCTGCGCAACGTCAAGCTCGCCGACCTCCAGGGCGCGAACCTCGTCGAGTTTTTGCCGCCCGCGAACGTCGAGAAGCTGCCGACGACCGACCAGTTGAGCGGCCACGGGACCTTCGTCGGCGGCATCATCGCCGGCACGGGCGCCAGCTCCGGCGGCAAGTACGCGGGCTACGCGCCGAAGGCCAAACTCGTCGGGCTCGCGGCCGGCGACGCCACGCTCTTCAACGTGCTCGCGGGCTTCGACTACCTGCTCGCGCGCCCCGAGCTGAGCGTCCGCGTCGTCAACTGTAGCTTCTCGGCCAACACCGTCTACGACGAGAACGACCCGGTCAACGTCGCCACGCGGATGCTCTACGA
>DAIRFV010000273.1:0-8445 GCA_036794905.1 Pyrinomonadaceae bacterium | reverse complement strand
AAGCGCGAGGCCATCCGCGTCGCCGAAGACCGCGAGCTGTTCAAGCAGGCGATGGAAGAGGAGGGGCTGCCCATGCCGCGCGGCGGCTTCGCGCACACGTGGGCCGAGGCCGAAAGAATAGTCGAGGAGACGGGCTACCCCGCCATCATCCGACCCAGCTTCACGCTCGGCGGGACGGGCGGCGGCACCGCCTACAACCCCGAAGAGTTCGAAGAGATCGTGCGCGGCGGGCTCGCGGCCTCGCCCGTCAGCCAGGTGTTGATTGAGGAATCAATCCTCGGCTGGAAGGAGTTCGAGCTGGAGGTGATGCGCGACCTCGCCGACAACGTCGTCATCATCTGCTCGATCGAGAACTTCGACCCGATGGGCGTCCACACCGGCGACTCCATCACGGTCGCGCCCGCGCAGACCCTGACCGATGTCGAGTACCAGCGCCTGCGCGACATGTCCATCCGCATCATCCGCAAGGTCGGGGTGGAGACCGGCGGCTCCAACATCCAGTTCGCCGTCAGCCCCGAGAACGGCGACGTGCGCGTCATCGAGATGAACCCGCGCGTCTCGCGCTCGTCGGCGCTCGCCTCCAAGGCGACGGGCTTCCCCATCGCGAAGATCGCGGCCAAGCTCGCCGTCGGCTACACGCTCGACGAGATCGACAACGACATCACGAAGAAGACGCCCGCCTCGTTCGAGCCGACGATTGACTACGTGGTCGCGAAGATTCCGAAGTGGAACTTCGAGAAGTTCAAAGACACCGAGGACGTGTTGGGGACGCAGATGAAGTCGGTCGGCGAGGTGATGGCCATCGGCCGCACGTTCAAGGAGGCGCTCTTCAAGGGGCTGCGCTCGCTCGAAGCCGTCAAGCCCCTGCGCCTGCGCGACGTGCCGCCGGACGAGTTGCAGCGCAAGCTCGCGCGCCCCAACTCGCAGCGCTTCTCCTACGTCACCTACGCGCTCCAGCAGGGCGTGCCGATCGGGGAAATCCACCGCCTGTCGCGCATCGACCCCTGGTTCCTCGAACAGCTCAACCAGGTGATGGAGATTCAGAAGGGCGTCGAGGGGCGCAAGCTCGAAGAGATTCCGGAGGACACCCTGCGGGAGTTCAAGGAGGTCGGGCTCTCCGACCGCCGCCTCGCGTACCTGACGAACCGCACCGAGCTCGAGGTCAGGGCGCACCGCAAGACGCTCGGGCTCACGCCCGTCTACAAGCGCGTGGACACGTGCGGCGCGGAGTTCGAGTCTTTCACGCCCTACCTCTACTCGACCTACGAAGAGGAGGACGAGTCGGCGCCCACCGACCGCCGCAAGATCATGATTCTGGGCTCGGGGCCGAACCGCATCGGGCAGGGGATCGAGTTCGACTACTGCTGCTGCCACGCCTCGTTCGCGCTGCGCGACGCCGGGTTCGAGACCATCATGGTCAACTGCAACCCCGAGACGGTCTCGACCGACTACGACACCTCCGACCGACTCTACTTCGAGCCCCTGACGTTCGAGGACGTGATGAACATCGTGGACGTGGAGCGGCCCGAGGGCATCATCGTCCAGTTCGGCGGGCAGACGCCGCTGAACCTCGCCGTGCGGCTGTCGGAGGCGGGCGCGCCCATCATCGGCACCTCGCCCGACTCCATCGACCTCGCCGAAGACCGCAAGCGCTTCGGCGCGCTGCTCAATCAGCTCGGCATCCCGATGCCCGAGAACGGCACGGCCACTTCGTTTGAAGAGGCGAAGCTGGTGGCCGAGCGCATCGGCTACCCCGTCATGGTGCGCCCGTCGTTCGTGCTGGGCGGGCGCGCGATGGCGATTGTCTACGACGGGCGGAGCCTCGACGAGTACATGCGCACGGCCGTGGACGCCTCGCCCGAGAAGCCCGTGCTGATCGACAAATTCTTAGAGCGCGCCGCCGAGTTCGACGTGGACGCGCTCGCCGACGACGAGACCTGCGTCGTCGCCGGCATGCAGGAGCACATCGAGGAGGCCGGCATCCACTCGGGCGACTCCTCGTCCGTGCTCCCGCCCTTCAAGATTGCGGAAGAGCACCTGGACACGATGCGCCACTACACGCGCACGCTCGCGCAGGCGCTCAAGGTGCGCGGCCTCATCAACATCCAGTTCGCCATCAAGGACGACCGCGTCTACGTGCTCGAAGTGAACCCGCGCGCGTCGCGCACCGTGCCGTTCGTGGCGAAGGCGACGGGGGTGCCGCTGGCGCGCATCGCGGCGCTCGTGATGGCGGGCCGCCCGCTCGCGTCGTTCGGGCTGCCGGAGGACTTAACCGGAAGACTCGACCGCTTCTACATCAAGTCGCCGGTCTTCCCGTTCAAGAAGTTCCCGGGCGTCGATCCCGTCCTCAGTCCCGAGATGCATTCGACCGGCGAGGTGATGGGCGTGGGGCGCACCTTCGGCGAGGCGTACGCGAAGGCGATGACCGGCGCGGGGCTCGAACTGCCCGTCGGGGGCACGGCCTTTATGAGCGTCAACGACTCGGACAAGGGGCAGTCGGTCGTGCTCGCGCGCAGGCTCCAGCGGCTCGGCTTCAAGCTGATGGCGACCGTGGGGACGGCCGCGCGCCTGCGCGAAGTCGGTTTAGAGGCCGAGCCGGTCTTCAAGGTCAACGAGGGCCGCCCGAACATCGCCGACAAGATACGGCTCGGCGAGATCGCGCTCATCATCAACACGCCTTTGGGTCGCGCCTCGCACTTCGACGAGCAGGCCATCCGCCGCGCCGCGCTCCAGTTCAACGTCCCCTGCGTGACGACCATGACCGGCGCGCAGGCCATCGTCGAGGCCATCACCTCGCGCAAGGACGCCGACGCCTTCCAGGTCTACTCGCTCCAGGAACTGCACGCGCAGGCGCTCACCGCCGGCTGAGACACTTAGGGAATTCAACCACAGAGACACAGAGACACGGCTTGAGGATTTCTAAAGACGAAGAAGTCTTCAAGCTGTGTCTCTGTGTCTCTGTGGTTAATTCTTTTAAGTCGAGCTTAACGTCCCGACGCTCTCGCAAGCCGGCGCGGGGGAGTTGGCGCGTTCGGGGCGCGGGTTGAGGCCGAGCGTGTGGGAGAGGAGGCGCAGCGAGACGCGCGGGTGGAAGAGGGAGGCGGGCGGCTTGAGCATGTGCATGACTTCGAGCATGGCGCGGCGCACGTTAACGTCTCGCGTCGAGAGGCGCACGACCCCGTCCATGTAGCGGTGCATGAAGCGTGTCGCCGCGTCGGGCGAGCCGCCCTCGACCTCGCGGTAGCGGAAGTCCTCGCCGGTCGCCAGCAGCCAGGGCGCCGCGTTGGCCTTCGCCAGACGCTTCTGGAAGCGCCGCGCGAGCCCGCGCAGGTCGCCGCCCCGGTGCCGCCGACGCTGCTCGCCCAGAGACTCGTCGAGCGCGAGCGCGCCGAGCGCGGCCGCCGTCATGCCCTGACCGTAGACGGGGTTGAAGGCGCAGGCCGCGTCGCCCGTGACGATGAAGTTGTCGGGCTGCCGTTTGAGGCGCTCGTAGTGTCGGCGGCGGTTCCCGGTCGCGCGGTGGCAGCGGACGGGCGTGAGCGGCTCGGCCCCTTTGATGGCGTCGTGGATGACGGGGCTCTTCAGGCTGCGCGCGAACTCCAGAAAGCCTTCGTCGTCCGCGGGCGGGTAGTCGCGCCCGCCGCCGATGAGCGTGACGAGCCAGCGCCCGCCCTCGACGGGCAGCATGATGCCGCCGCGCGTGTGCGCGGGCGGGGCGACCTGCACGTAGGCCCCCTTCCAGTCGGACGCGAACCCCTCGGGCACGCGGTAGAGGCGGCTGGCGTAGCCGAGGAAGGCGCTGACGACCGTCTCCTCGGGCGCGTCGTAGCCCAGCTCCTGGAGCCAGCGCGGCGCGCGCGAGCCGCGACCCGTGGCGTCCACGACGAGGTCGGCGCGCATCCGCTCTTCTGTACTGCCCGAGCGGCGTGTGCGGCCCAGGACGCCGCACACGCCGCCGCCACCCCTGGCTGCGGGCAGAAGTCGCAAAGTCTCTGTCTCTTCGAGGACGCGCACGCGCGCGTTCGGCCAGAGCCGGCGCCGCACGTGCAGGTCGAGGAGCGGGCGCGTGAAGCCGATGACGTTGAGGTCGGAAGGGAAGCGCGCGCCCCACCCCTGCGGCGTCAGCCACGCCACCTCGCCCGCCACGTCCACGAGGTGCGCGCCGTCCGCGAGCAGTTCGCCGAGGATGCCGGGGAAGAGCCCTTCGATGACCTGCTGCCCCCGCCGCATCAGCGCGTGGACGTGGCTCGCCTGCGGCACGCCCTTGCGCACGGAGGCGTCCGAAGGGTATGCGTCGCGCTCGACGACGGTGACCAGGTCGAAGTGGTCTGCGAGCACGCGCGCCGCCAAAAGGCCGGCGAGACTCCCGCCGAGGACGAGGGCGTGGCCGCCCGCCTGTCGCGAACCGCGGTTCGGATTCCCCCCGCCCGCCACGTGAAAGCCCATCGGAAAATCCCCCGACCTTTTTGTTGCCCGGTCTGCGCGGTCTTCGGGTAGAATGGCGGCCGCAATCTTCCGCCCCGAACCCCAAAGCCCTGACGACAGCGCGAAGAGTAGCCGAAGGGTGCGCGCGCGGTCTTTAGGGTCTTCTGAGATTTTTCTGAAAGAGTTGTGAAAGCGACCGGAGCGCAAGGCTGATGGCCTCGGACACGGGCGGGCGCGCCTACATCTTCGGCCCCTTCGTGGCGGACACGCGCGAGGGCGTGCTGCTGCGCGACGGGCGGCCCGTGCAGCTCACGCCGAAGGCGTTCGAGACGCTGGTCGCGCTCGTCGAGCGGAGCGGCCACTGTCTGGCCAAGGAGGAGCTGATGCGCCGGGTCTGGCCCGACAGCTTCGTCGAGGAGAACAACCTCTCGCAGAACATCTCGCAGCTCCGCCGCGCCCTCCGGACGGAAGGCGCCGGCGCCGCGCAGTACATCGAGACCGTCCCGCGCCGCGGCTACCGCTTCAGCGCCACGGTCGCCGTGAGCGAGGGCGGCGCCCGCGTGAGGTCGCGCGCGGGCGCGGAGGGCGAGGGGGCGGGCGCGGCCGTCCTCCACTCGGGCCGTGTGGAAGTCTTCGCGCGCGCCGCGGGGGCGGAGGACGCGGGCGGGCGGGGCGGGGACGAGTTCCCGCCCGAGCTGATGCGCGTGCCCGAGACGCGCTACGCCCTGAGCGGCGACGTGAACATCGCCTACCAGACGCTCGGCGACGCGCCGCTCGACCTCGTCTTCGTGATGGGCTGGGTCTCGCACCTCGAATACTTCTGGCGCGAGCCCTCGGTCGCGCGCTTCCTGCGGCGACTCGCCACCTTCTCCCGCCTCATCCTCTTCGACAAGCGCGGGACGGGACTGTCAGACCGCGTCCCGCTCGACCAACTGCCCACGCTCGAACAGCGCATGGACGACGTGCGCGCCGTGCTCGAAGCCGTCGGGAGTGAGCGCGCCGCCATCATCGGCATCTCGGAGGGCGGGCCGCTCTCCGCGCTCTTCGCCGCGACCTACCCCGAGCGCACGAGCGCGCTCGTCATGATCGGCACCTACGCCAAGCGCGTGCGCGACGAAGATTATCCGTGGGCTCCGACGTGGGAGGAGCGCGGCGAGTTCATGCGCGAGATGCGCGAGCACTGGGGCGGCCCTGTGGGCTTGGAAGAGCGCGCGCCGTCGAAGGCCGACGACCCGGCCTTCCGCGAGTGGTGGGCCGAGTACCTGCGGATGGGCGCGAGCCCCGGCGCGGCCGTCGCGCTCACGAAGATGAACGCCGAGATAGACGTGCGCCACGTGCTGCCGACGGTGCGCGTCCCGACGCTCGTCATCCACAACCGGGGCGACCTCTGCCTGAAGGTCGAGGAGGGGCGCTACGTCGCCTCGCGCATCCCGGGCGCGCGCCTCGTCGAGCTGAACGGGCGCGACCACCTGCCCTTCTTCGAGGGTCAGGAGGCGATCCTGAGCGAGATCGAAGAGTTCCTGACCGGCGCGCGCCACGTGCGCGAGCCCGACCGCGTGCTCGCCACGCTGCTCTTCGCGGGCGTCGTCGAACGCGACCCGGGCGCCGCACGCACCGGCACGCGCGGCTGGCGCGACCTCGTCGCACGTTTCCGCGCGCACGTCTCGAAGGAGATCAGGTGGTTCCGCGGCCGCGAGATCGACGTGGAGGGCGCGGGCCCGCTCGCCGCCTTCGACGGCCCGGCGCGCGCCATCCGCTGCGCCTGCGCCGTCAAAGAGTACGCGGCGCGCCTTAACATAGAGGTGCGCGCCGGGCTCCACACGGGCGAGTGCGATTTGCTGGAAGGCGGGGGCGTGGGCGGCCTCGCCGTCGAGATCGGCCGCGCCGTGCGCGAGCGCGCGGGCCCGGGTGAGGTGCTCGTCTCGCACACGGTCAAAGACCTCGTCGCGGGCTCCGGCATCACCTTCGAGGAGTGCGGCGCGCACGCCTTCCCGGGGCTGCCCGGCGACTGGCGACTCTTCCGCGTCGAGCGCGGCGCCTGCGTTTAGGCGGAAGCCCGACCGTGAGGGAGGGCGCATGTTTCCCATGATAAATAACGGAGGCAACAAAGCCCTCCCTCACGGCCGGGCTTCTGCCACAGGAGGTCTGTTCGACGATGACGGTGGAGATTCGGGCGGCGGTCTTGACGGTGAGCGACCGCAGCGCGCGCGGCGAGCGCGCGGACGAGTCGGGGCCCTTGCTGGCGGGGCTCCTGCGCGAGGCGGGCGCCAGCGTCGTCGCGCGGGAGGTCGTCTCTGACGAGTTGGCGCCGCTCGCCGAACGACTGCGCGCGCTCGCCGACCGCGAGGACATCAACCTCGTCGTGACGACCGGCGGGACTGGCTTAGGCCCGCGCGACAACACGCCCGAGGCCACGCGCGCCGTCATCGAGAGGGAGGTGCCCGGCATCCCCGAGGCCATGCGCGCCGAAACGTTGCGGCAGACGCCCACGGCGCTCCTCTCCCGCGCCGCCTGCGGCACGCGCTCCGGCGCGCTCGTCGTCAACCTCCCCGGCTCGCCCAAAGGCGTCCGCGAATGCTTCGCCGTCATCCGCCCCGCCCTCGCACACGCCGTCGCACAACTCGCCGGCGGAGATCACGAAAAGAAGTAGGCAGTAGGCGGCCGGCAGCCGCTCCGCGTTATTGAAGTCGAAGAGTTAATCCAGGGGTTTCGTCTTTAAGGCGCTGAACTGCCATCTGCCTACTGCCTACTGCCTGCCGTTCTCAGAAAGGTTTTGACAACGTCGGACGCGCGGCCTAGAATCCGCGTAGTTCTTCACTTCGCCGCACGCAACAGCGCACCAACCGAGGCGAGACTAGAGATGCTGAGCGCGTTCCTACTGCAAGCGAACCCCGCCGCTGCGGCCGACGCCGCCGCCGGCCCGGGCGGGCCTTTGACGGCCTACTGGCCCGTGATGATCTTTCTCCTGGTGGCGGCCGTCTTCCCCGTGCTGCCCGTGGTGCTCGGCCGCTTCGTGCGGCCGAACATCTACGGCAAGGCCAAGATGCGCCCCTACGAGTGCGGCATCGACCCCGTGACCGAGGCGCACGACCGCTTCACCGTCCGCTACTACATCGTGGCGATGCTCTTCCTCGTCTTCGACGTGGAGACGATTTTCCTCCTGCCCTGGGCCATCATCTTCATGGGCGACGAGTTCTCCTTCACCAAGTTCGCCCTCATCGAGATGTTCGTCTTCATCGGCATCCTCGTCGTCGGCTACTACTACGCCTGGCGCAAGGGCGCCTTAGAGTGGGCTTAAGTTCAAAGTCACTATGGCCGAACATCAAGAAGGCATCGTCCTGACCACGGTCGATTCGATCTTCAACGCGCTGCGGCGGAACGTGGCCGCGCCGGTGATGGGGGCGAAGCCCGTCAGGGGGCTGGTCAACTGGGGGCGCAAGTCGGCGCTGTGGCCGATGACGTTCGGGCTCGCCTGCTGCGCCATCGAGATGATCGCGGCCGGCTCGTCGCGCTTCGACATCGACCGCTTCGGCGCGGGCGTCTTTCGACCCTCCCCGCGCCAGAGCGACCTCATCATCGTCGCCGGCACCGTGACCTTGAAGATGGGGCCGGTCGTGCGCAGGGTCTACGACCAGATGCCCGAGCCGAAGTGGGCCATCGCGATGGGCGCGTGCGCCTCGACGGGCGGGCCTTTCGACTCCTACTCGACGATGCAGGGCGTCGACCGCGTCATCCCCGTGGATGTCTACATCCCGGGCTGCCCGCCGCGACCCGAGGCGCTGCTCTACGGCCTCATGTGCCTGCAAGAGATCATCATGCGCGAGGCGCCCGCCGCCTACATCTTCGAGTCCGACGGAAGCGTCCACCGCCGCCGCGAACTCCCCGAAGAGGACGAAGAGTCTCTCGCCGACATCGCCCCCCTCGACGCCGAGGCCGCCGAAGTCATCGCCGAAGTCAGGGGATAAAGCCGTAAACCGTAAACGGTAAACCGTGACAAGAGAAAAAACGGGTCTTCTCTTG
>DAIRFV010000525.1:0-2177 GCA_036794905.1 Pyrinomonadaceae bacterium | reverse complement strand
CCTCTCGTCACGGTTTACGGTTTACGGCTTACGCCTTAGTTGAGCTTCGGGAAGACGGCGAGGTGCGGGATCGTCTCCTCCAAGACCTTGCAGGCGCCCTGGACGGAGGCCGACTCGAAGCGCAGCTCCGACCCCTTGCCGACGCCCGCGAACTGCTCGGGGCGCGCCGCGCGCACCTGCGCGAGCACGTCCGAGACCGAGAGGCGCGGGAATTCGAGGTGCGCGTCGAGCGCGTCGAAGTAGTGGCCGCGGACGAGCTTCGCGAGCTTGGCGCGGCACAGCTCGGACGAGCCGAACACGTCGCCGCCCGCGAACCCCTCGCGCACGTAGGCGAAGTAGCCGACCTGCCCCGCCTGCGGCCTGACCTCCTCTTCGAGCCGCGCCTCGTCTGCGCCGCTCACGCTCGACTCGTACACGTCCGTCAGAGACATCGTCGGGCTCGGGCTCCGCAGCCGCTCCATCTTGTCGCGGATGCTGCCCCAGACCGACCCCTGGTCGGAGGCGTAGCGCCCCGTCACGCGCAAAGAGTCGGTCACCGTGCGGTGCTTGAGCGAGCGCAAGCTGGACGACGAGTGGCTGCGGCCGCTCGTGAAGTTGCGCGAGGTGTAACCCCAGCGCCCCTGCTCGACGCAGGTGACGGGAATCTCGACCGACGCGCCCGCGGGCACGACGATGGTGGTGTTGACGACGCGGTTCTGCTTCGCGCCGACGAGCATCTCGCCGTCCACGATGATGACGTCGCGGTCGGCGCGGTTTTTGACGAAGAGGTTGGGGACGCTGCCGCCCTCCGAGACCTCCGTGACCTCGACCAGCCCGCGCCCGAGCGCCTCCCCGAATTCCAGTAAGGGGAGCGCCGAGGCTTCGCGGATGAAAACCGGCGTGACCTTGAGCTGCCCGACCTGGACGGGCTCGCCCGTGTATAAGTTTTCGATGAAGCGGTCAAGAACTGTCATGTGGCTCCTTTCGTCCCTCCCCGGCGCGGGCGCGCCAGTTCGGGCGGCAAGTGGAAGGCGACCGCCGCCACAAACGCTTCAGCAAGCGTCGCGGGCGCCCCCGGATTAAACGGGTCGGCGGAAAGATTAGGCTTTGCCTTTGAGAAGACCTGTTAAGCGGCGGGCACTAATCTCTGCGACGGGTGTATGAAGGGACTTTCATGGGCGGGATTATAAGGCGTGAACCGTGAACAAATAAAGCCGTAAACCGTAAACCGTGAACCGTGACGAGAGAAGACCGGTTCTTACTTGTCACGGTTCACGGTTCACGGTTCACGCAAGGAAAGTGACTTCGCCGTCGATGACGCGCGCGAGGTAGCGGCCGTCGCGCATGACCCACGCGACGCGGCGCCCCGCGCGCGCGAGCGCGGCCCACTCGCTCGCCTTCTGCGGGTTCTGTTCGACGAGGACGCAGTCGTGCGGCAGCTCGGCGTGGCGCAGCCCCGATTGCCGGAAGCGCCGGACGCCGCGGCCGCCCGCGAAGAGCTTCTCGAAGGCGACGAGGATGACGCCCGCCGCCGGCAGGTCTTCCGCGCCCGCTCTGTCGCTCTCGGTCACTTCCGTTTCGTTTCGAGCCCGCGGGAGGTTCAGGAGGGTTGACCCGCGCCGGTCGGGCCGCCGCCGTCGGGGCCGTGCTTACCGTCGCGCCGCGCGAAGCTGTTGACCAGCTCGATCACCTCCTTGGCGCGGAAGGGCTTCGAGATGTAGGCGTCGAAGCCCGCTTCGAGGGCGCGCGCGCGATCCTGGTTGGCGGCGAACGCCGTGACGGCGACGCAGGGGACAGCGCGCGTGCGCTCGTCGGCGCGCAACTCGCGCAGCAAGCCCCAGCCGTCGAGCGAGGGCATCGAGAGGTCAATCAGCGCGACGGCCGGGGCCTCTTCGAGCGCGGCGTCGAGCGCCTCGCGCCCGTTGCGCGCCTCGCGGATGTGGTAGCCCTCGCCCTCCAGCATCAGGCGCAGGAGTTCCCGGTTGTCGTCGTAGTCGTCGGCGATGAGAATGCTGTCGGGCATCGTCGGGAAGTCCACCTGAGTTCGTTCGGAGGAGAGCGTGCCGGGCGCCCGCGGCGCGCGCCGGCCTATCGGCCACAAATGATAAATCGAAAATGCAAAATCGCAAATTCGAAACGGCCAAAAAATGAGTCTCTTGACACCCCTCCGCCGCGGCGTCCATAATCCGAAGTGCCCG
>DAIRFV010000272.1:5635-8459 GCA_036794905.1 Pyrinomonadaceae bacterium | reverse complement strand
TCCGTGTCTCTGTGGTTAACTCTTCCCGTCTTCACTCAAGTGATATCTGCTTTAACTAATTCGGAGGCGGCGAGATTCGTTACTCGCCGCCTCCGATTCTTTTGATCGCTTTGTCTTTCCTAACTGCCTCCTGCCATCTGCCTCCTGCCTACTTCTTCCCGTCGAGGTTGAAGAGGGCTTTGAGGGCGCGCTTGAGGTCGTCGTCGCTGTCCTGCTCAAGCCCCGCGAGTTCTTCGGGGGTGGCCTTGCCCGCGCGGGCGTCGCTGACCTTCTGCCAGAGGGCTTCGCGCGCGCGGACGTACTCTTCGGGGAGCGCGCGGCCGCAGTAGTTGCAGGCGGGGCTCCCGAGCGCGAGCAGGCGGCGCTTGCAGTGCGGGCAGAAGCGGAAGTCGGGCGCCTCGCGCGCGCCGGCCGCCGCGCCGCAGTTCGGGCACTTCGCCGCGCCCTCTTCGACGGCGCCCTGGCAATAGTCGCAGGCTCGACTCATCCCTTCGCGCGCCCCCGCCGCCGCCGGGGCGGGTCTTTGATAATCTTCACTTCGGAAGGGTCTACCGTGGGCGCCGCCGCCGGGAGAGTGGCACCGGCCGGCGGCGCCCAGAGCTCGACCGTCACTTCCTCGCGGAAGCCGCCGTCCACGGTGATGACGCGCGCCGCGTCAAACCCTCCCACCCCCTTCAGGTAGCCCGTCCGCGCGCTCACCTCCGGGCCGTGGAACCCGCCGCCCGTCTCGACCAGCCGGACGCCCGGTTGCGCCGCGCGCCGCTGCGCGCGCGCGCACGGCGGGGCGGCGAACGACAGGGCGAGCGCGAGTGATGTAAGAACGACCGTCTTTCTCATACGCTTATCTCAAGCGATTGCGGCGCGCCCTGCGCTTCGGCGCGGGCTTGATGAATTCGACCTCGCTCGGATCGACCGTCGGCGAGAGCGCCGGCGGCGGCAAGTCCTTGCTCCTTATCTTGAGTTCGACCGTCAGCTCCTCGCGGTAGCCGCCTTCGATGAGCACGACGCGGGAGGCGTCGATGCCGCGCACCGTCACGAGGTAACGCTTCGCGCGCTCGATTCGCCTCAACGCCTCGCCGCGGCGCGGACGGCGCCCGTCGTAGCCGACGACGTAGCCGACGGCCTGCGGCCAGTTCATCACCTCGATGGCGAAGTTGTCGAGCCGGGCCTTCTCGTCCTCGAACCTGATGGCGCCGTACTCGTCAACCTTGTCGTGGAAGATGAAGTGCGGGATGGCCGACGTGCAAGACGCAGACTCGGGGCAGGACTCCGGCAGGCCACCTACTTCGACCGTGGCCGTGGTCATGCCTGTCTCGCCGGTCGTATCGACGGCGACCGAACTCGTCCCCTGCCCGCTGCTGATGATGCCCGCGGAGACGACCCAGTGGTAAGTGAGCTTCGCGCCGGCCGGCGCGTTTTCGATGGACGCGGCGAAGGTGACGGGCTCGCCGCCGCGAACGGAGTCGGGGCAGGAGACTTCGACCTTCGGGCATTGGGGCGCGCGGGGCGCGGCGGCGCCGCCGAAGGGGAGCGCCGCGAGCGAGGCGAGCGTGATTGCCAGCACGAGCCTCTTCATCTTCCTGAAGCGACGCGGGCGGGACACGCGCGCCCCGCCCGCGATGAATCGAGGCGGCCTCTTACCTCAGGCGGCCGTGCCGCAGTTGCCGCAGAACTTCGTGCCCGGCGCGACGGGGTTGTTGCAGTTCTTGCAAGCCTTCGGCTCGACCGACGTGCCGCAGTTGTTGCAGAACTTCGACCCGGCGGGCACCTGCGCCTGACAGTTCGGGCACTCGACGCCCGCCGCCTGCTGCACCTGCGTGTTCGCGCCGCAGTTCTGGCAGAACTTGGCGCCCACCGGGTTCGGCGTCTGACACTTCGGGCACGGCGCGGACTGCGCGGCCGCGCCGCCGCCGCCCTGTTGGCCTCCCTGCTGGCCGCCCTGCTGACCCTGCTGACCCTGCCCGCCCCCGAAGGCGTTCGCCATCATCTGGCCGTAGCCGAAGCCCATGCCGAGCCCCATCCCCGTGCCCGCGGCGCCGCCCGGCTGCTTCGCCGCGTCGGGCATCGACTCGGCCGCCTTGTACTGCATGTAGCGCCCCATGTCGCCGAGCGCAGACATCGACGAGCGCTCGTCGATCTTCTTCTGCACCTCCTCGGGCGGCGTGATGGCGGAGACGAGCATGTCCACCAGCTCCAGCCCCTGCTTGCTGAAGTCCTCGGCGACGCGCGCCTTGACGCCCGCGGCCAGCTCGTCGTAGTAGGCGGGCAGGTCGAAGACCGTCTTCAAATTCTCGCCGAGCAGGTCGTTGAGGCGCGAGACGACGATGTCGCGCAGGTAGTCGCCCAGGGACTGCGTCGAGACGAGGCCGCGCGTGCCGACGATGGAGGCGACGAAGAGCTGCGGGTCTGCGACGCGGAAGGAGTACTTGCCGAAGGCGCGCAGCCGCACCATGTACAGCTCGGTGTCGCGGAACGGGATCGGCTCCTTCGTGCCCCACTTCATGTCCTGGAAGGTGTGGCGCGCGACGAAGACGACGGCCGCCGTGAACGGCGACTCCCCGCCGAAGGGGAGCGAGAGCACCTTCGTCAGGAGCGGCACGTTCATCGTCGTCAGCGTGTGCCGGCCGGGGCCGAACGTGTCGAGCGCCTTGCCGTCGCGGAAGAAGACGGCCGACTGGTTCTCCTGCACGATGAGCTGCGCGCCCATCTTGATGTCGGCCGAGCCCTGCGGCGGGACGCGCGCCACGATCTGCTGCCCCGTCTGGTCGAAAAACTGTATAACTTCGATTGCCATCTGCTCTCCTTAGTAGTCAGTAGCCAGTAG
>DAIRFV010000272.1:0-5535 GCA_036794905.1 Pyrinomonadaceae bacterium | reverse complement strand
AGTAGTCAGTAGCCAGTAGAAGACCTTACTTATTGAGCATCGTCCGGGTGTCAGTGTCAACGACCGCAGTGCGGAGCACTACTGGCTACTGACTACTGTCTACTGTCTACTTCTTCAACTTGATGTTCCCGTTGACCACCTTGACGTTGAGTGCGGCCCCGCCGCCGCCCAGCTCCGCCTCGACCCGGCGCCCGCCCTTCTCTGCCTTCAGCGGGAGCGCGCCGTCAACCTCGACGCGGCCGTTCGTGGAGGCGGCCTTCAGCTCGACCTCCGGCTCGCCGGTCAGCGAGACCTCCGCGTCGCCGTTCACGACCGTGAAATCCTGCGCCTCGTCGTGGCGGCCGGCGTAGATGACGCTCGTCCTGCCGTTGACGACCCGGCTGCGCACCGCGCCGTTCGAGGCGACCGAGACGTTGCCGGTCGTCACGTTCAAGTCCAACTCGCCGTCGAACTCGCTGACCTTGATGTCGCCCTTCTGCGCGGAGAGTTCGAGCTTATGCAGCCCCTGCCGCGGCACCGTGATCTCGTAGGAGACGCTGACGCGCCCGCCCGGCGCCGCCGTGCTCACCAGCATGACGCCCTCTTCGGACTCGGCCGCGAGCACCTGCGCCGCGGCGCGCTCCTGCGCGCTCCCGCCGCGCTTGATGATCTTGACGATTGCCTCGTCCGCGTCGTCGGCGCCGACCACGGTGACGTTGCCGCTGACGATGTGCGCCTTGAAGGTCGCGTCGGAGTTGAGCCCGTAGGTGCGTGTGATGGTCGTGGCGTCGCCCGCGACGACCGCGTCCGACTCGTCCAGCGGGAGCGGGATGCCGTGCCCCTTCAGAGACTCCATAGCCTCCTTGATGCGCTCGCCGAGGTCGGCCGGTATCGCCGGCATCCCGGGCACTTCGGGCACTTCGGTGACCGGGGGCGCGGCCGGCGCCACGGGCGGGACGGTCTTGACCACCTTGATGACGGTGCCCTGCCGCGTCGCACGCCACCAGACGTAGCCCGAGCCCGCGGCGAGCCCCGCGCCGAGCACGAAGACCGCGAGCAGCGCGAAGAGCCAGAGGCCGCGGCGCCTCCTGGGAGGCGCGGGCGGCCCGCCGACCGAGAGCGGCTGCGAGCCGAACGGCTGGCCGACGAGCGCGGTCGTCTGCTGGCCCCCCGCGGAGTGGTACTCGGTCGGGCGCTGCGCCGCGCCGTAGTCCGTGTGCGCCCCGCCGTTGCCGCCGAGCGGCGAAGTGCCCGCCGTGGCGGCCGGCGGCGCCGGGGCGGACTGTGCGCCGCCGTGGAAAATTTGCGTCGGCGCCTCGCCGCGGCCGCCCACGGCCGCGCCCACGGGGGTCCCGCACCGGCGGCAGAACTGCTGCCCCCCGTACAACTCCGCGCCGCAGTTAGCACAACTCTCGGGCATAGGAAGGGTGTTGGGTGCTGGGTGCTGGGTTTTGGGTTTTGGTTTTTAACCAGCACCCAACACCCGACACCCAGAACCCCTTTTCAGCTAAACATCGGCTGGCCCTGCGCGTCTTCGGGGCCGAAGGTCTCGATGGCGCGGTAGCGCTCGTCGAAGGTGCGGTTGAGGTCGTCGGCCGCGCGCTCGATCTCGGCGGCGGCGGCCTTGAGGCCGTCGGCCGTGGCGCCCTTGCCGCCGAGTTCGCGCGCCTGCCGCTCGAAATCCTCGACCTTCTCGACGAGCGAGAGGTCGAAGCGGTAGATGCGCTCCAACTGCGGCTCCTCGATCTTGACGGCGTCGAAGAAGCCCGCGTAGCCGTAACTGGCGAAGCGGATGCGGTTCTCGATCTGGTCGAGCTTCTTCAGCACGCGGTCTACGGGGCCGACCTCGAAGAGGCGGCCCGAGGATGACAGCTCGCGCATCACGTCGGTCAGGGGCTGCTTGGACAGGCGCAGGCGCTCGGCCAGGTGCTCGCGGTGCAGCTTGTCCACGTCGCGCCGCCGCTCCTTGGCGACGTAGCCCGCGTAGCCCGGAATCTTGTCGCCCAAACGTTCAAGCCAGTTTCGCTGGTCGCTCATCTTTGTCTCCAGAGGCGTCGGTGCCAAAGTCGTCGGTTTATGTACGTCGCGGCGCGCCGCGGGGTTCTTTGGCGAAGATTCTAACACCCCCCGGCGCGCGGACAGTAGTTGCGCCGCCAACGCGCCGCCCACTATTATACCCGCGTCAGCATTCTCCCAAGCCGCCGAAACAACTTCAGAATAATATGAGCGCCGAAAACGAGACGCCGAACGCCGCCCCCGCGCCCGAGGGCAAGTACGTCTACTGCATCGTCGAGTCGAAGGAGCCGCGCAGTTTCGGCCCCATCGGCATCGGCGGCCGCGGCGATGAGGTCTACACCGTCCACCACGACGGGCTGGCCGCCGTCGTCTCGAACACGCCCATCCAGGTCTACGACCCGACGCGCGAGAACGTCTTCGCGCACGAGCAGGTCAACGAGACCGTCATGCGCGAGTTCACCGTGCTGCCGATGGCCTTCGGCGTGCTCTTCCGCACCGAGGACGACATCATGGAGCTGATGCGCGGCACCTACGACGCGCTCCGGGACGTGCTGGCGAAGATGGCGGGCAAGGTCGAGTTCGGGCTCAAGGTCAACTGGGATCGCGAGCGCGTCATCGGCGAGCTCGAAGAGCAGAGCGAGGAGATACGCAACCTCAAGGAGCAGATCACCTCGCGCGGCGCGGGCTCGACCTACTTCGCCCGGATGCAGTTGGGGCGCCTCGTCGAGACGGCGCTGGCCGAGAAGTCGGACGCCTACGTCCGCGAGGTCTACGCCTACCTGCGCGACACGGCCGTCGCCTCGCGCGCCAACAAGCCCATCGGCGACAAGATGATTATGAACGCCGCCTTCCTCATCGAGCGCGACCGCGAGCAGGAGTTCGACACGCAGGTCAAGGAGATCGCCGCCAAGTACGAGGGCAAGCTCTCCTTCAAGTACACCGGCCCCTGGCCGCCCTACAACTTCGTCCACATCCGCCTGAAGCTGGAGCGCGGCGAGGGCGCCGCCTGACGGCAGCGCCCGCCACCGACATGCGCCGCTTTGACCTTTGAGGTCACGCCATGACAGACGAAGAACGCCAACGCACGATGGACTTCATCCTCCGCCAGCAGGCGCAGATTACCGCTGGCATGCAGAGGTTTGAGGAGGGTATGCAGAGCTTGGAGGAGGCGGACGCTCGCGCCTCCAGGCGACTTGATCGGCTGGAGCGCACGGTGATTCTGATGGGGCAACAGTTCCGCCGCGAACGTCGCGACCTCCGCGAGCGCGTGGCCGCACTGGTTGACGCACAGCTAAGGACGGAGGAGGCCGTTCGCTCTCTGACGGCCACAACCGAGCGCAACAGCAACGACATCGCGGCGTTGTCTAAGAAGGCTGAGGACAGGGGCGGCGGCGGCGGTAGCCCTGCCTGACTTTCGACCGATGAAACACCGAGCGGCCTCCTGACTCCCTATGTTTTTACTCGACGACATCCTGCTCGCGCCGGTCAACGGCTTCAAGTTCATCATGCGGCAGATTCAGCAGCTCGCCGACAAGGAGCTGAACGACGAGTCCGTCATCAAGGAGCAGTTGCTCGAACTCCAGATGCGCTTCGAGCTGGAGGAGATTTCCGACGAGGACTACGCCGAGGCCGAGCGCGAGCTGTTCGCGCGGCTGCGCGCCATCAAGGCCCGCCAGCTCGAAGCGCTGGGGCAGGTGCACACGGCCGACTCCTCCTCGATGGTCGTCGAGGCCGGCGGCGACGACGAGGGCGGCGACTTCTACGAGCCCGGCGGCGGGCGCTGAAACGATTTTTGATTTGCGATTTTTGATTTGGAGAGGCACGCGGGGTTCGTTCCATGACTTCAATCAAAAATCTCACGTCAAAGATCAAGGATCGAACACCCCTCCTCCCCGCAGACTTTCCGAACACACGCTACCTCTTCTTCGGCGGCAAGGGCGGCACGGGCAAGACGACGGCCGCCGCCGCGACCGCGCTCGCGCTGCTCGACGCCGCCGGGCCCGGCGCGAGCCTCCTCCTCTTCTCGACCGACCCCGCGCACTCACTCTCGGACAGTCTCGGCGTCGAAGTCGGCGACCGCACGGCCGAAGTCGCGCGGCGCGGCAGGCGCCCCGACGCCCCGCGCCTCTTCGCGCGCGAGATGGACGCCGCCGCCGCGCTCGACGCCTTCAAGCAGAAGCACCGCGCCGTGCTGGCCGAGATCGCCGACCGCGGCACCATCCTCGACGAGGCCGACATCAACGACCTGCTCGACCTTTCCCTGCCCGGCATGGACGAGGTGATGGCGCTCTTCGAGCTGAGCGAGGTCGAGCGCGTGGGCGACTTCGCGCGCGTCGTGGTGGACACGGCGCCGTCGGGGCACACGTCGCGGATGCTGCGCCTGCCCGAGGTCTTCGCGCGTTGGGTGGGCGCGCTCGACGTGATGTCGGAGAAGCACCGCTACATGGCCGCGCACTTCGCGCGCCGCGGGCGCGTGCGCGAGGACGACGTTGACCTCTTCCTGCGCGACCTCGCCGCGCGCGTCGCGGCCGTGCGCGCGATGCTCTTCGACCCCGCGCGCGCGAGCTTCGTCCTCGTCACCATCCCCGAGGCGATGGCCTTCGAGGAGACGGCGCGCTACTTCGCCTCGCTCCGCGCGGAGGGCGCGCCCGTCACCGACCTCGTCGTCAACCGCGTCGAGCGCGCGCGCGGGCGTTGCCCCTTCTGCCGCGCGCGCGCGCGGATGCAATCGCGCTGGCTCGGCGCGCTCAAACGTGAGTTCGAGACGTTGCGGCAGCACCGCGTCCCGCTCTTCCCTTCCGAAGTTCGGGGCGCCAAAGCGCTCCGCGAGTTCGCGGGCGCGTTGTGGCGGGCGACCGGCGGAAGCCCGACCGCGGGGGAGGGCTTGCGTCCTCCTTCAAAACGCGTGACGGGAGACATACGCCCTCCCCCGCGGTCGGGCTTCCGCCCGGAGCCGAGGCGGCTCGTCATCTTCGGCGGGAAGGGCGGCGTGGGCAAGACCACGTCCGCGGCGGCGTACGCGCTCGCGGTCGCCGAAGGAGACGAGTCGGCGCGCGTGCTCGTCTTCTCGACCGACCCGGCGCATTCGCTCTCCGACAGCTTCGGCGAAGCGGTGGGCGAGTCGAAGCAGGGCGTGGCGGGCGCGTCTAACCTCGACGCGATGGAGATCGACCCGGCGGCGCGTTTCGAGGAGCTGAAGGAGCGTTACCGGCGCTGGACGGACGAGTTGTTCGATTCGCTGACGGGCGGCTCGCGCTGGGAGGTGCAGTTCGACCGCGAGGCGATGCGCGAGCTGGTCGCGCTCGCCCCGCCGGGCATCGACGAGATCGCCGCGCTCTCGACCGTCAGCGACCTCATCGACGAGGGCGCGTACTCGACCATCGTCTTAGACACCGCGCCGACCGGACACCTGCTGCGCTTCCTCGAACTGCCGGAGGTCGCGCTCGCGTGGGTGCGGACTTTCATCAAGCTGCTCCTCAAGTACAAGAACGTGGTACGCTGGGGCGGCGTGGCCGAGGAGCTGGTCGCGCTCTCGAAATC
>DAIRFV010000271.1:0-8465 GCA_036794905.1 Pyrinomonadaceae bacterium | reverse complement strand
CTACTGACTACTGACTACTGTCTACTGCTTTTTCCCCGTCCGCTTTTGACAAAGCGCGCCGCGGGTCTTAGTTTGAACGTACAGTCATCAACACTTTCATGAAGGAGATTCGCTTCGGCAGTCACATGGCAAAATCCGGTCATAAGGGAATCAGCCGCATCGACAGCGAGCAGAAGAAGATGCACGGCTGGTACGTGCGCGTGAGGTTCAACAACGAGACGCGGTCGAAGTTCGTCACCGACCGCCAGCACGGGAGCAAGGAGGCCGCGCTCAAGGCGGCCGTCGAGTGCCGCGACGAGCTGGAGCGCGAGCTGGGCAAGCCGCGCACCGACTGGGTCGTCGTCGGCCACAACCCGCGTAACAGCGTCGGCGTCGCCGGCGTGCGCCGCGCGGTCAAGAAGTACAAGGGGAAGGACGGCAAGGTCTACGAGAACGAGGTCTACGAGGTCTCCTGGAACGCCGGCCGCGAGAAGAAGGGGCGCACGAGCGTCTCGATCCGCAAGTACGGCGAGGCGCGCGCCTTCCGCATGGCCTGCGCCATCCGCCGCGAGAAGGAGCGGCAGATGTACGGCGAGCCCGTCGCCGCCAAGTGGGCCGGCGCGCTCTCGAAGGTCTGCGCCGCCTGACAACCCTTTGCCGCGCGGACGGCCGCGCGGCCGAAGGCGACCCGAAACAACGACGCGCCCCGCCGCACCCCGCGCGCGGGGCGCGTCTTTTCCGAACGCCGGACGGGCGGTTGGATGTATCATGCCCTGGTTCAAAGCGTCGGACTCGAAGCCCGCGGAGGGCGAGCGGGTCTTGATCCACGACGGCGCGAGTAACAGGATGTCGGCGGGGCTCTACGCCGGCGGGCGCTGGTACGTCGAAGACGCGCGCGAGGGGCGTCTGACCGAGCTGGCAAACGTCACGCACTGGGCGCCGCTGCTGGAGTCGGAGGCGTACGACCCCGCCGCCGACTGAGCCGAAGAGGAGACGGGCGACGGGACGGGCCACATGGCGGAAAAGAGCGGCGACTGCTACATAGACGTTTGGCGCGACAAGGACTTTCGCGGCGAGACCGTACGCATCCACGGCCCGGCCCAGTTCCCCTCGCTCGACCTCTCGCAGGGGAACTGGGGCGACGACATCGGCAGCCTCCGCGTCGGCCCCAACGCCTTCGTCCTCGCCTACCACCGCCGCGACTTCCAGGACGAGCTCATCACCTTCGGCCCCAACGACGAGGTCGCCGACCTCGGCCAGTTCAAGTTCGACGACGACATCGAATCGCTCAAAGTCATCGACTCCCTCAAAATCTTCGACCGCCTCGCCTACAACGCCGCACACACACACGAGCCCCCGGCCGCGGCCGACCCGGAGGGCGCCGGCGAACCTCAACCGAACCCGAACAAGGGCAAACGCTGGAAGGGCAGAAAGCGCTAGCGGCCACGAAGTCTGCGCGCGAACTCGCCGTTTGCCGGTTGAATGAGCATGACGATTGTGAAAGTGACGCGGCGCGGATGGCTTTACCGGCTCCGGGTCATCGCGCCGCAGGTGGTGACCGGCTCGCGCGTGGTGTTCGGGGCGGCGGCCGTGGTGACGGCCGCGGACGGCCGCCTGCACACGGCGGCCGCCCTCATCACGCTCGGCGCCGTGACCGACGTGCTCGACGGCCTCCTGGCCCGGCGCTTGGGCGTGGCGAGCGCGTTCGGAGCCCTGTTCGACACTTTCACCGATTACTTCTGCTTCGTCGTCGCGCCGTGGGCGCTCACGCGTGCGCTCGTCGGGGCGGGCGGGGGCTTGGTGCAGGAGGCTCTGCTCGGCCTGCCGCTGCTGACCGGGGCGCTCCGCTACGCGCGCAACAGCCTGCTCATCGTCGCGCGCGACGAAGAGGTGCGCGAACTCCCGGGGCTCGCCACCGTCTTCTACGCCTTCCTCCCCGTGGCGGCGGTGTTCCTCGACGCCACGTCGCTCGTCGGCGGGCCGCGGCTCTCGGCGTCGCTGACCTCCCTCGTCGTGGCCTTCTCGCTGTTGATGGTCACCTCGGTGCGCTATCCTAAGCTCAACAACTTTCGGGGGCTGTCCGCCCCGGTTCTGGTGTTGCTCGTCGTGATGCCGTTCGCCGGCACACGGATTCTGGCGGGCGTTATGTTCGTCGCGGGTCTGCTCTACGTGGGCCTCGCGCCACTGTTTGCGCGGCGGCGTCGGCGGCGACCCGGGCGTGATGAGGTGAGTACAACTGCATGAGAGAGAGCTATCGTGAGGGCGCCGTCGGGGCGCTGATGGACGAGTACGAGCGGGCCGTGTGGGAGCTGCGGCGTCTGGTCGGGCGGATGAACGAGGAAGACCTGGCGCGGGTCGTTGACCCGGAGACGCGGGACGACGACTGCCGTTCAGCTCAGACCGTCGTGTCGCACGTGGTGAACTCCGGGTACGGCTACGCCGACCTTTTGAGAAAGCTGTTCGCGGTGCCCTCGACCCGGCCGCCGAGGGCGCTGCTCTCGCGCGGCGAGTCTCTGGAGCAGTTGGACGCGATCCTCACCTACATGGCCGAGACGCTGGACGGCCGCTGGCGGATGTCGGACGAGGAGATTACGGGAGCCGTCATCAACACCGGTTGGGGCGTGAGGTATGACATCGAGCAACTGTTGGAGCACGCCGTCGTCCACGTCCTGCGGCACCGGCGGCAGATAGAGAAGTTCATGTGGCGCGGCTTAATCCCCACGCCCCCGGGCGCCTGACTACAACCCGCGGCTCCTTTCAGATGTTCGCCATCCGCAGAGCCATACAGGAAGACAGGGAGGCCATCTGGCGCGTCCACGGCCGGGCCATCCGGGAGACGTGCGCCAGCCACTACCCGCCGGAGGTGCTTCAAATCTGGGCGGGCGGCCTGCGCGCGGACAAGTACGCGGAGGCCATCGAGCGCTACGAGTTCTTCGTCGCCGAAGAGGACGGCGAGGTCGTCGGCTTCGGCGAGCTCGGCCCGGAGGCCGGAGAGATTCAGGGGCTCTACGTCAGCCCCGACGTGGGCGGTCGCGGGGTCGGCTGGAAACTCCTGTGCACGCTCGAAGAGACGGCGCGCGCCCACGGCCTCGGGTCGCTGCGCCTCACGGCGTCGCTCAACGCCGTCGCCTTTTACGAGCGCGCGGGCTACAGCCCCGTCGGGGAGCTGACGAAGACTCTGGCCCCCGGGGTCGAGCGCGCGAGCGTCAGGATGTTCAAGGCGTTGCCCCGCCGCGGGGGCGCCGCCTGACGCCGTGAGAGACTTTCTGATTCTACGCGCCGTGTCGAGCGACCAGGACTGTTTTAGAACCGGGGGGAGTTGAGAATGGACATCATTTGGGAAGAGTTGTTGTCGGGGCTGCCGGACGCGCGGCGTCTGACGCACGTGCTGATACGGCTGCTGGCGGCCACGATACTCGGCGCGGTCATCGGCTTTCAGCGCGAGAAGGCCGGGAAGCCCGCGGGGCTGCGGACGCACATGCTGGTCACGCTCGGCACGGCCGTCTTCGTGCTCGCCTGCTCGGGCGTCGGGATGGGGCCTGACGCCCTGTCGCGCGTCATCCAGGGCATCGTCACGGGCATCGGCTTCATCGGCGCCGGCTCGATCCTCAAGCTCGACCGCGAGCGCGACATACAGGGCCTGACGACGGCCGCGGGCGTCTGGATGACGGCGGCCGTCGGCGTCGCCGTCGGGCTGGGGAGCCTCGGCGTGGCGCTGCTCAGCACCGTCTTCACGGTGGGGATACTCTCCGTCGCCCAACGTTACGAGCCGCGCCCCAACAGCGAAGAACGCCCGGCGCGCGGCGAACGCGCGGACGACTGACGGACGCGCGTTCGCCCGACATCTCTACGCCCGCCGCCTTCAACGCCGCGCCCCGGATAAACTTAACCACGGAGACACAGGTCTCGGGATTTGAAATTTCAAATTGCTCTGACCGTGTCTCCGTGGTTAAATCGCCCGTCCACGTTTTTGTACTTCCGGCCTAAACTTTACCCGCCCGGCGCCCGTAAACAGTTGGTACCGCCCGTTCGCACACCGGTACAATCTTTCAGAGTAACAAGCGGGAGACACGAAACATGCACGTCTGGAGACGTTCCCTCAACCTCGCGCTGTCGGCGGCGCTGCTCTTCTCAGTCGCGCCCGCGCTCGCGCCGCGCGCGTCGGCGCAGGAGTCCGCGAAGGCGCAGGCCGCCGCGCCCTCCGACCTCGACGCGCGGCTCGCCGCCGTCGAGAAGGCGGTCGAGGAGAAGCGGCAGGCGCTCGGCATCCCCGGCCTCTCGCTCGTCATCGTCAAGGACGACCGAGTCGTCTACATGAAGGGGCTCGGCCACAAGGATTTTGAGCGGAAGGTGCCGGTGACGCCCGACACGCTCTTCGCCATCGGGTCGTCCTCGAAGGCGTTCACGGCGATGCTCGTCGCGATGGCGGCCGACGCGGGCAAACTCTCCTTCGACGACCCGCCGAAGAAGTTCATCCCCTACTTCAAGCTGCAAGACCCCGAGGCCGACGCCAAGATCACGGTGCGCGACCTGCTCTCGCACAGCTCGGGGCTCAACCGCACCGACCTCGCGTGGGTCTCGGGCGTGCTCAACCGCGAGGAGGTCATCCGCGTCGCCGCGGCGGCCAAGCCGACCGCGAAGCTGCGCGAGAAGTTCCAGTACCAGAACGTCATGTACGCCGCCGCGGGCGAGATCGTCGGGCGCGTCGAGAACTCGACGTGGGAGAAGTTAATCGCCGAGCGCATCTTCAAGCCGCTCGGCATGAAGGGTTCGGACACCTCGACGGCGGAGATGCTGAAGGCGCGCGACTACTCCTTCGGCTACGTCCACGAGCAGGCGACGAAGGAGACGCGGCGGGTGCCGACGCGCGACCTGCCGGCCATCGCGCCCGCGGGCGCCATCAACTCCAGCGCGCGCGACATGGCGCAGTGGCTCCGGCTGATGCTCGGCGGCGGGGTCTTCGAGGGCAAGCGGCTCGTCTCCGAGAAGAGCTTCGCCGAACTGATTAAGCCGCAGATGAAGATCGCCGGGCCGGTCAGCTACGGGCTGGGGTGGTTCCTGCGCGAGTGGAAGGGGCACAAGGTCGTCGAGCACGGCGGCAACATTGACGGCTTCAACGCGCAGGTGGCCCTGATGCCCGACCAGCGGCTCGGCTTCGTGATGCTGACGAACGTCTCGGCCTCGGCGCTCCCGGCCTCGGCGATGAACGTCGTCTGGTCGAACCTCGTCGGCGACCCCGGCGCGCCCGCGCCCGGCCCCGCGGCGGTCGCCGCCGCAGACCCGGCCGTGAAGATCGAGAACGAGGTCGGCGACTACCTGCTCGAAGTCGCCAACATGAAGTTCACGGTGGCGGTCAAGGAGGGCAAGCTCAACGTCTCGACGCCGGGTCAGCCGACCTACGCGCTCGAACCCGCGGGCGGCCGCCGCTACAAGCTCGCGGGGCTCGAAGGCTTCCACCTGACCTTCCGCCCGGCGAAGGACAACCCGCAGGAGACCGAAATCTATCTCGAACAGCCGCAGGGCAACTACACCTTGAAGAAGGTGAAGGCCGCGGACGCGGCGACCGCCTCGGCCTCGGGCGCGTCGGCCGACTACGCCGGGCCGCTCAAGGAGGTCGTCGGCTCCTACGAGCCCGAGAAGAAGCAGGGCCCGGACGTGGAGGTCGCCGTGCGCGACGGCCGGGTAGTGCTCGTCGTCCCCGGGCAGACGCCCTACCCGCTCGTCGAGCGCTCGAAGGACGTGCTCGGCTCGACGGGGCTGCCCGAGACCTACAGCATCGTCGTCCGCCGCGACGAGGCGGGGCGCGTCGCCGGCATCACTCTGAGGCAGCCCGGCAACGAGAGCGTCTTCAACCGCGCCGCGGAGTTCAAGGCGCCGTTGACCGTGGACGAGCTGATGGCGAAGGTGGTCGAGGCCGCGGGCGGCGAGGCGGCGCTGCGCAGGCACAAGACGATGCGCGTCACGGCCGACTTAGACCTCCTGCACCAGGGCGTCAGCGGCGAGGCCGTCACCTACGCGCGCGCGCCGAACTCGTTCGGGCAGGAGGTGACGCTCGTCTCGCTCGGCAAGAAGATCGGCACCATGCACGAATTCTTCGACGGCGCGGAGGGCGGCACCGAGGGCAGCTTCCTGCCCTTCGACCCGAAGACGGGGAAGGAGCTGGAAGAGACGCGCATCGGCGCCGACTTCTACGCGCCGCTCAACTGGAAGACGCTCTTCCAAAAGGCCGAGATTAAGAAGATGTCGAAGGTCGGCGAAGAGGACGCCTACGTCGTCGTCTTCACGCCCGAGAAGGGGAGCCCCGTCACGCAGTACATCTCTGCGAAGAGTTTCCTGCTGCTGCGCCAGGACTCTCTGGCGACGAGCGACACCGTCTCGATGCCCGTCACCGAGACCTACTCGGACTACCGCAAGGTTGACGGCGTGTTGATCGCGTTCCGGCGCGTGCAGAGCAACCAGGCGATGGGCGACACCGTGCTCAAGATTCGCGAGGCCGCCTTCGACGTGCCCGTGCCGGAAGAGGTTTTCAGGCGGAAATCCGAGGGAAAATAGAAAAACGGCCTGTCTCAAACTCGTCACGCGAGCGCAATCTGTTTGCAACCAAAGGGCGCGCGCCGGGGGCTACTATGTACTCACCTAACGGGCGTTCCTTCTGAGAACGAGTGAAACTTTGGGGCAGGCCACGCGAGTGGCCATCGGGGTCGGGCTTGGGGGAGTCCGACCCCATTCTTTTTTCTTAGGCACTCATAAAGCGAGAGCCCCGGGGGGCGGAGCGAGGTTCAGGTGCTTCGTCCCCCGGGGCTCTCTTTCGTGCGCGCGCCCGCCCGGCCCTAGCTCTTCGCCGCTCCCGACTTCGAGCAGTTCGAGTTGACCCACTTCTCGCACTCGCGCTCGCTCGCGGGGCCGTAGACCTGCCTGTAGATGGCGGGGTAGACATCGCCGTACGGGATCACCTTGCAGCCCTCGTACTTCTGAACGTCGCCGTCCAACGTCGTCGAGATGACGATGTAGCCTCTCAATCTCTCTTCTTCGGACTTGTCGGCCATGAGGTTTCTCCTTCCGATCTTGAGCGTTCAGGGTAAGGCTCGCGGGCGGGGTGCGCCCGCGGGCTGGTGTTGGTCAGCTAAACCCCCGGGCGCGTCGAAAATTCTGGCCGCCGCGCACGGAAGGCCCTCGGACGACCGAGGTCACTTCCGGCCTTTGCGCGCGGACTTCCGGGCGGACTTCTGCCGCGCCTTGAACTCGGCCTCGCCGCCGGACTCGCCCGCCTTCGTGTTCGTGGGGATGGCGGCCGGGACGGAAGGGCTGTTGTCGCGCGGCGTCTCGCCGCTCGTGCCCGTGGTCTGGAAGGATTCGTCCGCGAAGAACTTGCTGGCGACCCCGCGGCGGCCGCGCAGGGCCGGCGTCTGCTGCTGCGCCTCGTCAACCTCGGAGGGCTGGCTGCGCTCGTCGCCCATCTGCTGGCCGCGCCGCTTCTCGGCCACGCCCGCCTTCGCCTGCGTCTTCCTGCTCGTCGCCATGCTCACTCCCCCTCGTCTCAGGTGAAAGCCTTCAACGTCCACGCGCGCGGACGGGCTCGGGCTCCGTCTGCTGCGCCGGCTGCTGCGTGCGCGACTCTTCCGCCTGCGGGTCTGCGGGCGGCGGCGGCTGCGCCACGAGTTTTTCGAGCGTCTGCTCCAGGGCCTCGCCGATGCGCGAGACGTAGACGATCTCAAGCTCTTTGCGCACGTCGTCGGGGATGTCCTCCGTGTCGGGCTCGTTGCGCGCGGGCAGCACGACGCGCCGCAGCCCCGCGCGGTGCGCGGCCAGAACCTTCTCCTTGATGCCGCCGACGGGGAAGACGAGGCCCGAGAGGGTGATCTCGCCCGTCATCGCCGTGTCGTTGCGCACGCGCCGCCCCGTCATCAGCGACGCGAAGGCCGACGTGATGGCGACGCCCGCCGAGGGGCCGTCCTTCGGGATGGCGCCCGCGGGGACGTGGACGTGCGCGCCGTAGTTCTTGAACATCTGCGACTCGATGCCGAACTCGGAGGCGTGCGACCACAGGTAAGAGCGCGCCGCGCGCGCGGACTCCTGCATCACCTCGCCGAGCTGACCCGTCAGTTGCAGCCCGGAGCTGCCCGGCAGCAGCGTCGCCTCGATGAAGAGGAGTTGCCCGCCCGTCTCCGTCCACGCCATCCCCGTGGCGACGCCCGTCGGCAGCTCTTTGCGCGCCTCCTCCGGGTAGAAGCGCGGCGCGCCGAGCATCTCCTTCAAGTCGTCGGCCCCGACGACTATTCTCTCCGCCTGACCCTCCGCGATGCGCAGCGCGGCCTTGCGCGCGACGCGGCCCACGGTGCGCTCCAACTGGCGCACGCCCGCCTCGCGCGTGTAGCGCGCGGCCATGAGCGCGACGGCCTCGTCGGTGATTTCCAGTTGACCCTCGGTCAGCCCGTTCTCGCGCGTCTGGCGCGGGATGAGGTACTGCCGCGCGATGTGCAGCTTCT
>DAIRFV010000524.1:0-2182 GCA_036794905.1 Pyrinomonadaceae bacterium | reverse complement strand
AGCCCCGCCGCGCCCTCCGCGAGGTAGGCGAGCATCGCCAGCGCGCCGAGGCGCGGCCCCAGCAGCGCCCCCGTCAGAAGCACCGCGAACGTCTGCCCCGTCAAAGGCACGGGCGTCCACGGCAGAGGCACCGCGACCTGCGCCGCCGCCGCCGTCAGCAGGCTGAACCCCACGACCAGGAGCGCCGAACGCGCCCAGTCCGACGGCGCCACGAACGCGCCCACCAGCGTCTCCGCTTTCGCGTAGCTGTTCACAGTTCCAGTCCTCCCCGGCCTCTCTAACGAGTCGTGTCGCGCCGCGCCGCGCCGCGCTCGACGCCGGCCGCGCCGAAGTCGGACGCGTGAGCCTTGCCTTCGAGCTGACGACCCGCGAGCCCGTCCTTGTCAGTCCCCATCTCGCGCGTGTTCACGTCGCGCCCGCTGCGGATGCGCATGCCGTAGAACGAGCGGTAGACGAAGTAGGCCGAGATGAAGAAGAAGAGGGCGGCCAGCAGGTAGTTGAGCGTGTGGTCGCCGCGGCTGCGGTAGACCGACAGCGCCAGCTCGACGGCGAGCAGCCCGAAGAGCGTCGTGAACTTGATGACCGGGTTCATCGCCACCGACGAGGTGTCTTTGAACGGGTCGCCCACGGTGTCGCCCACCACGCACGCGTCGTGCAGGGGCGTGCCCTTCTCCTTCAGCTCGACCTCGACGATCTTCTTCGCGTTGTCCCACGCGCCGCCCGCGTTGGCCATGAAGATGGCCTGATACAACCCGAAGAGCGCGATGGAGATCAGGTAGCCGATGAAGAAGTACGGGTCGATGAAGGCGAAGGCGAGCGAGGAGAAGAAGACGGTCAGGAAGATGTTGAACATCCCCTTCTGCGCGTACTGCGTGCAGATTTCGACGACCTTCTTCGAGTCCTCGACCGAAGCCTTCTCGACCTCGGCGCCGAGCTTGATGTTCGCCTTGATGAACTCGACGGCGCGGTAGGCGCCCGTCGTCACGGCCTGCGTCGAGGCGCCCGTGAACCAGTAGATGATCGCGCCGCCCGTGATGAGCCCGAGCAGGAAGAGCGGGTTCAGGAGCGACAGGTTCTCGTAGAAGGTGGCGAGGCCCTGCGCCTCGGTGAGCGAGGCGCGGGTCGCGCCCGCGAGCGCCTCGCCGCGCAAGACCTGGATGATCGAGAAGATCATCGTCGTCGCGCCGACCACGGCCGTGCCGATGAGCACGGGCTTGGCCGTCGCCTTGAAGGTGTTGCCCGCGCCGTCGTTCTCTTCGAGGAGGTGCTTGGCGCGCTCGAAGTTGACCGTCACGCCGTGGTCGCGCTTGAGTTCCTCCTCGACGTTGGGCACCTGCTCGATGAGCGACAGCTCGTAGACCGACTGCGCGTTGTCGGTGACCGGGCCGTAGGAGTCCACGGCGATCGTCACGGGGCCCATGCCGAGGAAGCCGAAGGCGACGAGGCCGAAGGCGAAGACGGCCGGCGCCTCCATCAGCCCGCCCAGGCCGTACGTGCTGAAGACGTAGGCGATGGCCATCAGGGCGGTGATGGCGAGGCCGATCCAGTAGGCCGAGAAGTTGCCCGCGACGAGCCCCGACAGGATGTTGAGCGACGCCCCGCCCTCGCGCGAGGAGATGACGACCTCCTTGACGTGCGCCGACTCGGTCGAGGTGAAGACCTTGACCAGCTCGGGGATGATCGCGCCGGCCAGCGTGCCGCAGGTGATGATGGTCGAGAGCTTCCACCAGAGCGAGCCGTCGCCGAGGTTCGGGATCATCAGGTACGAGACGACGTAGGTGAGCACGACCGAGATGATCGAGGTCACCCAGACGAGCGACGTGAGCGGCGCCTCGAAGTTCATCGCGGCGGCGTTCTGGTAGCGCGACTTGGCCACCGCCTCGTTGAGGAAGTAGGCCACGGCCGACGCCACGATCATCATCACGCGCATGACGAAAATCCAGACGAGGAGCTGCACCTGCACGGCCGCCGCCGGCACCGCCAGCAGGATGAAGGTGATGAGCGCGACGCCCGTCACGCCGTAGGTCTCGAAGCCGTCGGCCGAGGGGCCGACCGAGTCGCCCGCGTTGTCGCCCGTGCAGTCGGCGATGACGCCCGGGTTGCGCGCGTCGTCCTCCTTGATGCCGAAGACGATCTTCATCAGGTCGGAGCCGATGTCGGCGATCTTCGTGAAGATGCCGCC
>DAIRFV010000042.1:0-30971 GCA_036794905.1 Pyrinomonadaceae bacterium | reverse complement strand
CGTTGGCGGCCACGTCGAGGTTGTCGAGGACGTTCAGCTCCTGGTGGATGAAGGCCACGCCGTGGCGGGTCGCGTCCGACACGCCCTGGATGCGCGCGGGCGCGCCGTCAATCGAGACCTCGCCCGAGTCCGGCTGGTGCACGCCCCCGAGCACCTTCATCAGCGTGGACTTCCCCGCCCCGTTCTCGCCCAGCAGCGCCACGACCTCGCCCGCGCTCACCTCGAAGTCCACGCCCTTCAGCGCGTGCACGCCGGGGAAGCGCTTCTCTATCGAACGCATCTGTAGTATCGGGGACATATGAATAGTAGGCAGATGGCAGATGGCAGATGGCAGTAGGCAGTTGGCCGCAGGCGTTCGTTCGAGGTTGTCAGGAGTCGGGCCGTCAGAATTAATAGTTCAACGTCCGAAAGCCGGCGCCCTCGACTGCCTACTGCCAACTGCCTGCTGCGTACTGCGTTCTACCTCCCGCGGAGCTGATTAATCTGCCGGGTGAACTCCTCGACCGTGTCCCGCTTGACGATTTTGGTCGGGACGAAGACCTGCTTGTTGGCGGGGATGCCCGAGCGGTCGCCCTTGAGCGCGGCGGCCATCATCTTGATCGCCTGGTAGCCGAACTCGAAGGGCTGCTGGACGACCGTGCCGTAGATGGCCCCCTCCTTGATGCCGGCCAGCGTCTCGTCCTCCTCGTCGAAGGCGATGATCTTGACCTGGCCGATCTTGTTCGCGTCGCGCACCGCGTTGAGGATGGCCGGCCCGTTGTAGCTCCAGAGGCCGACGAGGCCCGCCACGTCCGGGGTCTTGACGAGCGTGTCGGAGACGTTCGCCTTGGCGCGGACGCGCTCCGTGTCGTCGGTGCGCGTGTCGAGGATGGTGACGTTCGACCCCGTCAGCTCCTCCTTGATGCCCTGCATCCGCTCCTGCGCGTTGCGCGCGTCGAGCTTGCCGACGAAGAGCACGATCTTGCCGCCGGAGGGGAGCGCCTCCTTGATGAGCTTGCCCGCCTCGCGCCCCGCGGCGACGTTGTCGGTGCCGACGTAGCAGGCGCGGTCGCTCTTCGGCGCGTCGGAGTCCTGCGTGAAGACGAGCGTCTTCTTGGCCACGTCGTTGATGAAGGGCGTCTGGTTGTCCGGATCGACGGGGCTGATGGCGATGCCGTCCACGCCGACCGCGAGCAGGTCGTCCACGATGCGCCGCTGCCCGTCGGGCGTCCCGTCGGGCGGTATCTTGAACTCGGCCGTCACGTCCGCCAGCTCCGCGTCGGCCTTCTCGACGCCCTTGCGCGCGATGGTCCAGAAGTCCGAGGCGTTGTTGGTGACGAAGGCGAGCCGCTTGGTGCCGCCCGCGCCGCCCGCGCCGCCCCCGCCGCCGTTGGCGGTGTTGGCGCCGCCGCCCGTGCCGCCCTGCTGCGTGCAGGCGGCCGCGATCGAGAGCAGGCAGGCCAGCGCGATCATTCTCTTTAGCTTCATCTTGCTTCTCCTCATCATCCGAATCTTATGACTGCGTCAGAGCCGGCGCCTACCGCGCGCTGAACTTATACACGGTCGTCGAGCGGAAGCGCGCGCCCTTGCGTAAGACGGTCGAGGGGAACTCCCCGGGGCGGTTCGGCGAGTCGGGGTAGTGCTGCGTCTCGAGGCAGAAGCCGTAGCGGTGGCGGTAGGGCTTGCCGCCCTTGCCCACGTCGCTCCCGTCGAGGTAGTTGCCCGTGTAGAGCTGCACGCCCGGCTCCGTCGTCCAGGTCTCCATCACGCGCCCCGTCGTCGGCTCCGAGACGCGCGCCGCCAGCCGCAGCGTGCCCGGGCGGCCGTTGACGACGAAGTTGTGGTCGTAGCCCTTGCCGAGTTTCAACTGCTCCTCGTCCTGATTGATGCGCGCCCCGATGGCCGTCGGGCGCGTGAAGTCGAAGGGCGTGCCGCGCACCGGCCGCAGCTCGCCCGTGGGGATGGCGCCCGCGTCGGTCGGCGTGAAGCGGCTGGCGTTGACCGTCAGCAGGTGGCCGAGGATGTCGCCGTTACCCTGTCCGGCGAGGTTGTAGTAGTTGTGGTTCGTCAGGTTGACGACGGTGTCTTTGTCCGTCGTCGCGTAGTAGTCGATCTTCAGCTCGTTCGCGCCGGTGAGCGTGTAGACGACCCGGACGTCGAGGTTGCCCGGGTAGCCCTCCTCGCCGTCGCGGCTCAGGTAGGTGAGTTCGAGCGACTGGCCGGCGCGCGCCGCGAGCGGCCGCGCCTTCCAGACCACCTTGTCGAAGCCGCGGACGCCGCCGTGCAGGTGGTTCTCGCCGTTGTTCGTCGCGAGCGTGTACCCCTCGCCGTTGAGCGTGAAGCGCCCCTTCGCGATGCGGTTGGCGTAGCGGCCGATGAGCGCGCCCATGTAGGTGGTCGTCTTCTGAAAGCCCTCGATGTCGTCGAAGCCGAGCACCACGTCGTCTACACGGCCGGCGCGGTCGGGCACCTTGAGCGAGACGACCGTGCCGCCGTAGGTCGTAATCCTGACCTCGGCGCCCCGCCTGTTCTTCAGCGTGTAGATGTCCACGGCCTGCCCGTCCCTCGTCTGCCCGAACCCCTCCCTCTTCGGCACGCCCTGCCCCGCCGCCGCGGGCGCGAGCCCCAGCAGGATGACCGAACAGAGCAGGAGCCGCGCCGCCGTCCTCTTCAAGCGCATAGTCGAACTCTCCGGATGAATGGTCGTAAAGCTCACTTAAGCCTCAAGCGGGTTTCACGCGCGCCGAGCGGCGCTGAAGGATCTGGTCGGCGATGACGCCGACGAGGATGACCGCGCCCATCACGGCGAAGTTCAGCGAACTGGGTATCCCGAGCAGGTTGACGAGGTTCTGCAAGACCTGCAACAGCGCCGTCCCGATGAGTATCCCGATAATCGACCCCTCGCCGCCGCGCAAGGAACAGCCGCCCAGCACGGCCGCCGCGATGCCGTACAGCTCGAAGAAGTTCCCGTGCGAGCTGGGCGAAATCGAGTTCGTGTAGAAGGCGAAGACGATGCCGGCGATGCCGACGAGCGCGCCGAGGATGAGGTAGGCGCTCGCCACGATCCTCTGCGAGTTGATGCCCGAGTACCGCGCCGCCGTCTCGTTCCGGCCCACGGCGTAGAGGTAACGCCCGTAGACCGAGCGGTGCAGCACGACCCACATCACGATGCTGACCAGCACCAGTATCACGAACGGCGTCGGGATGCCGAACAAACTCCCCGTCGCCACGTTCCGCAGCGTCTCGAACCCCTCGGCCGACCCGAAGCCCTTCGTCTCGTCGTTCGAGATGAAGCGCGCCAGCCCGCGGTAGAACAGCAGCCCGCAGAGCGTGACGATGAACGGCTGCACCCGCACCTTCGTGATGAGCAGCCCGTGCAGCCCGCCCAGGGCGGTGCCGATGCCGATGGTGGCGAGCACGGCCAGCGCCGACGGCCAGCCCCACTCCGTCAGCATCATCGAGAGCAGCACGCCGAGGAGCGCGAAGACCGAGCCGACCGAGAGGTCGATGCCCCCCGTGATGATGACGATGCCGAGCCCGATCGAGAAGATGCCGTAGGCTCCGATGAGCCGCGCCATGTTCTGCAAATTGGCCGGTGCGAGGAAGCGCGGGTTCAAGACCGCCACCACCACGCACAAGAGCACGAGCAGCAGGAAGGTGCCGAGTTCTTTCTTCATCGAGTTTTCTCTCGGAGGGGAAGCGGTTAACAGGCACGCGGCGGTCGAACGTCCTCAGTCGAGGCGCGCGCGCCCGCCGCGGGGGAACTGTCAAACAGAAATCTTTAACTCTTGATACGTGCCTTCTACTTTAACTCCGGCCATTTTGCAAGCGAGGCCGGAGCCGCAGGGCATGTTGCGGGGAATAAAGAGCGGTCAGAACCACCCGCGGTGGCGGGTGGTTCTGGTGAGCACGGCCGGGTGATTGATGACAGCACGCCTCTCATCAATCACCCGGCCGCGGTCGTACAACCCACCCGCCACCGCGGGTGGTTCTGACCTGTATTTCGGCGAACGGCGCCGTTAGCGACCGACGACGCGCGCGAGGAATTCGTCGGCCGCGACCTCGACCGCGCCGCCTAAGCCCGCGCCCGTCGGCTCGCCGGGCTCGACCGACCAGCCGGAGATGAGCCCGGCCATGCTCTGCCCGACCGCCTCCTGCAAAGGCCCGCTGATGAACTTCCAGCCGTAGACCAGACGCCCGCTCACGATCACCCTCGACACGCCGAGCCCCGTGATGACGTTCGCGATGCCGATGCCGAGGTACTCGCCCAACCGCTCCAGAGTCCGACGCGCGCGCAGCTCGCCGCCCTCGGCCCTCGCCACGATCTCGACGAAGCGCGGCGGCCTCTGCCCGCCCAACTGCACGCGGTCGCCCACGTACAGAGACGAAGCCGCCGACGCCGACGCGTACATCTCCCAGCACCCGCGGTTCCCGCAGCGGCACTGCTTCCCGCCCGCGACGATGGTCATGTGCCCGAACTCGCCCGCCAGCCCTTCGCCCCCGCCCGTGCCGCGGTAGACCTCGCCGCCCAGCACCAACCCGACGCCGATGCCCGTCCCGCTCCTCACCAGCGCGAAGTTCGACGGCGGCGTCTCCGACGCGTCGCGCAGGCGCAGACGCGCCTCGTACATCGCCGCCGCCGTCGCGTCGTTCTCGACGACGACGGGCACCGCCGCGCCCCCTTCGACGCCGCACGGCTTCACGCCCAGCGCCTGCGCCACGTCCACGCCGCGCCAGCCGAGGTGCGGCGCGTAGAGCATGCGCCTCCGCTCCGCGTCGGTCGGCCCCGGCACGCTCACGCCGATGACCTTCAGCTCTCTTCCGGGCGCCTTCGCGCACAGGCGCTTGACCGACGCGCGCATCAGCGCCAGCGCCTCCTGCGATTCGGAAGGCGTCTCGAACTCCTCCTCCCCGAACCTCTCGCCCGCCAGCGTCGCCAGCCCCACCGTCGTGTGGCGCACGCCGACGCTCACGCCGACGAAGAACTCATTCAGGTCTCCGAACGACAGCGCGACCGGCGGCCGACCCGACGTGCGCGCCACCCCCGCGGGCACGGCCTCCTGCTCCTCGCGCAGCAAGCCTTCGGCGAGGAGCGGCTTGACGACCTCCGTCACCGTGCTCCGGTTGACGCCGAGCCTGCGCGCGATCTCGACGCGCGGGATGGGCTGCGCCGCGAGCACGAGCCGCAGGATCATCCGCGACGCGCCGACCGCGCTCGTCGCCGTCTGCGACTGAGGCGGCGCGACCCACTCCTCCGCCTCCGCGACGGCCGCGCCGCCGTGGCCCGACGCACTCACGCCGCTGCCCTGCGCGCCCCCGAACGAGTGCGACGCGCCGACGCCGGCCTTGCGCATCGCGAGCGCGCGGCCGGCCGCGTTCGGGACGAAGCCCAGTTGTCTGATCGCCAGCTCGACGCGCTCGCGCGTCTCCGGCGTGGTGCGTCGCGTCTCGTTGATGACGTGCGAGACGGTCGCCGTCGAAACCCCGGCCAACACCGCCACATCTCTTAAAGTCGGCACAACTCGCCCACCCTTCCCGGCTCGTTTACTCCGGCCGCGAGGCCGCCCGTGACGACTTGAAAAACACGTTTCCCTGCCGTCCGGGACTGCTCGAATCCAACTCCGGGCGACTCGATAAGCATATTTTATTCGCCCATAAATTAAACTAAGACAGACACTTACAGATTCTAACACGAATTTAACCGATTGCCTCTACGCTTCTGTTACGCTGGAGCTTCTGGACACAAGATTTAACGAAGACGTAACCTTGCCGGCGAATCCCGAGCCACAGGAGTCGAATTATGCCGACCGAATTTTTCAGGCACGCGACCGCCATTCTCGCCCTCGCCTGCGCGCTCACGACGTGCGCCGCCGACGTGCGCGCGCAGGACGTTACGGGACGTTCGAACACGCCCTCTCTCAAGTTCGACTTCGGCCCCGGCCAGGTCAAGGACGGCTACCGGCAGGTTCTCCCGGCTAATCTCTACACGAAGGAACTCGGCTACGGCTTCGAGCCCGGCGCGACCGTGACGTGCGAAGACCGCGGCGGCGACGCGCTGCGCGGGGACTTCTGCACGGCCGCCGCGCCCTTCTACTTCTCGGCGGCGTTGCCCGAGGGCAACTACGACGTGACCGTCACCTTCGGCGACCGCGAGGGCGAGACGGTCACGACGGTCAAGGCCGAGCTGCGCCGCCTCATGCTCGAAGAGGTGCGCACCGCGCGCGGCCGCTCCGAGACGCGCACCTTCACCGTCAACGTCCGCACGCCGCGGATTCCGACCGGCGGCGAGGTCAAGCTCAAAGACCGCGAGCGGACGATGGAGGCCTGGGCCTGGGACGAGAAGCTCACGCTCGAATTCAACAACGCGCGCCCCGCCGTCAGCGCGATTGAGATTAAGAGGAGCGACAAGGCGCCGACGCTCTTCCTCCTCGGGGACTCGACCGTCTGCGACCAGCCGCGCGAGCCCTACAACAGTTGGGGCCAGATGCTCACGCGCTTCTTCAAACCCGGCCTCGCCGTCGCCAACCACGCAGAGTCCGGCGAATCCCTCCGCAGCTCCGCGGGCGCGCGCCGCCTCGACAAGGTCTTGAGCCTGTTGAAGCCCGGCGACTACCTCTTCATACAGTTCGGCCACAACGACGAGAAGGAGAGGGGCGAGGGCGTCGGCGCGTTCACGACCTACAAGGCTTCGCTCCGGCGCTACGTCGAGGAGGCGCGGGGGCGCGGTGGCGCGGTCGTCCTCGTCACGCCGATGCACCGGCGCACCTTCGACGCCGCCGGCAAGATCACGGACTCGCACGGCGACCACGACGACGCCGTGCGCCAGGTCGCGTCGGAACTCAAAGTCCCCCTCATAGACCTCCACGCGTCGAGCAAGCCCTTCTACGAAGCGCTCGGCCCCGAGGAGTCGAAGAAGGCTTTCGCCCCGGGCGACGGCACGCACCACAACAACTACGGCAGCTACCAGCTCGCGCGCGCCGTCGTCGAAGGCGTCAGGTCCAACCGCCTCCCCCTCGCTAAATATCTGACCGGCGACCTCCGCCCCTTCGACCCCGCGCGCCCCGACCCCGTCGCCTCCTTCAAACTCCCCCCCAGCCCGCTCGCGACGGAGACGAAGCCTTTAGGCAATTAGGAGGCGTGAACCGTGAACCGTGACAAGAGCGTGAACCGTGAACCGTAAACCGTGACAAGAGAAGACAGACTCTTCCTCTTGTCACGGTTCACGGTTCACGGTTCACGCCTTTGCGGTTCACGGTTCACGCCCCTTAGCATTTTCCACCCGACTCGGTTTAGAATCAGAGCCCCCAGCAATAGAACGCTTGTAAGACTAACAGGCCGAGTGAAGGCCGGAAGCGTCCGCGGTGTCGGCGCGCGGTAAACCGCTTTACCCGTGAAATTCTTTCGGAGACTGTCCGCATGCTCTCCTTCGCATCGAAGAGAAACGCTTACGTAACCGCTCTGCTTTTCACGGCGGCGCTGCTGCTCGCCTCGGCCTCGGACGCGCGCGCCGACGTTTCGCTGCCCGACGTGCTCTCCGATTCGATGGTCTTGCAGCGCGGCGTGCGCGTGCCCGTCTGGGGGCGGGCCGAACCGGGCGAGGCCGTCGCCGTCGGCTTCGCGGGGCAGTCGAAGAAGACGACGGCCGGCGCCGATGGCCGCTGGCGCGTGTGGCTCGACCCGCTGCGCGCGAACGCGACACCGGCCGTGCTGACCGTCGCCGGTAAAAATAGGCTTGAGCTGAAGGACGTGCTCGTCGGCGAGGTGTGGCTCGTCGCGGGGCAGTCGAACATGCAGTTCACGCTGGCCGAGACGCGCGAGGCCGAGACGGCCATCGCCTCGGCCAACCACCCGAGCATCAGGCTCTTCAACGTCAGCCGTCAGGTCGCCTTCAAGCACAGGCCGCCGCCGCTCGCCACCTGGAAAGCGACGACGCCCGAGTCCGTCAAAGACTTCTCCGCCGCGGGCTTCTACTTCGCCGTCGAGGTACAGAAGGAGCTGGGCGTCCCCGTCGGCGTCATCAACTCCTCCTACGGCGGCTCGCAGGCGGAGGCTTGGACGCCGGTCGAGTACCTGCTCGCCAGCGAAGACCTCAAGCCCACGGTCGAGCGCACGAAGATTTGGGACGAGGAGCGGCCGCGCGTGAAGGTCGAGTACGAGGAGCAGATCAAGCGCTGGCGCGAGCAGGCCGACAGGACGAAGGCCGCGGGCGCGCGCCCCTCGCCCTCGCCGCCGGTGCCGGACGCCCTGCGCGAGTACCGCGTCGCCTCGTCCATCTACGACGGCATGATCGAGCCGCTCATCCCCTTCCCCGTCCGCGGCGCCTTCTGGTATCAGGGCGAGTCGAACGAGGCGCGCGCGCAGCAGTACGCCGTCCTCCTGCCGACGATGATCCGCGCGTGGCGCGAGCGCTGGGGTCAGGGCGACTTCCCCTTCGGCATCGTCCAACTGCCCAACTACCGCGACCCGAAGCCCGACCCGGCGGACGACGCCTGGAGCCACATCCGCGAGGCACAGCGCCGCACGGCCGTCTCGACGCAGAACGCCGGCCTCATCGTCACCATCGACGTGGGCGAGGCCCGCGACATACACCCGAAGAACAAGCTCGACGTGGGCCGCCGCATGGCGCGCTGGGCGCTCTCGGAAGCGTACGGGCGGAAGTTGACGGCGACGGGCCCGATGTTCGGCAAGATGAAAGTCGCCGGGTCGAAAATCGTCCTCACGTTCGACGACGTGGGGACGGGGTTGAGAATCCGCGACGGCGACAGGCTGCAAGAGTTCGCCGTCGCGGGCGAAGACCGGAAGTGGCATTGGGCGGAGGCGCGCATCGTCGGGAAGGATAAAGTTGAAGTCTGGTCTTCGGACGTGCCGCGTCCCGTCGCCGCGCGCTACGCCTTCAACAACAACCCGCGCGGCCAGAACCTGACGAACGACACGGGTCTGCCCGCCGCGCCCTTCCGCACGGACGACTGGCCGGGGCCGACCGACGGCAAGCGCTGAAGATTTCTTCCGACATTCGAGAAGGCACATGCACCGACTGAGAAACAACACGGCGGCCGTTATCTTTGCCCTATTCGCCGTCTGCCTGTCGCCCGTCATCTCCTCGGCACAGACGGGCGACTTGGCCCCGCTGCCGACCCCGCCCGTACAGCGACCCGCAGACCCGAAGCTCCCGACGCTCTTCGTCGTCGGCGACTCGACGGCCAACAACAACGCGAACGGAGGCCGTGGCTGGGGCGACCCGTTCGTCGCCTTCTTCGACACGTCGAAGCTCAACGTCCTCAACCGCGCGCGCGCCGGCCGCAGCAGCCGGACGTTTTTGACCGAGGGACTTTGGGACAGGGTCTTGCAGGACTTGAAGGCGGGCGACTTCGTGCTCATCCAGTTCGGCCACAACGACGGCGGCCCGCTCGACACGGGCCGCGCGCGCGGCTCGCTGCCCGGTCTGGGCGAAGAGACGCAAGAGGTCACGAAGCCCGACGGCACCAGGGAGGTCGTCCACACCTTCGGCTGGTACAACCGCCGCTTTATCGCCGACGTGAAGGCCAAAGGCGCGACGCCCATCATCCTCTCCGTCACCGTGCGCAACATCTGGAAGGACGGACGTGTCGAGCGCGGCTCGGGCAAGTTTCGCCAGTGGGCCGAAGAGTTGGCGCGCGCCGAGGGCGTGCAGTTCGTGGACGTGACGGGCCTCGTCGCCGACAAATACGAGGCGCTGGGCGCGGAGAAGGTCAAGGCGCTCTTCGGCCCCGACCACACGCACACGAGCCCGGCCGGCGCCGAGTTCAACGCCGCCTCGGTCGTCGCCGGGTTGAAAACTCTGAAGGGCAACCCGTTCAAAAAATATTTCTCGCCGCGGGCGAACGAGGCCGCCCGATACAAGCCCGCTCAGTTGAGGTGAGCGACGCGCCGTTTCCGAGCTACTTGAGGGTGGAGTATGGAGAGATTAACCACAGAGACACGGAGACACAGCTTCGAGCACATATATTCAAAGCTGTGTCTCCGTGTCTCTGTGGTTAACTGTCAATCACCGAGGCTGCGTGCGAGCATGACGACGTTCGTTGTCGTCCTCCTCCTCCTGTCCGCGCCGCTCTTCCCCGCGGGCGCGCAGAGGCAGATGGAGGCGCTCGGGCGCGGCGTGGTCGCAGTCCCCCGGTCGGACGGAAAGGTCTGGGTCGGCTGGCGCCTGCTGGGAACCGACCCCGACTCGCTCGCCTTCAACGTCTACCGCTCGACCGGCGGCGCGCGCGCCGTCAGGCTCAACGACCAGCCGCTCGCGGGGCCGACCAGCTTCATTGACGGGAAGGCCGACACGTCGAAGTCGAACTCGTACTCCGTGCGTCCGGTGTTGAAAGGCAAAGAGGGGGAGCCGAGCGCGGCCTTCACGCTCGCGGCGGACGCGCCCGCGCGGCAATATCTTTCGATACCCTTGCAGACGCCGCGCGGGTACGCGCCGGGCGACGCCTCGGCCGGCGACCTCGACGGCGACGGCGAGTACGAGTTGGTCGTCCACATGGTCGGCCGCGGGCGCGACAACGGGAGCGCGGGCTTTACGACGGAGCCCGTCCTTCAGGCTTACAAGCTCGACGGCACGCTCCTCTGGACGATCAACCTCGGCCGCAACATCCGCGAGGGCGCGCACTACACGCAGTTCATGGTCTACGACCTCGACGGCGACGGACGCGCCGAGGTCGCCTGCAAGACCGCCGACGGCACCGTGGACGGCAAAGGCCGTGTCATCGGAGACCCGAACGCCGACTGGCGCAATCCGGCGGGCACGCTCGCCACGTTCCGGGGCGAGTCCGGGCGCGAGTCGAGACGCGGCGTCGAGGGCTACATCCTCAAAGGCCCCGAATACCTGACCGTCTTCGACGGCCTGACGGGCGCGGCCCTCGCCACGACGAACTTCATCCCGCCGCGCCACCCCGCGAAGCCCGACCCGAGTTCGGAGGAGCTGGCCGTGGTCTGGGGTGACGGCTACGGCAACCGCGTCGACCGCTTCCTCGCCTGCGTCGCTTACCTCGACGGCAAGCGCCCGAGCCTCGTCATGGCGCGCGGCTACTACACGCGCACGGTGCTGACCGCCTGGAACTGGCGCGGCGGAAAACTATCAAAGGTCTGGACGTTCGACAGCGAGGACGGGACGCCCGGCCACAAGGCTTTCGGCGGACAGGGTAACCACAACCTGAGCGTCGGCGACGTTGACGCGGACGGCCACGACGAGATCGTCTACGGCGCGATGGTCGTGGACGACGACGGGCGCGGTCTCTATTCGACCGGCCTCGGCCACGGCGACGCGCTCCACCTCTCCGACCTCGACCCCGAGCGCCCGGGGCTCGAAGTCTTCGACATACAGGAGCGCTTCGACGACGCGGGCGCGCACCTCCGCGACGCGCGCACGGGGAAGATTCTGTGGAAGAAGCCTTCGGTCAAGGCGGGCGCGGACGGCGAGGGGCCGGGGCGCGGCTTGTGTCTCGACATCGACCCGCGGCACACGGGCTTCGAATGCTGGGTGCGCGGCGCGGAGATCAACGGGCTCTTCGACGCGCGCGGCCGGGTGGTCTCGGAGCGCACGCCGCGCTCCTGCAACTTCGGCGTCTACTGGGACGGCGACGCCTTGCGGGAGCTGCTCGACCGCAACCAGATCGCCAAGTGGAACTGGCAGGACTCGACCGAGACCGTGCTGCTCGCGGCCGAGGGCTGCACCTGGAACAACGGGTCGAAGGCGACGCCCGCACTTTCGGCAGACCTCCTCGGCGACTGGCGCGAGGAGGTCGTGTGGCGCACGACGGACAACCGGGAGCTGCGCGTCTACACGACGACCATCCCGACCGCGCAGCGCCTCTACACCTTCATGCACGACCCGCAGTACCGGCTGAGCGTCGCGTGGCAGAACGTCGCCTACAACCAGCCGCCGCACACGAGCTTCTTCGTCGGCGAAGGCATGCGCCGTCCGCCGCGCCCGAACATCGTCGAAGTGAGATTGAAGAAGTAACGAGCGAGAAGGAGACAGACCTTGACGAAGCCGTTCAGACACACGGGGGCGCGCGCCTTCGCCTCGCTGTTGCTCGTCGTCAGCCTGCTCGCGCCCCTGGGCGCCTTCGCGCAGGGCAGGAGGCGCGGCGGCGCCGGGGTCGTGCGCGCCCCGCAGGCGAACGCGGCGCTCGCGTGGCCGCGCGTGACGAGCCAGTCGAAGCCCTGGACGCGCTGGTGGTGGCTCGGGAGCGCCGTCAACCGGCGCGACCTCTCGGCGGCGCTGGCGCAGTACGAGCAGGCCGGGCTCGGGGGGCTTGAGCTGACGCCCATCTACGGCGTGCGCGGCGAGGAGGGGCGCTTCATCAACTTCCTCTCGCCCGAGTGGGTCGGGATGCTCGAACACACTTTGAGGGAGGCCCACCGGCTCGGCCTCGGCGTGGACATGGCGACGGGCACGGGCTGGCCCTTCGGCGGCCCGTGGGTCAACGCGGAGGACGCGTGCAAAGACCTCGTCTCGAAGACGTGGGAGCTGCGCGGCGGCGCGCGTCTGGGCGAGCCCGTGCGTCTCGTGCAGAAGCCCTTCGTGCGCGCGGTCGGGCGCCGGCCCGACATCTCGACCCTGCGCGAGCCCATCAGCGCGAACCCGAACCTGCAAGAGCTGGCGCTCGACCAGGTGCGCTTCGAGAAGCCCCTGCCGCTGCAAGCGCTGATGGCGTACTCGGAACGCGGCGAGACGCTCGACCTCACCGGCCGCGTCCGCTCGGACGGCACGCTCGACTGGGTCGCGCCGCCGGGGCGCTGGAAGCTCTACGGGGTCTTCCAGGGCTGGCACGGCAAGTTGGTCGAGCGCGCCGCGCCCGGCGGCGAGGGCAACGTCATCGACCACTTCTCGGCCGAGGCGCTGGGCAACTACCTCCGGAAGTTCGACCGGGCCTTCGCGGGCCGCAACGTGCGGGGCCTGCGCGCCTTCTTCAACGACTCCTACGAGGTTGACGACGCCGAGGGGCAGTCGGACTGGACGCCGGCGCTCTTCGCGGAGTTCCGCGCGCGGCGCGGCTACGACCTGAGACAGGAGTTGCCCGCGCTCCTCGGCGACGGCGACGCCGAGCGGCGCGCGCGCGTGCTCCACGACTTCCGCGAGACGATCTCCGACCTGCTCCTCGAACGCTTCACCGCGCCGTGGCGCGAGTGGGCGCGCCGGAAGGGCGCCCTCGTCCGCAACCAGTCGCACGGCTCGCCCGCCAACATCCTCGACCTCTACGCCGCGAGCGACATCCCCGAGACCGAGGGCACGGACATCGTGCGGATGAAGTTCGCCTCGTCGGCCGCGAACGTGACGGGCCGGACGCTCGCGTCGGCCGAGACGGTGACGTGGCTCGACGAGCACTTCCTCTCCTCGCTCGGCGACGTGAAGCGGGCCGTCGATCTCAACTTCCTCGGCGGCATCAACCACGTCGTCTACCACGGACTGGCCTTCTCGCCGCCCGCAGACCCGTGGCCGGGCCGGCTCTTCTACGCCGCCGTCCACCTTGAGCCGACGAACCCGCAGTGGAAAGATTTTCCGGCGCTCAACCGCTACATCGCGCGCGTGCAGTCGTTCATGCAACAGGGTCGCGCCGACAACGACGTGCTGCTCTACTACCCCGCCCACGACATGTGGATGGAGCCGGGTAAAGAGAGACTCGTCCACGTCGGCGGCGGGCACGACGTAGGCATCACGCAGGCCGACGCGCAGTCGCTGCTCGACGCGGGCTACTCCTTCGACCTCGTCTCCGACCGGCAACTACTGAAGAACGTCACCTACTCACAGGTCGCGCTCAGCGCGGGCGGGAAGCAGTACGACGGGGTCATCGTGCTGCCGGAGACGCGCTTCATCCCCTTAGAGACGTTCGAGAAGTTGATGACGCTCGCGCGCCAGGGCGCGACCGTCGTCGCGCGGAAGAGCCTTCCGGCGGACGTGCCCGGGCTGAACGACCTGGACGCGCGGCGCGCAGGCTTCAGGCGGCTCGTCGCGCAGCTCAAATTCTCCGACACCGGCACGACCGGCGTGCGCAGCGCGAGCGTCGGCGCGGGGCGCTTCCTGCTGGGCGACGACCTGACGAAGCTGCTCGCGCACGCGGGCGTGCGCCGCGAGGCGATGGTCGAACGGGGCTTGAGCTTCACGCGGCGCAGGGACGCGGGCGGCGCTCACTACTTCATCCTCAACCGCAGCAACGCGCCAATCGAGGGCTGGGTGCCGATTGCCACGGGCGGGAGCGCGGCCGCGGTCTTCGACGCGCTGACGGGCGAGGCGGGGCTGACACAGTTGCGCAACGTGCCCGGCGGCCAGGAGATTTACTTACAGCTCGCGCCGGGCGAGTCGTGCGTCGTGAGGACATTCATGCGCCGCCCGCGCGGCGAGCCGTTCCCCTACTTCAGGAGCGCGGGCGCGGCGCAACCGCTCGAAGGCGGGTGGCAGGTGCAGTTCGTCGAGGGCGGCCCGCGGCTCCCGCCCGAGCTGAGCCTGCGGGAGCTGACCTCGTGGCTGAGGCTCGACGGCGACGCCTACCAATCATTCTCCGGCACGGCGCGCTACACGACGGGCTTCGACCGGCCGCAGGGTTCGGGCGACTGGCTCCTCGACCTCGGGCGTGTAGCCGAGTCGGCGCGCGTCCGCCTCAACGGGCACGACCTCGGGACGCTCATCACGCCGCCCTTCCGCGTCCGCATCCCCGCGGCGCTGCTGCGCGGGCGGAACGCGCTCGAAGTCGAAGTCTCGAACGTGGCCCTCAACCGCGTCATCGACATGGAGCGGCGCGAGGTCAGGTACAAGAAGTTCTACAACACGAACTTCCCCGCGCGCCGCCCCGAGAACCGCGGCGCCGACGGACTCTTCGACGCGACCAAACTCGCGCCGCGCGACTCCGGCCTGCTCGGCCCCGTGACGCTGACGCCCGTCGAGCCCGTGCCGTTTTAAGTTGAGTGAAGGAACGATAATCCGATGAAGCCCGGACTGTTGAGAATTACGACCGCCTTGGTGCTGCTCCTGACCGCGCTCGCGTCCGCGCCGACGCCCGCGCGCGCTCAGGCGCGCGGCGCCGCCGCCCGCGTCACGACCAACTTCGACCCCGACTGGCGCTTCTTCAAAGGCGACGCGCCGGGCGCCGAGCGGCCCGAGTTCGACGACGCGGCGTGGCGCCGCCTCGACGTGCCGCACGACTGGAGCATCGAGGGGCCTTTCGACGAGAAGAACCCGACGGGCAGGGACGGCGGCTACCTGCCCGCGGGCGTCGGCTGGTACCGCAAGCACTTCCGTCTCCCCGCCAGCTACGCGGGGCGCCGCGTCTTCGTCGAGTTCGACGGCGTGATGGCGAACAGCGACGTGTGGGTCAACGGCCGGCACCTGGGCCGCCGGCCTTACGGCTACATCGGCTTCCGCTACGAGCTGACCGATCATCTGAACTTCGGCAAACCGAACGTCCTCGCCGTGCGCGCCGACAACGCGGGGCAGCCCGCGTCGCGCTGGTACACGGGCGCGGGCCTCTACCGGCACGTCCGCCTCACGGCGACCGACCCCGTCCACATCGAACACTGGGGCACGTTCGTCACCACGCCGCGGGTCACGAACGCGTCCGCGACCGTCAGCGTCCGCAGCACGGTCGTCAACCAGTCAACGGCCGCGCGCGAAGTGGCGCTGCAAGTCCAGATCGCGGGGCCCGACGGCAAAGTAACGGGGACGGCCGAGACGAAGCCGAGGCAGCTCGCCGCGGGCGAATCGGCCGACTTCACGCAGGAGGTCGTCGTCAGAAACCCCGTGCGCTGGGACACGCGCGACCCCGCGCTCTACAGGGCCGTCGCGCGCGTCCGCGCCGGCGGCAGGGTCCTCGACGACGAGGCCGTCACGTTCGGCATCCGCGAGTTCAGGTTCGAGCCGGCCACGGGCTTCTGGCTCAACGGCCGCAACTTCAAACTCTTCGGCGTCTGCCTCCACCACGACGGGAGCGCCTTCGGCGCGGCCGTGCCGCTGCGCGTGTGGGAGCGCCGCCTTGAGATACTCCGGCAGTTCGGCGCCAACGCCATCCGCACCGCGCACAACCCGCCCGCGCCCGAGTTCCTCGACCTCACAGACCGCATGGGCTTCATCGTCATGGACGAGAACTTCGACGTGTGGACGGTGAAGAAGAGGGAGCACGACTACCACCGTTACTTCGACGAGTGGTCGCACATCGACACGCGCGACATGGTGCGCCGCGACCGCAACCACCCCAGCGTCGTCATCTACAGCACGGGCAACGAGATTCACGACACGCCGAAGCCCGACCTCGCCAAGCGCATCCTGGCCGGCCTCATCGAAGTCTTCCACGCCGAAGACCCGACGCGCCCCGTCACGCAGGCGCTCTTCCGGCCCAACGTGAGCAAGGACTACGACAACGGCCTCGCCGACATGCTCGACGTGGTCGGGCAGAACTACCGCGAGAAGGAGATTCTGGCCGCCTACCACCAGAAGCCGACGCGCAAGATTCTGGGGACGGAGAACACGCACGTCCGCGAGCAGTGGCTGGCGCTGCGCGACAACCCGCCGTACGCGGGGCAGTTCCTCTGGACGGGCATCGACTACCTCGGCGAGTCGCCCGGCTGGCCGATGGTGGCCGAGAACTTCGGCATCCTCGACCGCACCGCCACGCCGCGCCCGCGCGCCTTCCAGCGCCTGAGCTGGTGGGGCACGACCCCGACCGTCTACGCCGCCCGCCGCGTCGCGCACACGCCGGCCTCGCCCACCGACCCGGGCTACGGGTTAGACCGGCACCCGCAGGTTCTCTTCGCGGACTGGACGCCGAAAGACCTCGCGCCGCACGAGGAGGAGGTCGAGGTCTACAGCAACGCCGAGCAGGTCGAGCTGTTCCTCAACGGCCGCTCGCTCGGCTCGAAGGCGCGCCCCTCCGACGACGCGCCGCGCAACTGGAAGGTGCGCTTCGAGCCGGGCACGCTCCGCGCCGTCGGCAGCGCGGGCGGCCGGGTGGTGGCGACCCACGAGCTGAAGACCGCGGGCCGGCCCGCGCGCGTCGTGCTCTCGGCCGACAAGTCGCGCCTCGCGCACCACTGGGACGACGTGGTCTACGTCGAGGCGCTGGTCGTGGACGCGAACGGCGTCGTCGTGCCGTCGGCCTCCGACCTCATCAACTTCAAAGCGGCGGGGCCGGGGCGCGTCGTCGCCGTGGACAGCGGCGACAACGCGAGCCACGAGCCTTTTCAGGCGTCGCAGCGGCGCGCGTATCAGGGGCGCTGCTTCGCCCTGCTCAAGGCGGACGCCGCGCGCGGCCGCATCAGCGTGACGGCCGCGGCCCCGGGGCTCGCCCCCGGCTCCGTCACCGTCGAGGCCGCCCCCCAGTCGGCCTTCCATTTCGGCAGCAGACAGACGAACCGTTGAGGAGAAAGTCCACACATGCGCAGACAACCGAAGGCAATCGCACTCTCGTTCGCGGCGCTCGTGCTCCTGAGCCTGACCCCCGCCGCGCGCGCCGCCGACCACTTCAAGAACTGGCCCGCCGGCTCCTCCCCGAAGGAGGTCGGCAAGCGCGTCGCCGAGAACTGGGTCGCGCGCAACTTCGAGTTCGAGCAGACGGTCACCGGCTCGGACGGCAAGCCGCGACCCCGCCGCCAGTTCCTCATCTACCCCGAAGTCTGCGCGTGGTACGGCTCGCTCACGGTCGCGCGACTCACGAAGGACAAAGACCTGACGACGCGGCTCGTCCGCGAGTTCGACCGCTTCCTGACGCCCGAAGGCGACAAGCACATCTCGCGGCAGGCGCACGTTGACTACAGCGTCATCGGCACGATTCCGCTGGAGCTGTACCTCCAGACGAAGGAGCGCCGCTACCTCGACTTCGGGCGCGGCTTCGCCGACCGCCAGTGGGACAAGCCGACGCCCGACGGCGTCACGGCCGAGGCGCGCTACTGGGTTGACGACATGTACATGATTAACGTCCTCCAGTCGCAGGCGTTCCGCGCCACCGGGGATAAGAAGTACCTCGACCGCGCGGCGCTGGCGACGGCCGCCTACCTCGACAAGCTGCAAGAGCCCAACGGCCTCTTCCACCACGCGCCCGACTCGCCCTTCTACTGGGGGCGCGGCGACGGCTGGTACGCGGCGGGCATGACGGAGTTGCTGCGCTCGCTGCCCAAGAACCACCCGCGCCGCGCGCGCATCATGCAGGGCTTCAAAACGATGATGGCGTCGCTGCTGAAGTACCAGGCCGAGGACGGCCTCTGGCGCCAGCTCGTTGACCGCCCGGACGTGTGGGCCGAGACCTCGGGCACGGGGATGTTCGCCTTCGCGCTCGTCACCGGCGTCAAAGAGGGCTGGCTCGACGCCAGGACCTACGGCCCCGCGGCGCGCAAGGCCTGGCTCGGCCTCGTCAAGCACATCGACGCCGAGGCCAACGTCCGCGAGGTCTGCGTCGGCACGAACAAGGCTTTCCAGGAGGTCGGCCCCGACCTTGAGAAGCAGTTGCAGTTCTACCTCACGCGCCCGCGCAAGACCGGCGACCTGCACGGCCAGGCCCCCGTCCTCTGGACGGCGTCGGCGCTGCTCCGCTAGCGGCGAACTGAGGGAGGGATTCCGATGAGAATAAGAAGACACGTCCGCGCTTACGCCGCCCTGCTCGGCCTCGCGGCCCTGCTCGCGTGGGCCGCCGCGCCAGGGCCGGCCTCTTCGGCACAACGCCGCGGCGCGGGCGCGGCCCGGCCGGACGCGGCGGGCGCCTACAGCGTTAAGGCTTTCGGCGCGCGGGGCGACGGGCGGGCGTTGGACACGCCGGCCGTCAACCGCGCGATTGAGGCCGCGGCCGCCGCGGGCGGAGGCACCGTCCACTTCCCCGCGGGCACGTACCTCTGCTTCTCGATTCGGCTGAAGAGCAACATCGCGCTCTACCTCGACCAGGGCGCGACCATCCTCGCCGCCGACCCCGCCGAGCATAAAGGGAGCTACGACCAGCCCGAGCCGAACGAGTGGGACATGTACCAGGACTTCGGCCACAGCCACTGGCAGAACAGTCTCATCTGGGGCATCAATGTCGAGAACGTCTCCATCACGGGCCCCGGCAAGATCGACGGCAAGGGCTTGACGAAGCGCAGCCCCGGCCCGCGCCGGCCGCGCGCGACCGGCGACACGCCCGTCAGCATGGGCGGCGCCGCCGGCGCCGGGGGCCGCGTCCTCGCCCCGCTCGGCGAGGACGCCGACGTGAAGACGATGAACGGCCTCGGCAACAAGGCCATCTCGCTCAAGCTCTCGCGCAACGTCACGCTCCGCGACTTCACCGTCCACCGCGGCGGCCACTTCGCGCTGCTCGCCACGGGCGTGGACAACCTGACGATTGACAACCTCCGCGTGGACACCAACCGCGACGGCTTCGACATCGACTCGTGCCGCAACGTCCGCATCTCGAACTGCACGGTCAACACGCCGAACGACGACGCCATCGTGCTCAAGAGTTCTTACGCCCTCGGCTTCCCGCGCGCGACCGAGAACGTCACCATCACGAACTGCCAGGTCTCGGGCTACGACGAGGGGACGCTGCTGGACGGCACCTTCAGGAAGACGCAGGAGTTCGCGCCCGACCGCGACCGCGTGACGGGGCGCGTCAAGTTCGGGACGGAGTCGAACGGCGGCTTCCGGAACATCACCATCTCGAACGTCGTCTTCGACCACTGCCGCGGCCTCGCCTTAGAGACCGTGGACGGCGGCCACATCGAGGACATCGTCGTCACGAACGTCACGATGCGCGACGTGACGACCGCGCCCATCTTCCTCCGCCTCGGCCGCCGCATGCGCGGCCCCGAAGGGACGCCCGTCGGCCGCATCCGCCGCATCCAGATCAGCGACGTGGTCGTTTCGGACGCGGACCCGCGCTTCGCCTCCATCATCGCCGGCCTGCCCGGACACCCGATCGAGGACGTGCGCCTGAGCGACATACGCATCCTCTACAAGGGCGGCGGCACGCGCGCGCAGGCCGCGCTGGAGCCGCCCGAGCGCGAGACGAACTACCCCGAGCCCTCGATGTTCGGCGAGATTCCGGCCTACGGCTTCTTCATCCGCCACGCGCGCGGCGTCGAGTTGTCGAACGTCGAGGTCGGGTTCATGACCGAAGACCTCAGGCCCGCCTTCCACCTCGAAGACGTGCGCACCGCCTCCTTCCTCGGCGTCGCGGCGCAGAAGGCCGCGGACGTGCCGACGTTCGTGTTGAAGAACGTCGAGGACTTCACCGTCCGCAACTCGCGCCCCGTCCCCGACACGCGCGTCGAGCGGACGGAGTCGAAAAAGTTTTAGCGTCTTAACAGTCTGACCGGGGGGAATCATGTTGAAGAAGTTGCTGGCGGTCGTCGCGGCGTCGGTCTTTATTTCGTGTGTCGCCTGTGACGCGGTCGAGGCGTCCGCGCAAACGTCCGCGCAGGCGGGCGAGGCGGGACTGCCCGCGTGGGTGAAGACGGTGGGCGCGCGGCGGAGGCCGACGAAGAAGAAGGTCTGCGAGGCGAACGCGTACGGCGCGTTGGGCGACGGCGAGACGAACTCGACGAGCGCGATTCAGCGGGCCATCGACGCGTGCTCGAAGGCGGGCGGAGGCGTCGTCCAGTTCAAGCCGGGCGAGTACGTGACGGGCGCGCTCTTCGTCAAGACGGGCGTCCATCTCGTCGTGGGCGCGGGCGTCACTCTGCTCGGGAGCCAGGAGGACGCGGACTACCCTTCGATCTTCACGCGCGTCGCCGGCATCGAGATGAAGTGGCCGGCCGCCCTCGTCAACGTCAACGACCAGCGGAACGTCAGGCTCTCGGGCGGCGGCACCATCGACGGGCGCGGCAAGAAGTGGTGGGACAAGTACTGGAACCTGCGGCGCAACGACTACGAGCCGCGGGGCCTGCGCTGGGCCTCGGACTATGACGCCGAGCGCGTGCGGCTGTTGGTCGTCTGGAAGTCTTCGGACGTGTCGATCGAGAATCTGAGTCTGAAACGCTCGGGCTTCTGGACGGTGCAGGTCGTCTACTCCGACCACGTCACCGTTGACGGCGTCAAGATCAGCGACAACGGCGGGCCGAGCACGGACGGCGTTGACATCGACTCCTCTTCGCACGTCCTCGTGCAGCACTGCGACATCGACAACAACGACGACGACATCTGTTTGAAGGCGGGGCGCGACTTCGACGGGCTGCGGGTGGGGCGGCCGACCGAGTACGTGGTGGTGCGCGACAACCTGACGCGGCGCGGCGGCGGCGTCCTCTCCTTCGGCAGCGAGACCTCGGGCGGCATCCGCCACGTCGTCGCCTACCGCAACCGTGGGGTGGGGACGAGCGAGGGCCTGCGCTTCAAGTCGGCGAAGACGCGCGGCGGCTACGTCTCGGACGTGCTCATCCGCGACATCAGGATGGAGAACGTGCCGCTGCCCTTCACCTTCACTCTGAACTGGAACCCGAGCTACTCGTACGCCAGCATCCCGAAGGAGATCAAGAACCCGCCGCCGCACTGGGTCGTGATGAACACGCCGGTGCTGCCCGTCGAGCGCGGCTACTGCGAGTTCCGCAACATACGCGTCGAGAACGTCGAGGTCGTCGGCGCCAAACGCGTCTTCTCCGCCTCGGGGCTGCCGGAAAAACCGATCGTCGGCGTCACCTTCGTCAACGTCACGGCCGAGGGCGAGGAGGCGGGCTTCATCGAGCACGCGCGCGACTGGCGGATGACGAACGTCAAGGTCAGGACGGCGAAGGGCGAGCCCGTGAAGCTGACGAACGCCGTCAACGTCGAGAGCCCGGAGGTCGTTAAGAAGTAGGTGTTGGGTGTTGGGTGTTGGGTGCTGGGTGCTGGGTGTTAGGTGTTGGGGAAGAACAGGTCTTTAACCAACACCTAAAACCTAAAACCCAACACCCCTTCTACCCAACACCCAGCACCCCTTCAATGTTCAGCGACCCTCACTCGACGATCTCGAAGTCTGTCCACTGCGAGGCGACGCGCTGCTTCTCCTTGGCGAGGAGGTCTGTGACGATCATCTGGAGGGCGTACTCGCCGGGGACGAGTATTGTGCCCAGCCAGAGCTGGCCGCCCGCGCCGACATCGCCCTGGACGTTCTGCGGGTGCGCGTCGAAGGGCAGCACCTTGCCCTCGTAGACGAGCTTGCCGTCGCGGAACAGGCGCAACTGCGTCTGGAGCCGCGGGCGCCCGTCGGCGCGGTCGGCCTTCGCGTTGTAGATGTAGAAGCCGTACTCCACGGTCGAGCCGCGGCGGAAGCGGCGCACGGCCGCGCTGCCCTCCGGGTCGGCCGGGGGCGGGGCGGGGCCGTCCTCCGGCTCGGCCTCGGCCGGGGCGGGGTTGGGCCGCTGAACGTTCTCGGGCTCGGCGGCGGTCACGGGCTCGGGCGGGGGCTCGGGCTTCTTCGGCGGGGGTGGGACGGCCTTCGCCGCGATGCCCGGCGTGGTGGCGTCCGCCGACTTCAGAATCATCCCCGAGAGCGTGAGCCGCCCCTTCTTCACGTCGGGCACCTCGACGTACTGGCTGGCCGAGCCCGTCCGCTCGCTCTCCGTGTCGCGCACGGCGACGCGGAACTGGTAGCCGCCGGGCTTCTTCGTCGGGACGACCATGTTGTAGAGCAGGCCGTCGCGCATGACCTGCTTGTAGGCCCGCTCCTTCAGCGTCAGGGTGTGCGTCACGTTCGCCTCGTTGACGACGAGCCCCTTGGCCCCGAAGGTCAGCGCGACCACGTCGATGACCGACTTGTAGCTGCCGTCCGGCTGCCGCCTGAAGGTGAGGTCGTGGCCGTCGATGTGGATGAGCGAGCGCACGAACGCCCCCTCCTTCACGGCGCGGCCGAAGAGCGACGTGAGGCGCAGAGAGACGCCGCCCGCCGGGAACGGCGAGACGAGCGCGGCGCGCAACTGCTGCGTGCGCGTGCGCGGGGCGGTGGCCGGCGTGAGGCTCTTGCCCGTGAAGCCGAAGAAGCCGCGCCGCGTCCGCACCTTCAGACCGGGGCGCGTGACGTTGAGCTTCAGCTCGTGGTAGCGCAGGCGCCCCGTGGCGGGGTCGAAGGTGGAGGCGTCGGGGCGGTAGCCGATGAGGTAGTAGCCGCGCTGGTCTTCGAGCGCGCGGCGGACGCCGCCGCCGATGTCGTTCGAGTTGACGTAGGCGACGCCGCCCGTCTCCTCGGCCAGCGCGCGCATGCCGCGCTGCGAGTCGGTCATGTCGCGGCTGCGCGTGCTCATCGTCGAGAACATCTGCTCGGGGGTCGGCGCGCCGGGGCTGCTGGCGTCGAAGACGCTGAGGGTCTGTAGGCCGCGCGAGTCCACCGCGTAGATGATGACGGAGGCGCGGTTGGCGCTCTCGATGACGCGGTTGATGCCGGCCAGGATGCGCCCCGAGTCGTCCTCGGGCGGCGGCAGCGGGATGCCGTCCGAGAGCAGCACGAGCGACTTGCGCCCGGGCAGCTCGCGCAGCGCGCCGACGACGGCGTCGAGCGCGTTGAGCGTCCCGATGCTGAACCGCTCGCGGCGCTGCGTGAAGAAGTAGCGCTCGGCCTCCGACTCGTCGAAGGGCGAAGAGTTCCAGTTCGGGGCCTCGAAGGGGCGGATGTTGTTGCGGCCGAACTGCGGCTGCCAGCGCAGGTTCTTGATGGCGGCGCCCAGCAGGCGCTTGTCGGAGGTGAACTGTTGAAGCGCGCCGCTGCCGCCGCTGGCCGGGATGATGGCGACGAAGTCGCCGGGCTGCATCTGCTCGTCCACGAACTTCTTGATGGCCCGGCGCGCGTAGTAGACGCTCTCCCAGGACATCTCCAGGTCGTTGAAGACGAAGGCGACGGTGCGCCTGACCTGCTCGGGGCGCAGGCGCGCGGGCGGCGGGGCCGCCGCCAGGCCCGACTTGTCCCCGGGCCTGGGCGAGGGCGCCGCCTCCGGCTCCGAGACGTTGTGGACGTACGAGAAGTTCGTGATCTGCTGCGGCCTCTTATCGACGACGATCTCGAACTCGTCGGCCCTGAGGTCTGTGACCTGCCGCCCCTTCTTGTCGGTCACGACGGCGTCGATCTGCACGAGGTTCGAGGTGATGCGCACCACGTCGTCCTCGTCGTGATCCACGGTGGTGAGCACGCCCGGCGGCAGGAGTTGGATCGCGTCGCCCGGGGGCTGCGGCCCCGACGGCAGGTTCTTCAGCCAGTCCGGCACCTCCTGCGCGGGCGGCGTCGCCGCGGGCAGCGGCGTCAGCGTCGTCGCGGGCGCGGGCGTCGGCTGCGCCGGCACGGGCGTCGGCGTCTGCGCGGGCTGTGCGGGCGCGGGCGTCGGCTGCTGACCCGCGGCGACGGGCGCCTGCACGAGCAGGCTCGCCAAAAAAACCGTGAGCAGTCGTGTGAGCGTTCTCTTCATCTCGAAACCTCGAAGGGGCGCGACAAAATTCGGGGAGGGTGGCCGCCGGCTCGGGAAGGCCGCCGGCAGGAGTCATCAAGGCCGCCGATTATATCCCGCTCGGGGACAAAAAGCAGTAGACAGTAGTCAGTAGTCAGTAGAAAAGCCTTCCGTCGCTCGAACCGTGCGGTTGTCATCAATCCCCCGCAAGGCGGAACCCTACTGACTACTGTCTACTGTCTACTGCTTCCCATCCCTCGCGCAGCGGAAGCCGAGGTTGTCGAGGCCGGTGTCGGGCGTGGCCTGGCTGCGCGCGGCGACGCGGTAGTTGCTGCAAAAGTTCTCGGCGCACATCCACGAGCCGCCGCGGATGACGCGCGCCGCGCCCGCGCCCGGCCCCGGCGGGTTCGCGCGCGGCGACAGGGCATAGTATGCGGGCGAGTACCAGTCGGCGCACCACTCCCACACGTTGCCCGCCACGTCGTAGAGCCCGAAGCCGTTCGCCGCGAAGCTCCCCACGGGCGCGCGTCCGCGGAAGCCGTCCTCGCCCGTGTCGCGCGCGGGGAACTCGCCCTGCCACCAGTTCGCCACGGGGCGCCCGCGCGGCCTCAACTCGTCGCCCCAAGCGTAGCGGCGGCCCGCCAGCCCGCCGCGCGCCGCGTACTCCCACTCGGCCTCCGTCGGCAGGCGCTTCCCAGCCCAGCGCGCGTACTCCGACGCGTCGCGCCACGAGACCTGGCAGACCGGCTCTTCGGCCGCGGCGTTTGACGCAGGCCCTTCCGGGTGACGCCAGTCGGCGCCGTCAACCCTGACCCAGTCGCCCGTCTCGCGTTCGAAGACGCCCGACCAGCCGAACTGCTCCGCGTCCGTCCTGTAGCCGGTGGCCTCGACGAATCGCGCGAACTCCGCGACCGTCACCTCGCGCGCGTCCATCCAGAAGTCGTTGACTGTAACTTCGTGCGAGGGAGCCTCGTCCGGCATCTCGTCGTCCGCGCCCATCCGGAACGTCCCGCCCCTGACGAGCACCATCCCGTCGCGCTCGACGCGCTCGACGCGCTCGACGGGCGCGCCCCCGCGCGAAGACGCGACGCCCGCCCCGTCCCGGCGGCAGCCCTGCGCGGCGACGAGCGCGAGCGCGCACGCCGTTATGAGGAGGAGTCTGGACACCACGTTCGTCAACATCCGTGCGACCATCGACACTTCACTTCGACGCCTTCGTCGTGCTCAAGGGCCAGTCCTCCGACTCGACGTGCTCGCGCCGCATGACCTCTCCGGCGCGGCGGACGAGCGCGGGGTGGCGCGCCGCAACGTCGCGCGTCTCGCCGATGTCGGCCTTCAAATCGTAAAGCTCGACCGCGCCGGTCGCCCCCTTCCGCACGGCCTTCCAGTTCCCCATCCGCACGGCCTGCACGAAGCCGCCCTCGTGGAACTCCCAGTAGAGCGACGCGCGCCGCGGCGCGCGCCCGCCGCGCAGGAGGCTTTGGAGGGAGACGCCGTCGGTCTTGAACGACGTGCGCGCGCCCGCGAGCGAGGCGGCCGTCGGCATGATGTCGCAGAGCGTCACGGGGTACGCGCTCGTCGCTCCCGCGCGCACGCGCCCCGGCCCGCGCACGATGAGCGGGACGCGTATGCCGCCCTCGTAGAGTTCGCGCTTCAAACCCCGGAACGGGCCGTTGCTGTCGAAGAGCGCCTGGTCGTAGCCGCCCTCGTCCCTCCCCTGCGGCCCGTTGTCGCTCGTGAAGACGACGACCGTCTCCCGGTCGATGTCCATCTCCTTCAGCAGCCGGATCAGCTCGCCCACGTCGGCGTCGAGGCGCGTGACCATCGCGGCGTAGTTGCGCTGCTGCGGCGTCCAGGGCTCGCGCGAGTAGGGCGCGTCCGAAGGCACCTCCATGCCGTTGCCGGTCGCGCGCGTCAGCTCGTTGTTGGCGTGCGGCAAGGTGTAGGCGAGGTAGAGGAAGAAGGGGCGGCCGGCCTCGCGCCGGATGAAGGCCAGCGCCTCGCGCGTGAGGAGGTCGTGCGAGTACGTGCCCCCCCGGAGCGTGACGCGCTCGTCGTTCTGCCAGAGGTATTCGGGGTAGTAGCTGTGCGCGTGGCTCTGGTTGAGATAGCCGTAGAAGTAGTCGAAGCCCTGACGCCCGGGCACGCCCGTCGTCCCCGGCTCGCCCAGGCCCCACTTGCCCACGACCCCCGTGCGGTAGCCCGCGCCCTTCAAGACCTCCGCGACCGTCACATCCTCCGTGCGGAGCGGCACGCGCTCGCCCCCGCGATTCGTGTTGCCGCGGATGCGCGCGTGCCCCTGGTGCAGCCCCGTCATGAAGCTCGCGCGCGAGGGCGCGCAGACGGGGCTCGGCGCGTAGGCGTCGGTGAAGCGCACGCCCTCGCGCGCCATGCGGTCGAGGTGCGGCGTGCGTATGCGGCGCTGCCCGTACGCGCCGAGGTCGCCGCGGCCGAGGTCGTCGGCCACGACGAGGATGATGTTGGGTGGGCGCCGACTCCCCGCGCCCCGCGCCGCCTGCGCGCCCGCTGCGCGCGCGGGCGCCGCACACGCCACGAGCAACGCGCACAAGACGGCCGCACACGACCGCCAACGCCTACGTGCATCTACGTCGAATCTCATCCGCGCTTGTCCCCCTCCGTGCCCGTGTAGTTTAATGCAGAACAAATCTTTCAGTGCAATGCTGGTCAGAACCGCCCGCGGTAGCGGGTGGGTAAGTCTGACTCGGACAGCCCTTAACGCGTAAGCCCGACCCACCCGCTACCGCGGGTGGTACTGACTGGCCGGCCATCACGCGGAGTTGATCGGGAGGCACACGTTGAGACTACGCGCCGCGCTCTGCGCGCTCGCACTGCTGCTGCAACTGTCCGCGCCCGCGGGCGGGGCCGCGGCGCAGACGCGCAACGCCCCGAAGAAGAGGCTCAACGTCCTCTTCCTCATCGCCGACGACCTGCGCCCCGAACTGGGCGCGTACGGGCACCCGCAGGTCAGGACGCCGAACATCGACCGCCTCGCCGCGCGCGGCACGCGCTTCGACCGCGCCTACGCGCAGTACCCGCTCTGCAACCCCTCGCGCACCGCCCTGCTCACGGGTCGCTACCCGACCGAGACGGGCGTGATGGACAACAACAAGTACTTCCGCGCCGCCCACCCCGACTGGGTCACGCTGCCGCAGCACTTCAAGAACAACGGCTACTCGACGCTGCGCACGGGCAAAATCTTCCACGGCGGCATCGACGACCAGCCCTCCTGGACCGAGGGCGGCGAGCCCGTCGACCCGGGCATCGTCAACCGCGGCACCAACGCCCAGGCCGCGCGCCCGGCCCAACCCACCCCACGACCGCGCGACCCGGACGAGTCCGAGGGCGAGCCGTCCGTGCGGGCCGCCGACGAGGGCGAAAGGCGCCGCGCGAACTCCGACCGCATCGTCATGCTCGAAGGCGACGGCGAGACGCACGGCGACTACCGCACGGCCACGCGCGCCATCGGCTACCTCGAACGTCACCGGGACCAGCCCTTCTTCCTCGCCGTCGGCTTCGTCAAGCCGCACAGCCCGCCGACCGCGCCGCGCAAGCACTTCGACCTCTACGACCCGGCGCGCGTCCAGCTCCCCCCGGACTTCGCCCCGCGCCCCGCGCCCCCCCCGGGCTTCCCCGAGCCTTCCGTCCCGCGCCGCAACGCAGACCTCTTCATCGGCCGCGACGCCAGCCCTGAGCAGGCGCGCGAGATGACGCGCGCCTACTGGGCCTCGACCACCTTCATGGACGCGCAGGTCGGCCGCGTGCTCGACGCGCTCGAACGTTTGGGGTTGAAGGATAACACCGTCGTCGTCTTCTGGGGCGACCACGGCTACCACCTCGGCGAGAAGGGCAAGTGGTCGAAGGCTTACTCGCTCTTCGAGGTCGGCACGCGCGTGCCGCTCGTCATCGCCGTGCCCGGCGGCCGGCGGCAGGCCACTGCGCGCGGCGTCGAGCTGCAAGACCTCTACCCGACGCTCGCCGAGCTTTGCGGGCTGCCGCGCCCGCAGGCGGGCGTCCGCGGCCGCAGCCTCGCGCCGCTCCTCAAGAGCCCGCGGGCCAGATGGAATCACCCGGCCCACACCGTCACGATGTTCCAGAACAAGCTCGGCCGCGCCGTCCGCACCGAGCGCTGGCGCTACGCCGAGTGGGACGAGGGGCGCGCCGGCGCGATGCTCATCGACGAGGTTAACGACCCGCACGAGCTGAAGAACCTCGCGGCAGACCCCGCGCACGCGAAGACCGTCGCCGAGATGAAGAGGCTGTTGAAGCAGATACCGTGAGGAGAGTAGACAGTAGTCAGTAGTCAGTAGAAACCGCATTCGTTATACCGAACCGTCAGAATGTCAGCGCCAACGACCGCGACGCGGAGCGCTACTGACTACTGTCTACTGACTACTGTCTACCAAGGAGAACTCATGCCGCCAAAGATTCAGATGGAGCCGGAGCCGGGAGACCAGACGCCGGAGGTCGGGTCGGCGACGGACGTGGCGCCGCTGGGGCGCGGGGCGTCGAAGCCCGCGCACGAGCTGACGGCCGACGAGGACGCGGACGTGGCCGACTGGGATCGCGTGGCCGCGACGGCCGAGTTCAAAGAACTCCTCGCCGCGAAGCGCCGCTTCATCGTGCCGATGACGGTCTTCTTCGTCGTCTACTATTTCGCGCTCCCCGTGCTGGTCGGCTACGCGCCGCGCCTGATGGAGACGCGCGTGCTCGGCCTCAACGTCGCTTACCTGTTCGCGCTCTCGCAGTTCTTCATGGCGTGGATCGTGGCCGCGCTCTACGTGCGCGTGGCCGGCGGCTGGGACAGGACGGCGCGGCGCGTGATCGAGCGTCTGGACTCGGACAGGAAGGAAGGGTAGGGCCTTGACGACTTCACTCTTGATGTTCCTCGTCTTCGTCGCCATCACGCTCGCCATCACCTACTGGGCGGCGCGGCGCTCGACGGGCTCCTCGGCGTACTTCGCCGCCGGCCGTTCGATCAAGGGCTGGCAGAACGGCATCGCCGTCGCGGGCGACTACATGAGCGCCGCCTCGTTCCTCGGCATCGCCGGCATCATCGCCTTCCAGGGCTACGACGGCTTCATGTACTCGGTCGGCTTCCTCGTCGCGTACCTCACGGTGCTGCTCGTCGTCGCCGAGCCCCTGCGCAACGCGGGCAAGTACACGATGGCCGACGTGCTCGCCTACCGCCTGAAGCCGCGCCCCGTGCGCGCGATGGCCTCTTTGAGCACGCTCACCGTCTCGACTTTCTACATGATCGCGCAGATGGTGGGGGCGGGCGCGCTCGTCTCCCTGCTGTTGAAGGACTCGGGCGTGACGTACCAGTCGGCGGTCATCGGCGTCGGCGTGCTGATGATCGTCTACGTGGTCTTCGGCGGGATGCTGGCGACGACGTGGGTGCAGATCGTCAAGGCGGTGCTGCTGATGGCGGGGACGATCCTTTTGAGCACGCTGGTGCTGGCGCACTTCGACTTCAGCTTCGCGGCCTTCTTCGACGCCGTCCGCCACGTCACCTACACGGGCGCGGACGGGCGGCCCGTCACGCAGGACTTCCTGCAACCGGGCTTGCGCTACAAGCCGCCCTACGGCGCGCTCGACCTGCTCAGCCTGGGGGCGGCGCTCGTCTTCGGGACGGCCGGGCTGCCGCACATCCTCGTGCGCTTCTACACCGTGCCCGACGCGAAGACGGCGCGGGCGAGCGTCGTGTGGGCGATGGCCATCATCGGCGTCTTCTACATCCTGACGACCTTCCTCGGCTTCGGCGCGGCGACCATCGTCGGCCGCGACGTGATCGCCAAGAACGGCGGGACGAACATGAGCGCGCCCATCCTCGCACAGACCCTGGGCGGCGACATCTTCTTCGGCTTCGTCGCGGCCATCGCGTTCGCGACCATCCTGGCGGTCGTCGCGGGGCTGACCATCTCGGCCTCGACCTCCTTCGCGCACGACTTCTGGACGAACGTCATCCACCGCGGCACGGAGCGCGCGCCGGGTGAGGAGGTGAAGGTCGCGCGCATCACGGCCTTCGTCGTCGGCGGCGCCTCGATTCTGCTCGCCATCGTCTTGGGGCCGACGGCGAACGTGGCCTTCCTCGTCGCGCTGGCCTTCGCGGTGGCGGCGTCGGCCAACCTGCCGGTCATCGTCTTCTCGCTCTTCTGGAAGCGCTTCAACACGCGCGGCGCGGTCGCGGGCTTGGGGACGGGTCTGCTCGCCTCCATCGTGCTCATCCTCATCAGCCCGTCCATCATGACCGTAGACCCGCCGACCGTCACCGGCGCGGCGCGCCACCTCATTCAGGCCGACCCGATCTTCCCGCTGGAGAACCCGGGGATACTCAGCATCCCGCTCGGCTTCCTCGGCGCCTTCCTCGGCACCCTGACGGGGCGCGAGCCCTCGGCCGAAGCGAAGTACACCGAACTGGTCGTCCGCGCCAACACCGGTCTCGGCGCCGAGAAGGCGACGACGCATTGAGGCGGAAGAGGGTGCAGGGTGTTGGGTGCTGGGTGTGGGGGTAAAACCCGGTTCTTCCCCAACACCCAGCACCCAACACCCAGCACCCTCTTCCGCCTTTTACTTTTGCCTTTCTCCGGCGAAGCCGTGGAGCCGCAGCCAGTCGGCGGCGTGGGCGGGCCAGGTCGAAAGGACGGGGT
>DAIRFV010000041.1:20719-30985 GCA_036794905.1 Pyrinomonadaceae bacterium | reverse complement strand
TCCTGACGCAGAACACGACCTTCGGCCGCTACCTCTACGCCATCGGCGGCAACCCCGACGCGGCGCGCCTCTCGGGCATCAACATCCGCCGCTACATCCTCTCGGCCTACTGCGTGCTCGGGTTGCTGGTGGGCGTGGCGTCTCTGCTGCACACGGGGCGCGTGGGGAGCGCGTCGCCGGACGCGGGGACGCTGATGGAGCTGGACGCCATCGCGGCGTGCGTCATCGGCGGGACTTCCCTGATGGGCGGGCGCGGGACGGTCTCGGGCGCGGTCGTCGGCGCGCTCATCATGGCGAGCCTCGACAACGGCATGTCGCTCCTCAACGTCGAGAACTACACGCAGTACATCGTCAAGGGCGCCGTGCTCGTCGCCGCGGTCGGCTTCGACATGCTCGGCCGGCGGAAGAGTTGATGGGCAAAAGATTCACCCTCTGCTTGGTTCTTCTATTCCTCACGCTCTGCGCCCGCCCCGGCCCGCAGCGCGCGCAAAGTCGGGACGAACTCGCGCCGGGCGCGCCCGGCCGCGACGCGCAGTGGCCGAGCGCCGGCAAGGAGGCCGTCGGCACTTCGAACACGTGGGAGTCGAAGGTCTGGTTCACGCTGCGCGGCGGCGTGCTGGACGAGGTCTACTACCCCACGGTGGACGTGGCGAACACACAGACGCTCCGCTTTCACGTCACCGGCTGCGGCGAGGGCTCGCCCGCGGGCGAGGAGGCGGCGCGGCACCGACTCGAAGTCACAGACCCGCGCTCGCTCTCCTTCCGCCAGACGAGCGAGACGCCGACCTACACGCTGAAGAAAACATACACGACCGACCCCGAGCGCCCCGTCGTCCTCATCGACGTGGAGTTCCGGAGCCGCTGCCGCGCCGCGCAGAGGCTCTACGTCTACCACGACCCCTCGCTCAACAACAGCGGGATGCACGACACGGCGTGGACGCAGGACGGCGCGCTCCTCGCCGCGGACGGCGACAAGGCTTCGGCGCTCGTCGCGTCCGAAGGCTTCCGAGAGACCTCGAACGGCTTCGCGGGGACGAGCGACGGGCTCGAAGAGTTGAACCGGCTGGGACTCCTCGGCAGGCGCTACGCGCGCGCGGCCGGCGGCAACGTCGTGCAGCTCGGCGAGGTGGGCGGGGGACGCACCACGCTCGCGCTCGGCTACGGCAAGGACGCGGCCGAGGCGCTGCGCCACGCCCGCGCCTCGCTCGCGAAGGGTTTCGCGAAGGCGCGCGCCGAGTACGAGCAGGGCTGGCACGATTATTTGAAGACGCTCCGCCGCGTCGCGCCCCGTTATCAACAGCAGTACGACATGGCCGCGATGGTCTTGAAGGCGCACGAGGACAAGACCTACCGCGGCGCGATGATCGCCTCGCTCTCCGTGCCGTGGGGCGGCGGCGCGAGCGCCAACGAACCCGTCGTCGGCGGCTACCACCTCGTCTGGTCGCGCGACCTCTACCAGGTCGCCACGGCCTTCACGGCCCTGGGCGACAGGGCGAGCGCCGAGCGCGCGCTCGACTACCTCTTCCGCGTCCAGCAAAGGCCCGACGGCAGCTTCCCGCAGAACTCCTGGCTCGACGGCCGCCCCTTCTGGACTTCGCTGCAAATGGACGAGGTCGCCTATCCTCTCATCCTCGCGCAGCAGCTCGGGCGCACCGACCGCGACACCTTCGTCAAGCACGTCCGCCCGGCCGCCGACTTCGTCGTTAAGAATGGGCCGTGGACGCCGCAGGAGCGCTGGGAGGAGAAGAGCGGCTACTCGCCCTCGACCATCGCCGCCGAGATCGCCGGCCTCGTCTGCGCCGCCGAGATCGCGCGCCGCAACGACGATGAGACTTCGGCCTCGATCTACCTCTCGGCGGCCGACGACTTCGCGCGCAACGTCGAGCGCTGGACGGTGACGACCACCGGCCCGCACGGCGATAAAAATTACTACCTCCGCCTCTCCTTCAACGAAGACCCCGACGACGGCCAGCCCTTCGACGTGGGCAACGGCGGCGGCACCTTCGACGAGCGCGAGATCGTGGACGCCGGCTTCCTCGAACTCGTCCGCCTCGGCATACGCCAACCGCAAGACCCGCTCGTCGCCAAGAGCCTGAACGTCATCGACAAAGTTATCAAAGTCGAGACGCCGCACGGCGCGGGCTTCTACCGCTACAACCACGACGGCTACGGCGAGATGGACGACGGCCGCAACTGGAACTGGGACGGCAAGTACACGGGCCAGGGCCGTCTCTGGGCGCTGCTCTCGGGCGAGCGCGGGCAGTACGAGCTTTCGCTCGGGCGTCGCGCGGACGCGCTGCGGCGGCTCGACACGATGGCGGGCTTCGCCAACGCGGGGCTGATGATCCCCGAGCAGGTCTGGGACAGACCCGCGAGCCCGGCCCCCTGGTTCAAGTTCGGCGAAGGCACCGGCTCGGCCACGCCGCTCGCGTGGTCGATGGCACAGTTCATCAGGCTCGCGACGAACCTACAGGAGAACCGCAACCTCGACACGCCCGACCTCGTCGCGGCGCGCTACTCGAAGCGGCCCCAGCCGCCGCACGCCGACGCCGACTTCCACTTCCCGGCCAAAGAAATCCTTGAGCGCATGGAGGCGGGCCAGTCGTTCCGCGTCTCGGGCGGCGCGCGCGCGAAGGGGAGCCGCGCCTTCCTCCTCTCGTCGGGCGGCGAGCGCCGCGAGTTGAAGCCCGACGCCGAAGGGCGCTTCGCCTTCGACGTGAAGGCCGAGCGCGGCACGAGCGCCGTGGTCGTCGCCGTCGTCGCGCCCTCCGGCGCGACCTCCTTCCGGCGCGTGACGGTCGTCGGCCTCGCGCCCGAAGAGCTTGAGCAGGCCGAACTCGAACTCTACCCTTCGGACGCGGCCGGGCGCTTGCAGGCCGCGCAGGCGGCGCCGCTCGTCGAAGGCGAGGCCGTGACCTTCCTCTACCGCGGCGGCGCGAAACGCGTCGAGGTCGTCGGCGACTTCACCGGCTGGGCCCCCGCGGGGCTCGCCATGCGCGACGTTCCCGGCACTAACAATCTCAAGTTCATCCGCCTGAAGTTCCCGGCGGCCGCGCGCCTCGAATACAAGCTCATCGCCGACGGCCAGTGGCTGCTCGACCCGCTCAACCCGAACCGCAGCGACAACGGCATCGGCGGCCACAACTCCTACTTCACAGGCCCCGCCTACCGCCCCTCGCCCCACGCCTCGGGGAGCAGAGAGCTGCGCGGCCGCCTCGAACGGCTCGAACTGCCCGGCGGCGACGGGCGCAAGGTGCAGGTCTATCTCCCGCCCGACTATGCGCGCGCGCGCCGGGACTACCCCGTGCTCTACATGCAGGACGGCACGCCGTTCATCGAGCTGGGGCGCGCCGCCGAGACGGCCGACCGCATGATTACGGAGGGCACGGTCGAGCCCTTCATCATCGTCTTCATCGACCCCCTCGACCGCACGAAGGAGTACTGGGCCGACGACGCGTTCGCCGACTGGATGGCGCGCACGCTCGTCCCCCTCGTGGACGCGCGCTACCGCACCCGCCGTGCGCGCGACGCGCGAGCCCTCTCGGGCGCGAGCCTCGGCGGCGTCATCTCCGTCTGGACGGCGCTGCGCCACCCCGAGACCTTCGCGCGCGTCGTCGGCCACTCGACCGCCTTCCAGATCGACGAGGGCCGCCTCCTCGCCGCCCTCGCGCGCCTCGACGGCGAGACGCGCCGCCGCCACCCCTTACGCTTCTACCTCGACGCCGGCCGCTACGAACCCTCCATCCTCGACACCTCCCGCCGCGCCAACATACTTTTACGCGCGCGCGGCTACGCGTCCGCCTACCGCGAAGCGCCCGCCGGCCACAACTACACCGCCTGGCGCGACCGCCTCCCCGACGCCTACGCCGCGCTGTGGGCTAAATAATCTGTAAAGGGAACGGGTAGAGGGCTTAAGGCTTTTTGCCGCCGGTGAACTTCCCCCAGCGGCCGCCGTTGACGACGTAGGAGACGGTCGCCTCGCTGACGCCGAACTGCTTCGCGACCGTCTTCTGGTAGACGCCGTCCCGCCTGCACAGGCGGCGGATGGCGAGGACGGCGGCGCGCGTCAGCCTGGCCTTGCCGTTCCGCTCGCCGTAGAGCTTCGTGTTCCGCCCCTTCCTGACGGCGTCCTGCGAATTGTCCTTGGGCGTGCCTAAGAAGAGGTGCGCGGGGTTGACGCACGCGCGCACGTCGCAGCGGTGGAGCACGAGTCGGTCGTTATCAATCCGCCCGTGTTCGATGAAGTAGCTGACGCGGTGAGCCTTGTACTCCTTATATTTCAGGCCGATGCTGCCGTAGCCGTTCTCGCGGGTGAAACCTGTCCAGAGCCAGCACGCGTCGGCTCCTCCGGAACGGTCAACGTGCCGCCAGAAACGGTTGATTTGCGTTATATGCAATTTGGGGATGCGCTTCGCCACGAGAGTACCTTTCATCTCGTGGCGGCGAGAAAGGAAAAATGCCCGCTGTAGGACTCGAACCTACGAAACCTCTCGCGTGTGAAGCGAGCGCTCTACCAACTGAGCTAAGCGGGCTGACTTACGTTTTCGAGGATGCGAGACTAACAAAGCGCGCGCGCGAGCGTCAAGCGGGGTGGCCTGACGCCCGCGCGCGTTGGGTGCGCCGCGAAGGGTTCGGGGATCAGCCGCCGCCGGCGGGCGGGTCTTCGGGGCCGGCGGGCTTCTCGCTGTTGGAGGTCGCGTTGCCCACGTCGGAGCCGATGTAGAAGTAGCGGCCGCCCGTGGCGGTGATGCCGGTCGGCTTCTGCGGGTCGGCGTTGACGGCGAAGCCCGGGGGCTGGTTGCCCGACTTGGCCGTCAGCGTCATCTTGTAGATGTAGCCGTCCACGAGCGGCGTGTCGCCCGTGAACTGCTTCGCCAGGTAGCCGCCCGACGAGAGCTGCTCGAAGGTGCCGTAGGTCGTGCGGTTCTTGGTGTTGAAGTAGGTGACCTGCGCGGTCGAGATGCGCCCGAGGTGCGTGATGGCCGCGGCCTCGTTGGTCGCGCGCACGCTCGACTGCCAGGCCGGGATGCCGATGGCGACGAGGATCCCGATGATCGAGATGACGATCATCAGCTCGACGAGCGAAAAACCCCGCTGGCTCTTGTTGTCTGTTCTCATCAGTTCAAAACCTCGCTGCCCCGTAGTACACGTGCGCGCGCGGGCCGAGTTCCATAAAGCGGCGCGGAGTGCGGCGCCTCCCGTTTCCCCGGGGCGCAAAAATTTTACTACACGGAACTCGCCAAGTCACACGGGCGTCAAAGGAAGGGTATTGGGTGTTGGGTTTTAGGTGCTGGTTAAAAACTGCTTCTTCCCCAGCACCCAATACCTAGCACCCAACACCCTTTTCCCTTTAGAATGGTCGCGGGCATGAGAAATCTTCATACGGCGGACAGGGGGGGCGCGGCGTCGGCGGCGGAGGCGGCCGAGCGCGTCGGGCGGCTGCGTGCGGCCGTCGAGCGCGTCATCAAGGGCAAGTCGGAGGCCGTGCGCCTGGCGACCGTCACGCTGCTGGCGGGCGGGCACCTCCTCGTCGAGGACGTGCCGGGCGTGGGCAAGACCACGCTGGCGCAGGCGCTGGCGCTGGCCATCGACTGCAACTTCCAGCGCATCCAGTTCACCTCCGACCTCCTGCCCTCGGACGTCATCGGCCTCTCGGTCTACGACGAGCGCAAGGGGACGTTCGACTTCAAGCACGGCCCCATCTTCGCCAACATCGTGCTGGCCGACGAGATCAACCGCACGACGCCGAAGACGCAGTCGGCGCTCCTCGAAGCGATGGCCGAGGGGCACGTCACGGTCGAGGGCGTGACCTACCGCCTGCGCGCGCCCTTCATGGTCGTCGCCACGCAGAACCCCGTCGAGCACCACGGCACCTACCCGCTGCCCGAGTCGCAGGTTGACCGCTTCATGCTGCGCCTGCGCATCGGCTACCCCGCGCCCGACGTGGAGAAGGAAATCTTGCGCGACCGGGAGCACGGCGACCCGCTCGACAGCCTGCGGCCGGTGATGACGGGCGAGGACGTGGTCGAGTTGCAGCGCGCCGCCCAGACCGTCTCGGTTGACGACGCGCTCGTCGATTACCTGATGCGCGTCGTCGCGGCGACGCGCGAGTCCGAGACCTTAGACCTCGGCGTCTCGCCCCGCGGCACGCTCGCGCTCTTCCGCGCCGCGCAGGCGTTCGCGCTCGTCGAGGGGCGCGACTACTGCGTGCCCGACGACGTAAAAAGGCTCGTCCTCCCCGTCTTCGCGCACCGCCTCGTCGTCAACTCGCGCTTCTCCTCCTCGCTCCACCGCCGCAGCGAGGAGGCCGAAGAGGTCTTGCGCGAGATCATGAAGACCGTCAGCGTGCCGCTCTGAGCAGGAAGGATGAAGGGGGAGGGGGTTGGGTGCTGGGTGTTGGGTGAAAAGCAGCAGCTCTGACCCAGCACCCAGCACCACCCAACCCCCTCTCCTTCACTATGAAGCGTTGGCGTAACACGATTCTCGGGACGCTGGTCGTGCTGGGCGGCGTGGGCGCGGCGGCGCTGACGGTGCTGGCGCGGCGGAGCGGCGACTGGGAGTTGACGCGTCTGGGCGCGATAGCCTCCATCGCGTTCGCCGTGCTCATCGTGATCTTCGTCGTGCCGCCGCTGGCCAAGAACGCGCGGGCGGAGGCGGCGCGGCTCGACCTCTCGTTCCAGGTGACGGGCGGCGGCGTCGTCTTCGTCTGCCTCTACACGGTCGTCGCCTTCGCCGCGTGGAACACGGGCAACAACCTCCTCTTCCTCGTCTTCTCCGTCCTCTCCTCGACGCTCTTCGTCGCGCTGACGGCGGGGCGCGTCTCCCTGCGCGAGCTGGCCGTCACCGCGCGCTTCCCCGACCACATCTTCGCGGGCGAACCGGCGCCCGTCATCGTCACCGTCAACAACACGAAGCGGCTGCTGCCCTCGCTCTCCATCACGGTCGAGGCGCGCGAGCGCGCCGAGCCGCACGCGAAGTCGCGCGGCCTCTTCCGCCGCGCGCGCGAGCGCAAGCGCGCCCTCGCCTACTTCATGTACCTGCCGCACCGCGCCAAGGTCGAGCAGCGCGTCGAGCAGACCTTCGCCGCGCGCGGCCGCGTGCTCGTCACGGGCTTTGAAATCTCGACGCGCTTCCCGTTCGGCTTCTTCCGCCTGCGCCGCCGCCTGCGCGCGCGCGACGTGGAGATCGTCGTCTACCCGAAGCCCGAGGGCCTGGGCGACGAGCTGCACCTGCTGCCCATCGACGCCGGCCAGCTCGAAGCGCAGCGGCGCGGCGCGGGGCACGACCTGCACTCCCTGCGCGAGTACCAGCCGCACGACGACGTGCGCCACATCCACTGGAAGGCGACCGCGCGCCAGGGCCGCCTCGTCGTGCGCGAGTTCACGGCCGAGGACGAGCGCCGCGTCCACGTCGTCCTCGACACCTTCGTCGAGGACAGCCCGGAGGCGCTCCTGCGCTTCGAGCGCGCCGTGACCGAGGCCGCCTCGCTCGTCACGCACTTCGTCGAGGAGCGCGCCGAAGTCCGCTTGAGCGACGGCGAGGGCGAGTCGCGCTACGGCGTCGGGCGCGAACACCTCTACGCCTGCCTGCGCCGCCTCGCGCTGGTCGAGCCGCGCCGCGCCGAGCCCGACTCGCTCGCCCGCCGCGACTTCTGGCAGCGCGTCGAGCCGCCGAGCCCCGAGGCCGGCTACGTCATCCTCGTCACCACCGCCCCCCGCGGCACCATCCCCGCCGACCTCTGGCGCAAGTCGCACGTCATCCACATGTAGGGGGGGAAGGAATGGTTTTGGGTGCTGGGTGCTGGGTGTTGGGTCAGAAGGGGCTGTTTTTACCCAGCACCCAACACCCAGCACCCAGCACCTTTTCAAGTGAGCCACTTGGTCAGCAGGTAGCGGTCGTGGTCGCGGAATCCGGCGCGGCGGTAGACGGACTGCGCGCCGGTGTTCGAGCGCTCGACTTCGAGGTGGAGGGCGCGCACGCCGCGCTCGCGGCAGAGACCTTCGGCGAAGCGGATGGCGGCCGCCCCCGCGCCGCGGCCGCGGAACTTCTCTTTGACGAACAGCTCGTCGATGAAGGCGTCGCGCCCGCGGAACTCAAGGCTGAAGCCGAAGGTGACGACGAAGTAGCCGGCGACCTCCGCGCCCGACAGCATGAGGTACGCGAGCCCGTACGCGTCGTTCGCGAAGAGCTGCGCGAGCGCCGCGCGGTGCGGGGGCTCGTCGAAGGCCGTGCGGTCGTGCTCGTAGAGCCCGCGCATCATCTCGACGAGCGCGTCGGCGTCGGAAGGTTCCGCGACCCGAAATGACGATTCCATGTGCGTCCACCCCTCAAGGTTTCAATCCCCGAATTCCTGTTACAATGCGCGGCATGATCTCGGCACAGACGGCGCGGCGGGCGGTGTGGAGGCCGCTGTGGGAGCTGCCGCGGCGGTTCGACCTCATCTGGCCGCTGGCGCGCCGGATGACGCTGGCGCGCTACCGCGGGTCGGCGCTGGGGCTGCTGTGGGCGCTCCTGACGCCGGCCGTGATGATCGCCGTCTTCACCTTCCTCTTCGCGGGCGTCTTCGGCGCGCGCTTCACCGAGGGCGGTACGACCTGGGAGTACGCGCTCTACCTCTTCTGCGGCCTCCTGCCGTGGACGGCCTTCTCCGAGACTTTGCAGCAGTCCTCAGGGATAGTCGTCGCGCACGCCAACCTCGTCAAGCGCGTCGTCTTCCCCCTGGAGACGCTGCCCGTCGCGCAGGCGCTCTCGGCGCTCGTCGCGCAACTCTCCGGCACCGTCGCGCTCCTCGTCGCCACCGTCATCGTCCGCGGCGAGCTGCACGCCGCGGCGCTCTGGCTGCCCGTGCTGCTCGTCCCGCAGTTGCTGTTGACGCTCGGCGGCGCGTGGCTCGTCGCCTCGCTCGGGGTCTTCGTGCGCGACACGGCGCAGGTGCTCGGCCTCGTGTTGATGGCGTGGATGTACCTGACGCCGATCATCTACCCCGAGCAGGCCGTCCCCCTCCGCTTCCGCCCGGCGCTCGAACTCAACCCCTTCACCCCGCTCGTGCGCTCTTACCGCCGCGCGCTGCTCGAAGGCTTACAGCCCGACTGGCCGGGGCTCGCCTACACCGCCGCCCTCGCCCTCGCCGCCTTCCTCCTCGGCTACTGGTGGTTCGCGCGCACCCGCAAGAACTTCGCGGACGTGATCTGAGCGTGAAAAGCCGTGAACCGTAAACCGTGAACCGTGACGAGATGAAGCCAAGGTTTCACTTGTCACGGTTCACGGTTTACGGTTCACGGCTTTTTGTGGCATAAAGTCGTCCGAAGCGCACGCCTCGAACCCGACCCACGGCCGGCTCGCCCGGCACGCGCCGCCGAACCTTAAGACATGGCGAAGAAAACGCAGCGATACCTCAACCGGCTCGGGCTCCACCTGGAGCGCGCGCGGCAGCGCTTGCGGCGGAGCGGCTTCTCGAACTTCGACGAGGAGCGGATGCTGGCCGAGTTCGTCGCCCGCCTCGTCACAGACGAGGGCGCGCGCTTCGCCGTGGACGTGGGCGCGGGCGACGGCATCCGCGGCTCGAACACCTACGCGCTCTTCCTCGGGGGCTGGCGCGGCGTCGGCTTCGAGGGCGACGAGAAGCGCGCGCGCCGCCTCGCGCGTGCTTACAAAAACCTCGAAGGCGTCGGGGCGCGCCACGCGCTCGTCACGCCCGCCAACGTCGTCGGGCTTCTGCGCGCCGAGGGCGTGCCCCACGACTTCGGCGTCTTCAGTCTCGACATTGACAGCTACGATTACTGGGTGCTCGACGCGGCGCTCAAGAGCTTCCGCCCGCGCGTCGTCGTCACCGAGATCAACGAGAAGATACCGCCGCCCGTCCGCTTCCGCGTCCGGTTCGACCCGGACTTCCGCCTGCAACACCACTTCTTCGGCTACAGCATCGCGAGCCTCGAAGAGCTGTGCGGGCGCCACGACTACGCCCTGCTCGCGCTCGAATACAACAACGCCTTCATCGCGCCGCGCGAGCTGATCGGGGGCTTCGACGTGCTCGACGCCGCGAACGCCTACCGCCGCGGCTACCTGGAACGCCCCGACCGCCGCGAGCGCTTCCCGCGCAACCACGACATGGAGCCGCTCCACGCGTCGAGCCCCGAAGAGTCGGTCGCCTTCATCGACAACTTCTTCGCGCGCCACCGGGGCAAGTACGAAGTGAGCCTCGCCGCAACGCCCGAGCCCGCCGAAGCAATAAGAGCGTGAACCGTGAACCGTGACAAGAAAAAACCG
>DAIRFV010000041.1:6629-20619 GCA_036794905.1 Pyrinomonadaceae bacterium | reverse complement strand
TCACGGTTCACGGTTCACGGCTGTGACTCCCATCATCCACCAGACGAGCAGCGCGACCTCGGCGTCGCCGAAGTTGTAGTTGACGAGCGAGCTGGCGAGGAAGCCCGCGAGCGCGCCCACGATGCCGAGCGCGAGCCCGTGCGCGCCCGCGTCCCGCCCGCCGCGCCAAAGGCGCTCGGCGCCCGCGGCCACGCGCCAGAAGACGAACATCAGCCAGAGCCAGAAGAGGAGCGCGGGCAGCCCACGCTCGAAGGCGAGCTGGACGGGCGTGGAGTGCGCGTGGAGCATGTCGCTGCCCGGAAAGCCCCACTCGGCCCAGTGCGCGTGCACGGCGTCCATGCCGTGCCCGAAGAGCGGGTGCGCGGGGACGCGCTCGGCCGCGACGCGCGCGACGCGGAACCTCAGAGACGCGCTCGCGTCTCCCAGCGTGAGCGCCCCGCTCGCGCGCGTGCGCCACACGGCCAGCGCGCCGAGCGCGAGCACTAGACAGACGGCCGCCATGACGAGCGCCCGCTGACGGCCCCGGGCCGCCGCGCGCCACGCCACGACGCACGCGCCGACGGCGAAGGCGACGAGCGTCGTCCTCATCGCCGTCAGCGCAATCCCGGCGGCCAGCGCCGCGAAGGCCGCGCCCGCGAGCCAGACGCGCCGCCGCGCCCGCCTCGCTTCGCCCGACGCATCCCCGAGACCTTTTTCGCCTCCGCCGTCGCGTTCGCGCCGCAGCCAGCCGGCGAGCGCGAAGCCGAGCGCGAGCTGCGCGACGATCTGCAAGACCTCCGCGAAGGTCTCGTAGTGGCGCGTCCAGCCCGAGGCGCGGAAGCTGTGCGTGCGCCCGCCGCCTTCGGTGATGCCGGAGGGCGAGGGGGCGGCGCGCACCTCTTCGCCGACGACCGCCCCCGGCCACTCGACGTGCTCGCCGCGCGAGACGACGCTCAGGCGCACGCGCTCGCCCGCGGGCGTCCGGCGGATGGCCTCGTCAATCTCTTCGATTGTGGAGACGCGCCTTCCGTTGACGCGCCACACGGCGTCGCCCTCGCGCAGAGGGGTCGCGCGCCGGAGGGGGCTGTCAACGCTCAGGCGCCGCACGACGACGCCGCGCCCGGCGGCCAGCTCGCCCGCACCCCACAGCGCGCCCGCCGCGCCCGAAAGGATCAACAGCGCCGCCAGCAGCACGGCCGTCCTCCGCGTGACGAGCGCCTGCGTGAGGTAGAACATGAGGAGGGTGCTGACGTTAATCAGCTTCGGCACGCTCAGGCGCGGCTCTTCCGAGAGGAAGCAGGAAACGGCAGTCCACGCGAAGAAGAGCCAGAGCGGCAGGTCGAGCGGCGTGCGCCTCAGTCCCGGACGGCGCGTCGCCGCGGTGCGCCCGAGCCAGCCGAGCACGGCGAACGAGAGCCCTATCCAAGAGACGGCGATGGAGTGCGGCGCGGCCAGCGCGTAGAGCGCGAAGGCCGCCAGCGCGAGCCTCTCCGACGCGCGCGCGAAACGGCCCGGGGCCGCTTCCGTCGCGGCCGTCGCGGGCTCGCCCGCTCCGCGCGGGGCGGCCTTTTCGTCCACTTTCATGCGCTTAAATCCCCGCGGAAGGAGTTGGTTGACACCCGCCCGGGCGGGTGCTAACGTACAAAATTGCCCGTCCTCGGAGGCAGGGGCGTGAGAGCCGTGGACAAGTAAGTTTACCGCCGGGCCCGGAAAGCACCCTGTCGCTGCCCTGTCCGCCCTCGCGCCGCTTCAGTCCACTTTCACAGAACGATACAATATTCCTGATGGGTTTCGACAAGGCAAAAGCCATCCGTGCGGCTGAGAAGTACCTTGCGTCGGGCAAGATTCCGTCGGCCATACAGGAGTACACCCGCATCGTCGAGCACGACGCGGACGACTTCAACGCGCTCAACACGCTCGGCGACCTCTACGCCCGCGTCGAGAAGCGCGCCGAGGCCGCCGCGTGCTACCGCCGCGTCGCCGAGCATTATCGCGAACAGGGCTTCACCCTCAAAGCCGTCGCGATGTACAAGAAGCTCACACGCTTCGAGCCGGCAGACCGGCAGACGGCGCTCGCGCTGGCCTCGCTCTACGAGCAGCAGGGGCTGATGGTGGACGCGCGCCAGCACTACCTCATCGCGGCCGAGGCGCTCGGGCGCGCCGGCCAGTCGCGCGAGGCGCTCGACGTGCTGCGCCGCATCGCCGACCTCGACCCCGCGAACACGGAAGTCCGCCTCCGCCTCGCCGACAGCTTCGCCAAGGAGAACCTGCCCGACCTCGCGGCCGAGGCTTACACAGAGGCCGGCGCGCGTCTCGCCGCGCGCAAGGAGTTCGAGCCCGCGCTCGAAGCCTTCAACAAGGCGCTGGCGCTCCGGCCGGCCTCGCACGCCGCGCTGCACGGGATGCTCTCGGCCCACGCGGCGCTGGGGACGGCCGAAGACGCGGCCGAAGTCCTTGAGCGCGCCGCCGCCGAGAGGCCGACCGACCTCGAAGTCCGCGCCATGCTCGCGCGCGCCTACGTGGACGCCGAGGACGCCTCGCGCGCCGAGGCGGCGACGCACGAGCTGGTCGGCCGCGACCCTTCGAGCTTCATGCTCCTCTTCGACGTGGCGCGGCTCTACCTGCGGCAGGGCCAACCGGACGACGCCGCGCGCCTGCTCGACTACGTGGCCGAGCCCGCGCTGGCCGCGCGCCAGGAGTCGGCGCTGGCCGACCTGCTTCAGGAGGTGCTCGCGCGCAACCCCGAGCAGATGGACGCGCACCTCCTGCTCGTGCGCTGCTACTCCTCGATGCACGACGAGGCGAAGCTGCGCTCCGCGCTCGAACGTCTGGCCGACGCGGCCGAGGCCACGGGCGCCGTCGAGGACGAGCGGCGCGCGCTCACGCGGCTCGCGCGGCTCGCGCCCGACGACCAGGGCAACCTCGCGCGTCTGGAAGAACTGGGCGGCCCGCTCTTCGAAGAGTCGGGGCCGGCGCCGGGCGGGGAGGAGCCCCCGAGCTTCGAGCGCTTCATGCTGAACGACGCGGCGCCGGAAGCGGCGAACGCAGCCGCGCCGCCCGCGCCCACGGCCGCGGAGTTCGAGTGGAACTCTGTGGCCGACGCCCCCGCCCCCACGCCCGCGGCTGCCGCCGACGCCAGCGCCTCCTTCGCAGACCTCAACGACCTGACCGACAGCGGCTCGGCGTTCGAGGCCGCGGCGCAGCCCGTCGCGCCGGAGCCGCCGCCGCAGACCGGCTTCCAGGAGTTCGACTTGACGACGCCGCCCGCGGCCGAGGTCGCGTCCGAGCCGTCGTCGGGCGCGAGCGTCGAGCGCATGCTCAAGCAGGAGCTTGAGAGCGTCGAGTTCTACATCGAGCAGGGCTACGCCGACATCGCGCGCGACACGCTCGACATGCTCGAACGCCAGTACGGCCGGCACCCCGAGATCGAATCCCTGCGCGCGCGGCTTGCCCCGGCCGAAGACGCGGGCGCCGCCCAAAACCTCGACCCGGCGGGCGCCTTCGACACCGACTCCGGCTACGACACGAACGCCGCCCGGGGGGCGCAGGACGCCCCCGCCTTCGACGCGACCGCCTTCGAGATGCCTTCGGCCTTCGAGCCGGCGGCGGCGCCCGCGGCCTTCGAGCCGGCGGTGAGCTTCGAGCCGCCCGCGCCCGACCCGGACTTCTCCAACCCTCCGGCCGCGGAGCCGCCGCGCCCGCAGGCGTCGCACGACCCGCAGCCGCGAGCGTCGGGCGCGGGGATCGACCCGGGGCTCGCGGCCATCTTCGACGAGTTCCGCGAGGCGGTCGAGGACGGCGGCGGCGAGGAGGAGGCGGGCGGCGACTTCGACACGCACTACCAGATGGGTCTGGCCTACCGCGAGATGGGGCTCTTAGATCAGGCGGTCGAAGAGTTTCAGGCCGCCGCGGGGCAGGCGGCGCCGGGCGACGGCACGCCGCGCTTCCTGCAATGCTGCAACATGCTCGGCCACTGCTTCATGGAGAAGGGCATGCCGCGCCCCGCCGCGCTCTGGTTCAAGCGGGGGCTGGACGCGCCCGGCCACACGGAGGACGAGTACCAGGCCATGCGCTACGACCTCGGCACGGTCTACGAGCAGATGGGCGACAACGGCCGCGCCATCGAAGTCCTCTCCGAGGTCTACGCCATCGACGTCTCCTACCGCGGCGTCGCCGAGCGCCTGCGGGAACTGCAAAAGACCGTGAACCGCGAACCGTAAACCGTGACGAGAAGCTCGCGTCCCGCCGTGGCCCGAGTCTCTTATTCCGGCCTTTACTTGTCACGGTTTACGGTTTACCGTTTACGGTCTTATGGCTTCGAGGCTCACGGTCATCTTTTACATCCTCCTCTGTCTGGAGGCGGGCATCTTCCTGACGCTGCTGCCGTGGTGGCAGCCGTGGGGGATGGGCGACTGGGGCGACAACTTCTTCCTCGTGATGGTGGCGCAGAAGACGGGGCTCGTGGGGCTCCAGCGCGCGGTCTCCTCCGGGTGGGTGCGCGGCGCGGTGACGGGCGTCGGCCTGCTCAACCTGGCGATGGCCTTCTGGGAGATGTTCCACTTCAACGAGACCGTGCGCAAGCTCCAGGGCGCCGACGCCCCCGTGCCCGCGCGCGAGCCGCGCGGAGAACCCGACACGACGCCCGACGCTCTCCCGACCGCCGACACTCTCCCGACGACGCCACTCGCCCAGGATGTCCCGACCGCTCGCGCGACCGATCACGTACCTCATCACGGGCGGCGAGACCAGTAGCGCGACGGCCCCTTCGTCCGAAGAGTTCCGCCGCCTGCTCGTGCTCGTCCGCGCCGCCGTCGAGGCGCGCGTCACGCTCGTCCAACTGCGCGAGAAGGAACTGGCCGGCCGCGTTCTTTACGAACTCGCCGCGGCGGCCGCCGACCTGGCGCGAGGGAGTGCGACCAGCGTCCTCGTCAACGACCGCGCGGACATCGCGCGCGCCGCGGGCTGCGACGGCGTCCACCTGACGACGAACTCGCTCGACGCGTCGGTCGTGCGACGCGCCTTCGGCGCAGAGTTTTTGACCGGCGTCTCGGCGCACACGATTCACGAAGCGAGGGCGGCTTACGCGGCCGGCGCAGACTTCGCGGTCTTCGGCCCCGTCTTCGACACGCCCTCGAAGCGCGCCTACGGCCCGCCCGTCGGGCTCGAAGCGTTGACGAAGGCCGTGCGCGAACTCTCTCCCTTCCCGCTCGTCGCGCTCGGCGGCGTCGGCGTTGACAGGGTCGAGGATGTCCTACGGGCGGGGGCGGCGGGCGTCGCCGGGATTCGCCTTTTTGCGGACGGACAAAACCTCGCGCGGGCGGTGCATCTCATCGGCCGGCGGTTTGAAAGTTTAAGTTGATTGTGGCGTGGGACATGTTAACCACAGAGACACAGAGACACAGCTTTGAAGTTATAAGTCTACAAGCCGTGTCTCTGTGTCTCTGTGGTTAACTCTTGTCTTATTACCTGAGCGCGGAATGAATAACGGAGCGGAGATGCCGGTGGCGCTGACCGTCGCGGGGTTCGACCCGTCGGGCGGCGCTGGCGTGGTCGCCGACGTGAAGACGTTCACCGCCTTCGGCTGTTTCGCGGCGGCGGCCGTCACGTCGCTCACCTTCCAGAACACGACCGGCGTCTTCGGCGCCGCGCACCAGACGGCCGAGACGGTGCGCGCGCAGGTCCTGGCCGTGGCCGAGGACTTCCGCGTGGCCGGCGCGAAGACCGGCATGCTCCCGACGCGGGAGATCATCGTCGAGGTCGCGCGGCTCTTCCGCGAGGCTTCGTTGCCCGCGCCCGTCGTTGACCCGGTCGTCCGCTCGACCTCGGGCTTCGACCTGATAGACGACGCGGCGCTCGACGCCTTGAAGAGCGAACTGCTGCCGCTCGCGCGCGTCGTCACGCCGAACGTCCCCGAGGCCGAGCGCATCACGGGGCTCTCGGTCCGCGATCACGAGGGGATGCTTGAGGCCGCCCGCGCGATGCGTGAGATGGGCGCGCGCGCCGTGCTCGTCAAGGGCGGACACCTCGAAGGCGACGCGTCGGACGTGCTGCTCGACGAAGGCGGTCGGGTCAGGACGTTCACCGCCGCCCGCGTCGAGACCTCTTCGACGCACGGCACGGGCTGCACGCTCGCCGCGGGCATCGCCGCGTGCCTCGCGCGCGGCCTCGACCTCGAAGACTCTGTCGCCGCGGCCAAGCGCTTCGTCACGGAGGCCATCCGCCGCGCGCCCGGCCTGGGGCGCGGACACGGCCCCATCAACCACTCGGTCGCGGCCCTGCTCTGAGGAGTCCTGAAGCCATGAAATACCAAAGCAGACAGACACGAAACGCCGGAGCGCGCGCGACGCTGGCCGCGTGCCTCTCGCTCCTCTTCTCGCTCCCGGCCGCCGCGCAGGGCGACCTAACGGGCGGCGTCGGGCAGTTCGCCATCCAGCCGAAGAAGCCGAAGGTGGTGGTGTCGGCCAAGCCGAAGCCGCCGACCGTCACGCGCGGGCCGCGCGCGACGAAGAACGACCGCCTGCTCGACGCGGCCGGGCGCGGCGACGCGGCGGCCGTGGCCGGCTCGGTCAAGGCCGGCGCCGACGTGAACACGAAGTCGAAGGAGGGCTGCGCGGCGTTAGTCTACGTGGCGGGGGCCAAGGAGGCGTCGGCGGCGCAGTCTCTGCTCGCGCAGGGCGCGGACGCCAACGGGCGCTGCGCCGACGGCGTGACGGCCCTGATGGTCGCGGCCGAGGCGGGCAACGCCGAGACGACGCAGGCGCTCGTCGGGCGCGGCGCGAACGCGAACGCGCAGACGGAGGACGGCCGCACGGCGCTGATGTTCGCGACCTCGAACGGCCACCTGCCCGTCGTGCGCGCGCTGCTGGCGGCGGGCGCGAACCCGAACGCGCGCCACAAGGACGGCCGGACGGCGCTGACCTTCGCGTCGGCCAACGGGTACGCGGCCGTGGCGGAGGAGTTGCTGGCGAAGGGGGCCGAGGCGGACGCGCGCTCCGAGGACGGGTGGACGCCGCTGATGTGGGCTTCGTGGTTCGGGCACGCGGACGTGGTCGGGCTGCTGCTGAAGCGCGGCGCGGACGCGCGCGCGCGCGACAACGACAAGGACACGCCGCTGATGAAGGCGGCCACGCAGGGGCACGTCACGCTGGTGAAGACGTTCCTCGGGCGCGGGGCGGAGGCGGACGCGCGCGGCAACGGCGGGGGCACGGCGCTCCTGTTCGCGGCGCCGCGCCCGACGGGCTACGACATCGTCGAGGCGCTGCTGGCGAAGGGCGCCGACGTGAACGCGCGCAACGACGCCGGCATCACGCCCGTCATCAGCGCCGCCGCCAACGGGCGCGTCGGGACGCTCGACCTGCTCCTGAAGAACAAGGCCGACGCCAACGCGCGCACGCCGAAGGGCTGGAGCGCGCTCATCGCCGCCTCCCAGAAGGGCCTGAAGGAGAGCGTCAGGCTCCTCCTCGAACACGGCGCCGAGGTCAACGCCAAGTACGAAGACGGCCGCACCGCCCTCGACTTCGCCGAGCAGAACGGCCAGGCGGAAGTCGTCGAGATACTCAAGCGGGCCGGCGGCAAGTCGGGACTAAAACCGTAAAGGCCGTAAACCGTGAACCGTCAACCGTGACAAGAAGAAGAGCCCGCTCTTTCTCTTGTCACGGTTGACGGTTCACGGTTTACGGCCTTTACGCCTCTTCAATCGTGACCTTCTGCATCACCACGTCGGTCTGGGGGCGGTCGCCGGGCTGTGTGGGCGTGGTGGCGATGGCGTCCACCACGTCCTGACCCTCGATGACGCGGCCGAACTTGGTGTAGGAGGGCGGCAGCCCGTAGTCCGCGTGCATGATGAAGAACTGCGAGCCGTTGGTGTTCGGCCCGGCGTTCGCCATGGCGACGGTGCCCTTCGAGTATGCGCCGCGGTAGAGTTCGGACGAGCGGTTGATCTCGTCGTCGAAGCGCCCGCCCCAGGCCGACTGTCCGCCGCGGCCCGTCCCCGTCGGGTCGCCGCCCTGGATCATGAAGCCCTTGATGACGCGGTGGAAGATGACATTGTCGTACTTGCCCGCCTCGGCCAGCAGCCGGAAGTTCTCGGCCGTCTTCGGCGACTCGTCCTCCAACAGCTCGAAGCGGATCGTCCCCATGTTCGTCTCGATGCGTGCGATGCGGTTAGCCATAATTCTCCTCCAGGTAGTCAGTAGACAGTAGGCGGTAGTCAGTAGAAGAGCCGGGGCGGAAGCCCGACCGTGAGGGGGGGCGTCTTAACAAACTCAAACGGCTTGATGGAATAGCACCTAAGCCCTCCCTCACGGTCGGGCTTCCGCCCGTGCGTGTCAGCGTCAGCATTTACTGACTACTTCTTCAAACACAAACTTCTCAATCGCGTCGGCGACGCCGTCGTCGTCGTTGGCGGCCGTCGAGTGGAAGCGCCCCGTCGCGTGGAGCCCGGGGTCGGCGTTGCCCATCAGGACGCCGGTGCCCGCCCACTCAAGCATCTCCAGGTCGTTGAAGTTGTCGCCGACGGCCATCACCTCTTCGCGCGTGAGCCCGGCCTCGGCCGCGACGGCCGCCAGCCCCGCGCCCTTCGAAGCCTCCGGGTGCAGCACGTCGAGCAGCGCGAAATCCATCTTCGGGTAGAGCGTGAGCAGAAGCCTCACGGCCCCGCCCAGCTCTTCCCTGAACACTTCGGCCAGCCGCTCCATCGCCGCGCAGCCGCCCGAGAAGGCGACGTGCAGCGGGTCGTGGTCGAGGTAGTCTTCCAGCGACTCGACCTGCCGGATGGCCGCGGCCGCCTCCTCGCCCACCACGCGGCGCGACCACTCGATGTACTTGGCGAGCGCGGTGTTGCCGGGCGTGATGTGGTCGTAGACGAGCAGCCCCGCCCCGACGTGGTCGTCGCTGACCAGGGCGTCGGCGCCGTGCCCGCGCCCGACGCGCACGACCGCGCGCGCCGCCCCGACCGGCATCAGGACGGCCGCGACCGTCTCCAGAGAGTGCGCGTGCTTGGTGAGCGCGCCGTTGTGCGCGATGACGGGCACGTCGAGCCCCAGCTCCAACGCCAGCGGTCGCGCGTCGCGGAAGCGCCGCCCCGTGACGAGCGCGACGGCGACGCCCCGCGCCCGCGCCTCTTCGACGGCCGCGCGGTTGCGCGCGCCCACACGCCCGCGCGAGTCGAGCAGCGTCCCGTCCAGGTCGAGGGCTATTAATCTGATTGCCATCTTCGGTGGCACGACTCTAGCACCCGCCCGGGGCGCGCGCAAACGGGCGCGACGCGCGGCCCGCGCGGCCGGCCGCGCGGGCCGCGCGAAAATTTTTATCCGCCGGATGATAGTTCCCGCGGGACTTTTGCGCTTTAACTTTCGGAGCAAATTCCGGACGCGCGAACGGCCGAATTCTCGGGCCGCGGGCGTCCACGCGCCCGGCGCCAGCTCTTCACGGAAAGGCGGCCCGGGCGGCCACGCGGTCGCAGCACGGCACCCGCCGCGCCGTCCCCAACCTCGCCGAACAGAAACCCTCTGACCCTTTACGAAGGAGACGAACAGATGAAGTTAATTCAGAGAGCCATCGTCATCGCCGCGCTCTTAATCTGCGCGGGCACCTCTTACGCACAGCCGTACCAGATCGTCGGCTCCGAGACCACGGCGGTCGCGGCCGGCCTCCAGAAGACCGTCACCACCGTCCAGGTCGGCAACCACCCGCTCGACCGCTTCCTCGTCAGCCGCGTCACGAAGACCGGGCAGGGGCAGCCGCACCGGGGCACCCTGCTGTTGCTGCCGCCCCTCGGGAGCGGCTTCCAGAACTTCGAGGTGGGCGACGGCGGCGACTACGGCAAGTCCTTCGCGGGCTTCTTCGCGCGCCGCGGCTTCGACGTGTGGGGCTACTCGCAGCGCGTGCAGGGGCTCACCGCGGGCACCTGCGAGTCGGGCGCCGCCGACTGCTCGGCGATGGCCGGCTGGGGCATGCAGACCATCGTCAACGACGTGGCCTTCATCCGCCAGCGGATAGAGCTGGCGCACCCCGGCGAGCGGCCGGTCGTCGGCGGGCTCTCGCTCGGCAGCATGGCCTCGGTCGCCGTCATCAACTCGGCCCCGCAGGACTACGCCGGGGCCATCCTGCTCGAAGGGACGCTCTACACCGTCAACCCCGAGACGCGCGCCATCAACGCCGGCTTCTGCGCCGCCTTCGACGGCCTGCTGGCCGCGGGCGTCTTCTACGACGGCCAGCAGGGGCCGGCCTTCAAGCTGCTCAGCCACCTCGCCCGGACGGCGCCCAACGACCCGACGCCGCTGCCGGGCTTCCCCCCGGGCTTCACCAACCACCGCGCGTGGGTGGCGGCGATGACCGCCCCGCCCGTCGGGCCGATCACGCCGCGCCCCGGCTACTTCTTCCTCGCGGGGAGCGTCGCCGAAGACCGCTTCTTCTACGCCGACGAGGCGCTGGTCTACGCCAACACCGCGGGCTTCGTGGACTACATGGCGATCCGCACCATCCGCGACTTGAGCTGTAGCCTCGCGGGCGCACGCACGTTCACGGACAACCTCGGGAGCTTCGGCGGGCCCGTCCTGATGATCGCGGGCGGCCACGGGTTCGGCCCCGAGATGCTCGACACGAGGGAGCTGCTGACGAACGCGTCGGTCACGGTCAACTACGTGGAGGAGTACGGCCACGTCGATCACGTCTTCTCGAACAAGCACTTGCAGGAGGTCGAGCACCCCGTCCTCGCCTGGCTGCTGCACGAAGTGCCGTAAGGCCGCGGGGCGGGGAAGAGAGGGGCCGCGGACTCGCGCGGACTGGGCCGGATAAGGAAAGCGGTTGCCTTATCCGGCTCAGTCCGCGCGAGTTTGCCGCCCCTGCACTTTTCCCGTCCGCCCCTGACGAATTAAGTTGACACGCGGGGGCCGTTGGATTATCGTGGCGCTCCCAATACAGTTCGACCAATCTTTGGCACCACCTTCTTCTTTCTGCGCGGGACTCGCCCCGCCCGGTTAGCTCCAAGACTTAGCTCCAGGTTTTAGCTTCAAGACTTCGGCAGTAAGAAGCCACACCGACACAGGCTGCCCCCAATGCTCAACCCCTAAGGAGAATTCCGCATGCGCCCAAATCCCGGCAAACATCGCCCCGCCCCACACAACCGCCCACTCTACAGAACATTCTCTTTCATACTTTCGACGGCACTAGTCATACTCCCGGTCTTGCCGTCCCGTGTCGCGCTCGCCCGCGCGGCCTCCGGCGAACGCCGCGCCGCGACCGAGGGCGCGCTGCGCGCCGCGCCCGCCCCGCTGCCGGCCCCGCCCCTGGTGCCGGCGATCACGGCGACGAAGGTTGACTCCTTCTCCGACCCCGACGGCGACGGCAAGGCCGAGCCGGGTCAGACCATCACCTACACCGTCACCGTCACCAACAACGGCACCGACGCCACCAACGTCACCTTCAACGACACCATCGACGCCAACACGACGCTCGTCCCCGGCTCGGTCTCGACGCAGCCCATCGCGTCGAACGACAGCTACAACGTGCTCGGCAACGTCCGCATCCAGCCGAACGCCGCCGGCGGCCTGCTCGCCAACGACTGCGACCCCGACAACGGCGGAACGTGCAGCAGCGCGGGCCTCACCGCCACGGGGCCGGCCACCTCGGCGCAGGGCGGCAACGTCAGCGTCAACCCCGACGGTTCTTTCAGCTACAACCCGCCCGCCGGCTACGAAGGCCCCGACAGCTTCACCTACACGGTGAGCGACGGCACCCAGACCGACACGGCGACCGCGAACTTCACCGTCAACGAGATGGTCTGGTTCGTGGACAACGCGGCAGCGCCGGGCGGCGACGGCCGCCTGACCAGTCCCTACAACAGCCTCGCCTCCGTCAGCAGCGGCAGCGACCTCGACGAGCCCTCCGACTTCATCTTCGTCCACGAGGGCGCGGCCGCCTACGACGGCGGCATCCTGCTCGAAGACGGCCAGCGGCTCATCGGCCAGGGCACGGGGCTCGACGCGGCGCTCACCCTCTTCGGCGTCAGCGCGCCCGCGCACAGCGACGCGCGCCCCGCGGCCACCAGCCGCCCCGTGCTCGGCAACTCCGCCGGCAACGTCGTCACCCTCGCCAACGGCAACTCGGTGCTCCACCTGAACGCCGCCGCGAGCGCGGCCTCTTCCTCGGCCATCTTCGGCAGCGCCTCGGCCGGCGCGACCTCCGTCTCGAACGTCGGCGCCAGCGCCTCGGGCGGCGCGGGCGGCGTCACCCTCCTCAACCACGCCGGCACGTTCACGATGGCGAACAGCACGGTCGCGGGCAACAGCACGGGCGTGGCCGTCGCCGTCAGCGGCGGCGCGACCGCCATCAACTTCAACAGCACAGCCGTCAGCCAGAGCGGCGGCGGGCGTGTCGTCGACATCCAGAGCCGGGCGGGCGGCACCGTCCTCTTCGACGCGGCTTCGAGCGTCACGGGGACGAACGGCACGACCGACGCCGTCAGCCTGCTCAGCAACTCCGGCACGATCACGTTCGCCGGCCCCGTCCAGCTCAACACCAACGCGGCGGGCGCGCGCGGCCTCGTCGCCGACAGCGGCACCGTCAACCTGACGAACTCCGCCAACGCCGTCAGCTCCACGGGCGCCGCGGCCGTAGACCTTGAGAACATGGCGGCCAACATCAACTTCGCCACCACCTTCTCGACCAACAGCACGGGGCGCGGCCTGCGCGTGGACAACGTCTCCGGCGTGGCCTCCTTCGGCAACACGGCCGTCAACAACTCGGGCAACACCGGCGTCCTGCTCACCGACAACGCCGCGGCCGTCTCCTTCTCCGACCTCGACATCGCGCCCGCGGCCGGCGTCCGCGCCCTCCACGCCGTGAACAACTCGGGCACCGTCACCTCGACGAGCGGCGTCGTCGTGACGACGGGCGCCGCCGCCGCCGTCGAGATCGCGGGCACGTCCGGCGCCGCGCGCTCGCCGCTCAACGTCCAGTTGACGAGCGTCTCCGCGAACGGCGCCCCCTCGGGCATCGTGCTCCTGAACACTTCCGCGGCGGGCAGCCCCGGCGGCTTCCGCGTCGCGGGCGCGGGCGGCAACTGCACGACCGCCGACCCGACCTGCACCGGCGGCACCATCCAGAACTCGACCGCCCACGGCGTCAGTCTCGACACCGCCGACAACGTCGCGCTCAACTCGCTGCGCGTCACGACGAGCGCCGACTCCGGCATCAACGGCGCGGCCGTCAACGGCTTCGTGCTCAACAACGCGCTCGTCGACGCCAACGGCAACGACGCCGTGGCCGACGACTCCGGCGTCGAGTTGACGGGGCTGACCGGCACCAACTCCGCCGGCCCGAACCCGACGAGCATCACCAACAGCACCATCCGCAACAACTTCGAGTTCCAGGTGCTGGTCTCGAACAGCGCGGGCACGCTGACCAGCCTCGACATGTCGGGCAACGCCATCTCCGACGACGGCACCACGGGGGTGACGGCCGACCTCCTCAGCTTCATCGCGCCGGCCGGCTCCACGGCCACGATGAAGCTGAACGTGACCGGCGGCACCTTCACCGGCGCTGCGCCCAACACGGGCACGGGTGTGAACTGCGACCACTCCGGCACCGGCGGCCTGATGACCTGTAACGCCGCCAACGCCACCTTCACCAACAACAACGTCGCCATCGGGGTCTCGCAGGCCAACGGCGGCAACCTTGCCTTCGACGTGTCGAACAACGTGGCGATCGGGAACCGCTCGCACGCCCTGAACCTGGCCCTCAACGCCAACAGCAGCGGCACCAGCGACGGCGAGTTCGTCGGCAACACCATCGGCACGACCGGCGTCACCAACTCCGGCTCGGCCGTCGGCATCGGCATCCGCATCCAGAACGAGTCCGGGGTGGCCGGCGCCACGCCGCTCAACGTTCTCGTCAGCGGCAACACCGTGCAGGAGATCGCGTCCTCCGCCGCCGTCAACGTCATCCAGGGTCTCACCGGCCAGACGACGAGCCGCTCGACCCAGCTCACCATCGTCAACAACACGCTGCG
>DAIRFV010000041.1:0-6529 GCA_036794905.1 Pyrinomonadaceae bacterium | reverse complement strand
ACGCTCAGCTTCAACGGCGGCGCCTGCACGCAGCCCACGCTGCCGCCGGTGTCAATGTTTAATGAGGGCAACCCGACGCAGCATCTCGCCGCGAAGGACGCCCCCGCGCAGTGGGGGACGCCCGCAGGCTTCTCGGCGAATGGCGCGGTCGAAGACTCGCTGCGCAAGGTTCGCCGCGGCCTCGCCAACTCCGAGCGCGGCCAGGTGCTCGGCTGGGGCGAGGAGCCTTCGAAGACCGTCCGCGCCGCGGCGCCACTGGCGGCGTTCGCGGGCGAGACCGTCAGCATCCCCATCGGCACGCTGAAGGCGGGCGACTCGGTCACCATCACCTTCCAGGTGACGGTCGCCGACCCGTTCCCGACTAACGTCAATCCGGCGCAGGTCTCGAACCAGGGCACGGTGACGGCCGACGGCGGCGTCAGCGTCCTGACCGACGACCCGTCCGCGGCCGGCGCGACCGACCCGACGGTGACGCCGATCCTGACGCCGCCGACGATCAACATCAACGACGCCACGGCCGTGGAGCCTGCTTCGGGTTCGACCGACATGCTCTTCACCGTGACCCTGTCGAACACGTACACGCAGAACGTGACGGTCAACTACCAGACCGCCAACGGCGGCGCCAACCCGGCCACCGCCGGCACGGACTACACAACGTCGAGCGGTACCGTCACCTTCGCGGCGGGCGAGACCGTCAAGACCGTCGCGGTGCCCGTCCTCGCCGACGGCACGCCGGCCGAGGGCGACGAGACCTTCCTCGTCAACCTCTCTTCGCCGTCGAACGGGATCATCGGCGACGGCCAGGCCACCGGCACCATCACCGACGAGTCCGTGGCGAGCCAGCTCATCATTTCGGAACTGCGCGAGAACGGCCCGAACGGCGCGAACGACGAGTTCGTCGAGCTGCTCAACACGACCGACAACGACATTACGGTCACCGCTTCTGACGCCTCCGGCTCCGGCTGGGCACTCGTCAAGCGCGGCGCCGACTGCGACGCGACGCCGGTCATCGTCGGCGTCGTCCCCGAGGGCACGGTCATCCCGGCCCGCGGCAACTACCTGTTCACGGGCTCGGCCTATAGCCTCGCCGCTTACGCGACGGGCGATGCGTCGCTCTCCGCCGACATCGAGCTCAACAGCAACGTCGGTCTGTTCACGACTGCGACTCTCGCCAACATCTCGTCGGCGAACCGCCTCGACGCCGTCGGCTTCGGCGCGAACACGGGCGGCAACTGCGACCTGCTGCGCGAGGGCAGCAATCTCCCGCAGATCGTCGGCTTCAGCGTCGATTACAGCTTCGTCCGCAAGGTCGATAAGGGCCTGACCGTGGACACGAACGACAACGCTTCGGACTTCATCTTCGTGGACACGAACGGCACGAGCATGGGCGCGGGTCAGCGGCTCGGCGCGCCCGGGCCGGAGAACCTCTCCAGCCCGCGCGGGCCGGTGCCTTGCTCGGCTCAGACGGGCGCGGCCAAGTTCGCCCGCGAGTTGATCGACCCGGCGGTCAGCGCCGCGACCGCGCCGAACGTCGCCCGCGACAACACGTCAGACCCGGTCAACAACTCGACGTTCGGCACGATCGACTTCCGCCGGACGTGGACGAACAACACGGGCGCGCCGGTCACGCGACTGCGCTTCCGCATCACCAACCTCTCGACCTTCCCCGAACCATCGGGGACGGCCGACCTCCGCGCACGCACCTCGGTCGCCACTGTGGTCACCACGACCAGCGGCAACAAGGTGGTGCTCGGCACGACGCTGGAGCAGCCGCCCTTCCAGCCCAACGGCGGCGGCATCAACGCGTCGCTCTCGGCGGGCACGATCACGCTCGCCACGCCGCTCGCCAGCGGCGCGTCCGTCAACCTGCGGTTCCTCTTCGGCATCCAGCAGACGGGCGACTACGACATCGGCGTCGTGCTCGAATCCGCCCCGACCGCCTCGGGCAAGGACTTCTGGCGGCTGACCGGCAACACCGAGACGGGCGGCCACACCGACGCCGGGTGCAACCGGCCGCCGGTGGCCGACGCCGGCCCGGATCAGACGGTCGAGTGCTCGAACGGGCAGGCGTCCGTGACGCTCGACGGGTCGGGCTCGACCGACCCCGACGGCGACACGCCGCTCACCTACGCGTGGTCGGAGAACGGCAACCCGCTCGGCACGGGGCAGAGCATTAACGTCTCGCTGCCGGTGGGCTCGCACACCATCACGCTGACTGTGACCGACCCGTTCGGCGACTCGTCGCAGGACACGGTCACGATCAACGTCGTGGACACGACGGCGCCGCAGGTCACCGCGCCGCCGGACGTGACCGTCTACACCGGCCCCGGGGCGACCTCGTGCAGCGCGACGGTCAGCGACGCGCAACTCGGGACGGCCACGGCCTCCGACTCCTGCGAAGGTCCCCTGACGCCGCAGCGGACGGGCGTGCCCGCCGGGAACGTCTTCCCCGTCGGCCCGACCGTGGTTACCTACACGGCGACCGACGCGGCGGGCAACATCGGCAGCGACACGCAGACCGTCACGGTCATCGACAACACGCCGCCGGTCGTCACGCCGCCGGCCAACATCGTCACCTCGGCGGATGCCAACTCCTGCTCGGCGGAAATCGATCCGGGGCAGGCGACGGCGAGCGACAACTGCTCCGTCGGCACGCCCGTCGGCACGCGCAGCGACAACCAGCCGCTCGACGCGCCGTACCCCGTCGGCACGACGACCATCACCTGGACGGCGACCGACGCGTCGGGCAACCAAGCCACGGCGCAGCAGACCGTGACCGTGCAGGACAACCAGCCGCCGACGGTCTCGGCGTCCGTGGCCGTCACGACGATGGGGCCGCCGTTCAACCACGCGCTGATTAACGTCGGCCTCTCGGCGACGGCGTCCGACAACTGCGGGGCCGTCGGGCCGTTGCAGGTCTTCGTCTACTCTGACGAGGACGACGGGCCCGCGCCGCACTCGCCCGACGCGGTGGACATCGGCCTCGGCACGCTCAAGCTCCGCAGGGAGCGCGACGGCGGCGGCAACGGCCGCGTCTACCTGATCGTGGTCAAGGCGACGGACTCCTCGGGCAACACGGCCGTGAGCGTCGTCACCGTCACCGTGCCGCTCAGCAACAGCGCCGGCGACCAGGCGTCGGTCAACGCGCAGGCGGCGGCCGCCGCAGCCTTCGCCTCGTCCAACAACGGGGCCCCGCCCGCGGGCTACTTCGTGGTCGGCCCGTAAACCCAAAACCGACCGGGGCGGACGAGAGTTTCGTCCGCCCCGGCAATACTGAGCAGGGGCCGCGGCACTCTCGAGAGTGCCGCGGCCCCTGCTCTTTTTACGCCGGCCGAGGCGGCGTCACGGTGGGCGCAGCAGCGAGGCTCCACCTGACAGTCCGAGGGGCGTTGTGAGAGACTTGAAAGTGTCACAGAAAGGGCTGGGCGGGACGCAACATCGCGGGAAAATAACGCGAGACGCACACGCGCGCCGGCCTCGGAAGGCATCTAATTCGTGAGAAAATCGGCCGAAGCGGAGGGGCTCTGAACGGATGAACGTCACACACCTGGAGTGCGCCCTGTGCGGCGTGCACTACAAGGCACGGCGGTTGCACAACCTCTGCACGGAGTGCGGCAGGCCGCTGCTCGTGCGCTATGACCTTGAGGCGGCGGCGCGCACTCTGACCACAGAGAGTTTGAAGGGGAGAAGGGCCGACCTATGGCGTTACGCGGAAGTGCTGCCCGTCGAGCGCGCAGAAAATATCGTCTCGCTCGGAGAAGGCTGGACGCCGCTGCTCAGGGCAGAGCGCCTGGGCGCGTCTTTGGGGTTGCGGCACCTCTACATCAAGGACGAGTCGCAACAACCCACGCAGAGCTTCAAGGCGCGCGGGATGACGGCCGCCGTCTCGATGGCGAAGGAGTTGGGCGTCGAGAAGTTGGCCGTCCCCTCGGCCGGGAACGCCGCGGGCGCGCTCGCCGCCTACGCCGCGCGCGCAGGGCTCGAAGCGCACATCTTCATGCCGAACGACACGCCGCGCGCTAACGTCGTCGAGTGCGAGCAGACGGGCGCGCGCGTCACGCTCATGGAAGGCCTGATAACCGACTGCGGCGCGGAGGTCGGTCGGCGCAAGGGCGCCGAGGGCTGGTTCGACGTTTCGACTTTGAAAGAGCCCTACCGCGTCGAGGGCAAGAAGACGCTCGGCTACGAGTTGGCCGAGCAGTTGAGTTGGGAGTTGCCGGAAGTCATCGTCTACCCGACGGGCGGCGGCACGGGCCTCGTCGGCATGTGGAAGGCGTTCGACGAGATGGAGGCGATGGGCTGGATCGGAAGTGAGAGGCCGCGCATGGTCTCGGTTCAGTCAGAAGGTTGTGCCCCCATCGTCCGTGCCTTCGAGGAAGGGAAGCGCTTCGCCGACGAGTTCGAGAACGCCGCGACCGTCGCCTCCGGGCTGAGGGTGCCGAAGGCCGTCGGCGACTTCCTCATCCTCGACGCGCTGCGCGCTTCGAAGGGAGCGGCCGTGGCGGTGAGCGACGCGGAGCTGCTCGCGGCCGTCGGCGAGATAGGGGCGGCCGAGGGGCTGTTCGTCGCGCCCGAGGGCGCGGCCTGCCTGCCCGCCCTGCGGAAGTTGATCGAACGCGGTGAGGTCAAGGGGGACGAGCGCGTCGTGCTCTTCAACACGGGCGCGGGCGTGAAGTACCTTGAGAGTTTCGTGGACGGCTCGGGCTGAGCGGTCTGTTGAGTAGGTTGGAAGGGTTTTATGAAATTCAAAAAACTGTTTGCGACGATTCTGGTGACGGCGACGCTGGCGACGGCCGTGCCCGCACAGGCGAAGAAGACGAAGGCGACGGGCACGCCGCCCGCGGGCGACGCCGTCGAGAAGACTGCGGCCGGCGCCTTCGACGAGAAGCGCTTCGACGCGCTGCGTACCGAGGGCTTCGACCTGCTCTATAACCTCGACTACGAGGGCGCGCGGCGCCGCTTCCGCGAGCTGACCACCGCGTTCCCGTCTCACCCCGCCGGCTACCAGCTCCTCGCCGCGAGCCTCTGGCTCAAGACCCTCAACGAGTCGCGCCGGCTCCAGGCGTCGCTCTACAACAACGAGGGCTTCTACAAGGAGAAGGACGACAAGGTCGACCCGAAGGTGCAGGCCGAGTTCCGCGAGCTGACCCGCAAGACGAAGGAGCTGTGCGAGGCGCGTTTGAAGGCCGACCCGAAGGACGCGGACGCGCTCTACTATCTCGGCGCGGTCGAGGGCTTGAAGGCCGCGTGGGGGAGCATGGTCGAGCGCAGCTTCATGTCGGCCATGACGAACGGCAAGGACTCGGTCAACCACCACCGCGACCTCCTCAAGATAGACCCGAATTACACCGACGCGAAGGTGACCATCGGGATGTACGACTACGTGGTCGGGGCGCTGCCGCCGCTCGTCAAACTGGGCGCGACCATGATCGGCTACCGCGGCTCGAAGAAGCGCGGGATCGCCACGCTCGAAGAGGTGGCGCGCGAGGGCCGCTACGCGCGCGACGACGCGAAGACGATGCTCGTCGCCCTCCTCAAGCGCGAGCGCCGCTACCGCGAGGCGTACAACTACGCCAACGAACTCGCCACGAAGTACCCGCGCAACTACCTCCTGAAGATGGAGGCGGCCGACGCGCTCGTCTCGCAGGCCGAGGCCGAGCGCGCGACCAACCCCGAGGCGGCAAAGAAGACCGAGGCCGAGGCGTTCGCCGTCTTCGACTCGCTGCTCGCGCCCGCCGCGGGGCCGAACGCGCCGCGCGTGCCGCTCGACCTTGTCCACTTCAACTACGGCGACGCGCTGCTGGTCGCCGGCCACGCCGAGCGCGCGGCGAAGGAGCTGGCGGCGGCGGCCGCGGTGCCGGGCGCCGAAGCCTCGATGGTGACGCGCGCGCGTCTGCGCGGCGCGCAGGCGCTCGACCTCGCGGGCAAGCGCGAAGAGGCGGTCTCGCAGTACAAGGCCGTGCTCGCGCGCCCCAACGTCTACGACTCGCACGAGGACGCGAAGAAGGGGCTCAAGGAGCCTTTTAAGCTGACGCGCAAGGTCAGCGACAACGCCTCCGACGGCGAAGAGGCGTCCGGGGCGAAGGGGCAGCAGGCCAGCTAAGACGAACGAGCGGGGGAGGGTTTCTTATGAGCGAAGTGTGTCCGTCGCACGACCCGACGCCTCTGTTGGCCGCCGAAGAGGGCGCGGAGCGGACGCGGCCGACGCTGCGTGTCGTCAAGCCGCAGGAGCGCCCGCGCCGTCTGCTGCTGTGCCTGGACGGCGTGCCGTTCGAGGTCGTGCGCGAGGCGAAGTCGCGCGGGATGTTCGACCGCTTCAACGAACCGGCGCGGCTGCTCTCTCCCTTCCCGACGCTGACGAACGTCGCGCTGGCCGAGATGCTCGGGGCGACGCCGCCCAACGGTTACGAGAGCCTCTACTTCGACCGCGAGGCCAGAGAGCTGCGCGGCGGCGTGCGCAAGTACATCGGGCGCCGCACGCCCGACAAGGTGCCCTCGTCCTACATGGACGAGCTGGACTACCAGGAGC
>DAIRFV010000523.1:0-2194 GCA_036794905.1 Pyrinomonadaceae bacterium | reverse complement strand
TACTTCTTCTGGATCGCCCGCAACAACTCTTCGCGGAAATAGCCGGCGGGGATGGTGCCCTGGCGCATGAAGAGGAGGTGGAACTCTTTGGGCGAGAACTTGTCGCCGAGGAGCTTCGACGCCTCGGCGCGCAGGGCGAAGATTTGGTCTTTGCCGAGGCGGTAGGTGATGGCCTGCGTGGGCCACTTGGAGTAGCGGAAGATGGCGCGCTCGGCCGTCTGGCAGCTCGCGCGCTTGGACTCCGACTTCGCGGGGTCGGAGCACTTGCCGGGCTGGAAGTCCACGACCTCGGAGAAGAGCTCGGTCGCCTCGTCGTAGGTCATCCTGCCGGTGTGGATGCCGGTGTCCACGCGCACGCGGAGGTCGCGGTAGAGCTTGCCCTGGAGTTGGTAGAGGCGCTCCTCGGGCGTGTAGAAGCCCTCGGGCGCGGCCGGCGCGGGCTCGGCCATCAGCGCCTCGGAGTAGAGCGCCCACCCTTCGGCGGCCATCGAGTCCTCCCACATCGAAGACGAGTCCTCGACGGCCCCGGGCGTCAGCCACCGCACGCCCGCGATGTCCTTGCGAGCCTCGGTCATCACCTTGTAGTGCCAGTCGTGGCCGGGGAAGCCCTCGTGCGCGGAGAGGTCTGCGGTCGCGGCGCGGTTGTTCTCCTTGAGGACGGCCGGGTCGTTCGTCCCCGAGGTGGTGACGTAGAAGCGGCCCACCCCGCTCTGCTTGAAGGGCGGCGCGGGGTAGTAGGCCGCGCCGTCGATGGAGGCGCGCAGGGGCGGCGGCGTCTCGACCACGTCGAGCTTGTAGTCGGCGGGCACGTCGAACACGCCGGTCTTGCGCGCGTAATCGACCAGGCGCACGCCCGCGTCCTTGTACCACGCGACCATCTCGGCGTCCGATTTCGGGTAGTCCTTGCTCAACTCGTCGAAGACGGCGCGCACGGCCTGCGCCCCGTCCTCGGGGAGTTGCAGGCCGCGCTTCTGCCCGATCTGGCGGGAGAGGTCAACCATCTGCCTGCGCGTGTCTTCGACGATGGGCCAAGCCTCCTCGTAGAGCCTGGCGGCCGTCGTCTCCATGCGCAGGTTGTTCCTGATGGCCCAGTCGTACTCCGCCTCGCCGAAGGCGTAGCGGTCTTGCGCGAACTGCGCCTTCGGGGTGAGCTTGTCGGGCGCGTCGCCGTCGAAGAAGGTCGTGCGGACGAACTCGGCGAACTTCCTGTAAGCCTCGGACGCGGCCTGCGAGGCGTCGCCCAACTGCTTGAGCATCTGGTCGCTGGCCTCGCCCGCGGAGAGGCGCTCGCGCGCCGTCTCGGGCAGCTTCCTGGCGAAGTAGTCGGCGTTGGCGTTGGCCGTCGTGACGCCGTCGCGCAGGAGCATGCGGTGGTCGGCCGTGTTGCCCGACTTGACGCCCGCCTCCAACTGGGCTTGCGCGACCCCGAGGAAGCGCGGGATGTCCGAGAGGCGCTGCGTGACGAGCCGCCACTCCTCCGGCGTGCCGTAAGAGTTCGCGCCGGTCTGCGTCAAGCCCTGGAGCTGCCAGTCGATGGCGCGGAAGGGCTCGGAGACGTACGTATCCACGGCGCGCTCCTGGTACTTGCGCGTCTGGTGCTGGCGCAGGAGGAAGCTGACCTGCGCGAGCGCCACGTCGCGGTCGATGCGGCGCGCGGGCGAGAGCCCCGCGGGGTCAACCGACTGGAAAGCCTTCTGCGAGTCGGCGAGCCAGCGATCTTCCTCCGCGAGCGCCGCCGGAGAGTGGTCGCGCAGCCGCCCGTCCACGTCCTTCAGAGACGGGTCGAGCCCCGCGCCGCCGAGGTAGGTGTTGACCGTCGGGTTGCGGCGCAAAAACTCGACGACGTACTTGTCGTGAACCGTCTTGAAGGCCGCGTCGCCTGAGCCGCCCGCGGGCGTCGAAGCCGGGGCGCTGTTCTGCGTCTGCTGCTGCTGCACGCACGCGCCGGTCAGGAGGGCGGACAGGAGCAGGAGGAGTGTTCTTCTCATCTCTTCATCTCTCGGGTGTGGCTGAAAAGTCCGGGGAAAGTTTGTCGGCTTACGCACGGAGATTAACGCCGCGCCGGTAAGAAGGCAAAAGGGGAGAGGGAAGTAGACAGTAGACACTAGACAGTAGTCAGTAGCAGAACCGCCGCCGCTCGAACCGTACGATTGTCATCATCAACCTACGCCGCGCGGAGCGCTACTGACTACTG
>DAIRFV010000270.1:0-8594 GCA_036794905.1 Pyrinomonadaceae bacterium | reverse complement strand
CGCGCGGGCCGGCGAAGCCGATGAGCGCCTTCGGCTCGGCGATGTTGAGGTCGCCGAGCATGGCGAAGCTCGCGGTGACGCCGCCGGTCGTCGGGTCGCTCATGACGGAGATGTAGGGGAGGCGCGCCTCCGCGAGCAGCGCGAGCGCCGCGGCGATTTTCGCCATCTGCATGAGGCTGTGCGTGCCCTCCTGCATGCGCGCCCCGCCCGACTGGCTGAAGATGACGACGGCCGCGCGCTCCTCGACGGCGCGCTCGACGAGCCGCGTGATCTTCTCGCCCACGGCGCTGCCCATCGAGCCGCCGAGGAAGCTGAAGTCCATCGCCGCGACGAGGGAGGGGTGTCCGCCGATGCGGCCGCGCGCGTTGATGACGGCCTCGGGCAGACCCGTCTTGCGGCGCGCCTGTTCGAGACGTTCGCGGTAGGGCTTGGTGTCTACGAAGTCTAAGGGGTCGGTGGAGATGACCTCGGCGTCCAGCTCCTCGTACTTGCCCTCGTCGTAGAGCAGCGCGAGGCGCTGGCGCGCGCCGATGCGGAAGTGGTGGGCGCAGTGCGTGCAGACGTAAGCCGACTCTTCCAGCTCGCGCGTGTAGAGCGCGGCGTCACAGCCGGGGCACTTCTCGAAGACGCCTTCGGTCTTGACCCGGCGCTCCTCGGCCGGGACGGACTCGATCCGCTGGCTCTTTTTACGAAACCAAGACATGCCTTGAAGCTTCGGCCGGTGTCCCTTCGGTGCGGTGCTGCTCTCGGGGGCTTTCGGGCACGAAGGTTAACACAACGTGCGACAGCCCCGGAAGCGGTGCGTGTGAAGATGCCGGACGCCGGACGGAGGTAAGAATCTTTTACGGCCATCCGGCATCCGGCATCCGGCATCTACGGCCGCGCGTCGCGCTCGGGCTTGCGCGGCGCGGGCGCGGGGACGATCTCCTGCTGCTGCGGGGGCGCGAGCGGCCCCGTCCCGTTCTCGCCGCGGTGCTCGACGGCGTAGACGAGGTGGCCGACGACCTCGCGCTCGGCCTCGTCCCAGGTGCCCGTGAAGGTGCAGCCGGCCGCGTTGCGGTGGCCGCCGCCGCGGAAGCGCTCGGCGATGCGCGCGACGTTCACGTCGCACTTCGAGCGCAAGCTGACGCGGTAGACGCCCGGCGCCGTCTCCTTGAAGAAGGCGCACGCCTCCACGTCGCCGCAGCTCATCGGGTAGTTGACGAAGCCGTCGGCGTCCTCGTCCGTGGCGCCGGCGCGCTCCTGCATCTCCAGAGTCTGCACGAGCCACGCGACGCGCCCCGAGGCGTCACGCCGGACGGTCGAGAGCACCTCGCTCATCAGCTCGATCTTGCTCCACGGGTAGTTGGCGAAGACGGCCTGCGAGACCTTCGCCGGCTTGACGCCCGCGCGCACGAGCTCCGACGCGACCTTGAAGGTGCGCTCCGACGTGTTCGAGTAGTGGAAGCTGCCCGTGTCGGTGATGAGCGCCGTGTAGACGCACTCGGCGATCTCGCGCGTGACGCGCACGCCGAGCGCCTTGCAGAGGTTGTAGATCATCTCGCCGACGGCCGAGGCGGTCGAGTCGATCCAGTTGATGTCGCCGAACAGCGCGGTCGTCGAGTGGTGGTCGATGTTGACGACGAACTGCCTCTCCAAATCCACCAGGCCGGGGCGCGTGATGTCCGAGCACTCGATGACGAAGACCGCGTCGTAGGGGCGGTCAACCCGCGGCGTGACCCGGACGAGCTCCGACCCGGGCAGCCTCTGGTAGGCGTGGGGGACGGCGTCCCGCATGACGACCTCGACCTCCTTGTCGAGGGCGCGCAGCAGCCAGTAGAGTCCGAGCGACGAGCCGAGGCTGTCGCCGTCGGGGCGGATGTGCGACGTGATCGCGAAGCGGCGCTTCGACTCGATCAGTTCAACCACTTGACTGAGCATTTCAATGAAAGGGTGATGGGTGATGGGTCTTGGGTGCTGGGGAAGAACTTGCTCCTACCCAACACCCAAAACCCATCACCCAGCACCCTCCTCACTCCTTCCTTCTTCGCCGGCCCCTTCGTCTACTGGGGAGGGGGAGGGCTCGGCCTGACTTTCTTCCGTCCTGATGCTGGAGAGCAGCTCTTCGACGCGCGTGGCGGCCTCCTCGACCGTGTCGCGGACGAAGTGCAGCTCGGGCGTGTACTTGAGGTTGAGGGCGATGCCGAGCTGGCGGCGCACGTAGGGCGCGGCCTTCTGGAGCGCCTTCATGGCCTCGGCCTTCTCGGCCTCGGTGCCCTCGGCCATGACGTAGACGCTCGCGTCGCGCAGGTTCTCCGTCACCCGCACGTCCGTCACCGTCACGCGCTCGACCCGCGGGTCTGCCATCTCGAAGCCCACGATCTGGCTGACCTCCTCGCGTATTACTTCCGCTAGCTGCTCTGGCCGTCTCATAAAAACGGGTGTCGGGTGTTGGGTGCCGGGTGTTGGTTAAAGGCCTTTACCCAAAACCCAACACCCGGCACCCCGCACCCTCCTTACAGTTCCGTCGCGGCGATCTGCTCGATGACGTAGCACTCGATCTGGTCGCCGTCCTTGATGTCGTTGAAGTTCTCAAGGCCGATGCCGCACTCGTAGCCCTCGCGCACCTCGGACACGTCGTCCTTGAGGCGGCGCAGGGAGCCGATGCCGCCCTCCCACGCGACGACGCCGTCGCGGATGAGGCGCGCGCGCGTGTTGCGGCGGATGACGCCGTCGATGACGCGGCAGCCGGCGATGACGCCCGCCTTCGGCACCCGGAAGGTCGTGAGCACGAGCGCCTTGCCCAGAATCTTCTCGGTCTCGATCTTGTCGAGCATGCCGATCATGGCGGCGCGTATCTCCTCCTCGACCTTGTAGATGATCGAGTGGAGGCGGATGTCCACGTGCTCCTGCCGCGCGAGTTCCGCGGCGCGGACTTCGGGGCGGACGTTGAAGCCGATGATGACGACGGCGCGGCCCGCGGCCTCGGTCTGGGAGGCGGCGGCCAGCAGCACGTCCGACTCGGTGATGGCGCCGACGCCGGAGCGGACGACGCGCACCTTGACCGTGTCGGTCGAGAGCTTGGTGAGCGTGCTCTTGAGCACCTCGACCGAGCCCTGCACGTCGGCCTTGACGACGGTCAGGAGTTCCTTGACCTGCGCCTCGCCGAGCGCCTCGATGCCGCGCTTGGTGGTCTGCGCGAGCGTCTGCTGGCGCGCGATCATCTGGCGGTGGTGCGAAATCTGCTGCGCCTTGGTGATGTCGGCGACGACCTGGAAGGTCTCGCCCGCCTGCGGCACGCCCTGGAGGCCGAGCACCTCGACGGGCGTGGCCGGGCCGGCCTCGTCGATGTGGTTGCCGCGGTCGTCGTACATCGCGCGCACCTTGCCGAAAATCTGCCCGACGATGAAGGGCTCGCCGACCCTCAGCGTGCCCTGCTGCACGAGCACCGTGGCGACGGCGCCGCGGCCGCGGTCGAGCTTGGCTTCGAGGACGACGCCGCCGGCCAGCCGCGTCGGGCTCGCCTTCAGGTTCAGGATGTCGGCGGTGAGCAGGATGGTTTCGAGCAGCGTCCCGATGTTCTCCTGCTTCTTGGCGGAGACGGGCACCATCTCGATGTCGCCGCCCCACTCGACGGGCTGGAGGCCCTGCACGGCGAGTTCCTGCCGGACGCGGTCGGGGTTGGCGTCGGGCTTGTCGATCTTGTTGATGGCGACGACGATGGGCACGTGCGCGGCGCGCGCGTGCTCGATGGCCTCGATCGTCTGCGGCATGACGCCGTCGTCGGCCGCGACGACGAGGACGACCACGTCGGTCGCCTTCGCGCCGCGGGCGCGCATCATGGTGAACGCCTCGTGGCCGGGCGTGTCGAGGAAGACGACGCGGCGCAGTTGGTCGGGCGCGTCGGCGCTCGCCACCTGGACGCTGTAGGCGCCGATGTGCTGCGTGATGCCGCCGGCCTCGCCCCCGGCGACGTTGGCGGCGCGGATGCCGTCGAGGAGCGAAGTCTTGCCGTGGTCGACGTGACCCATGACGGTGACGACGGGCGCGCGCGGCTCCTCCGTGTCGTCGGCGTCGGACTCGATCAACTGCTCCAGTTCCTCGTCGGCGACCATCTCCTCGAAGCCGAGGAACTGCACGTCGAAGCCGAAGCGGCGGCCCAACTCCTTCGCCATCTCGTTGTCGAGCGGCTGGTTGAGCGTGGCGAAGACGCCGCGCTGGAGCAGGAGCGCCTGGATGTCCTTCGGGCGGATGCCGGTCTTCTCGGCGAACTCCTTGACGGTCGCGCCCTCGACGAGTCGCACCTGCTTGAGGTCGGCCGAGGCGGCGCCGGCCGCGGGGTTGAGCGACTGCGCGATGCGGTCTTCGAGGCGCAGCGCCTTCGGCACGACGAAGTCGCGCTCGAAGCCGCGCCCGCGGCCGCGGTCGCCGGGGCCGGGCCGTCCGCCGGGGCCGGGTCGGCCGCCGCGCCCGCTGCGGCCGCCGGGGCGGCGCGCGTCGGCGGGCGGGATGTACGTGGTCTGCGGCGTGGCGGTCTCGCCGGGCGTGCCGTGGAGCGAGGCGTCGGCCTCGTGGCCGCGGCCCGCGCGTCCGCCGCGGGCGCCGGCCGGGCCGCCGGGGCCGCCCGCGCCGCGGGCGTCGCGTCCGTCACGGCCACGCGCGGGCGCGGCCGGCGCGGGCGGTGCGACGGGGACGTGTATGCGCTGGCCGGGCTGGACGCCGGCCTTGAGCGCGGCGTCGGTGAGGCGCAGGGTTCTGATCTGTCTGCCGGGGGCGGGCGTGGCCGCCGCGGGCTGTTGTGTTTGAGGTGCTTCTGTCAATTCTGGCTCCGCCGCCGGGGCGGCTTCTTCGGTCGGGATGAAAATTTCGTCTTCGACGTGCGGCTCTTCCACCTCGGGCGTCGACTCCGGCTCGGGCACATAAGCGTGCGCGGGTGCGCCGATGCCTTCGTCGGGCGCGGCGGCCGGGGCCGCGCCCTGCGCGGTCTGAGGCTGTTCGGCGCGCGCGGCCGGCGGGCGCGGGCGCATGATGCGCGGGGTGAGCGGGCGCGGCCCGCCGCCCGCGGCGTCGGGCGCGGGGAGGTGCTCGGGCTGCGGCTCGGCCGCCTCGGCCTCGTGCGGCGCGTCGAGGTAGACCTCGGGCACGGGCGCTTCCGAAGGCGCGGGCGCTTCCGCCGGCTCGTCGGCGTGCTTCGCCTTCTTGACGACGCGGATGGTGCGCTGGACGGTCGGCTCTTTTTTCGGGAAGTACTTGTTGCGGATCTTCTCGGCCAGCTCTTTCGAGATGGTGTTCGAGGGTACGGAGACGTCAACACCCTCGCGCCGCACCTCTTCGATGAGGCGCTTCGACTCCATCTTCAGCTCTTTGGCGAGATCGTAAATCCTGATTTTTGAAGTGTGGGCTGCTGACATGAACTCCTTCTTCGACGCTTCTAATAAAACGGCGCCGCGCGCTTTCAAGGGGGTTAAGTGTCAAGACGCCTCTTGAGCCTCCCCCTCTGTCGCAAGCGCGCGTCGCACGGCGGCCGGAGAAGGGTCTTAAGGCGGGCAGCAGTCGCGCGCCCCCGGATGAGGGCGCGCGACCGCGTCTCTGCGCTTATTCGACGGCAGGGGCATCGTCGGCCTCGTCGTCGTCAACGTTTTCAACCGGGGCGGGGTCGCCCTCGCTGTGGGCGCCCGGCTCCGAAGAAGTCTGCACCTCGGGCGCGGAGGCTTCACTGGCGAAGTCGCCGCGCGGCGAGATGGGCGAGTCCTCGTACTCCTCGTCCGACATCTGCACCGTGCCGCCGGGGACGCCTTCGCCCTCGGCGTCGAGCGTCGAGGGGCGCTCCTCTTCGGCGAACGAGCCGGTGTTCTGGATGACGGCGGCCTCGGTCGCGAAGATGTCGGGCGCGGGCGTGATGGTGTCGGGGCGCAGGTCGCGGCCGGCGCCCTGAAGGATCAGCTCGTCGGCGGACATCTGCTCGACCTCGGTCAGCGCGACGGGGTCGGCCGACTCTTTCGCCAGGATGTTGTCGGGCGAGAGGTCTTCGGCGAGGAACGGCGGGCGCGTGCGCACCGCCTCGTCGTAGCCCTCTGCGATGGACTCCTCAGAGGGCTCGACGTCGCGCTGCTCAGCGTTCGGGTCGGCCTCGATTGACGCCGCGTGCTGCTCGACCGGGCGACTCTCTTCGCCCTCTTCGGCCGCGTCACCCTCCGGCTCGCCGGCGTCTTCGCCCGCGGCGGCCGACTCCGCGCCGCCCTCCGCGGCCTCGGCGTCTTCGGTCTCGGCGGCGACGCGGGCGCTCTCGACGACGGCCTGCGCCGCGCCGATGAGCGCCTCGGCCTGGTCGATGCTCATGTCGAGGAACTCGGCGATGTCGTCCACGGTGGCGTTGGCCAGCGACTCGATGTCGCCCACGCCGCGGTCGGCGAGCGTCGCGACCAGAGAGGGGTTCATGCCCTGCAAGCGCTCAAGCGGCACGGCCTCGCCGGAGGCGATCATCGCGCCCATCTGCGCGGCGACCTCGCGCTTCAGCTCCTCCTCCGAGCGGATGTCGATGTTCCACCCGACGAGCTTCGTGGCGAGGCGGACGTTCTGCCCGCGCTTGCCGATGGCCAGGGAGAGCTGGTCTTCGTTGACGATGACCTCCATCTGGCGGTGCTCGATGTCGGTGATGCGAACCTGGTTGACCTTGGCGGGCGACAGGGCGTTGGCGGCGAAGACCGACGGCTCGTCCGACCACTCGATGATGTCGATCTTCTCGCCGCGCAGCTCGCGGATGATGGCCTGCACGCGCGAGCCCTTCATGCCGACGCAGGCGCCGACGGGATCGACGTCGCGCTCGGTCGAGGCGACGGCGATCTTGGCGCGCTCGCCCGGCTCGCGCACGGCCGACTTGATGACGACCGTGCCGTCGTAAATCTCGGGCACCTCCATCTCGAAGAGGCGCTTGAGGAGTTCGGGGCTCGTGCGCGAGGTGACCACCTGCGGCCCCTTCGACTCCTTCGACACGTCGTCGATGACGACGCGGACCCGCTCGCCCTGGTTCCACTGCTCGCCGCGCGACTGCTGGTTGCGCGGCAGCACCGACTCTACGGTGCCGAGGTCGACGATGATGTCGCCGCGCTCGAAGCGCTTGACGTAGCCGTTGACGAGGTCGCCGACCTTATCAATGTACTGCTCGTAGATGTTGGCGCGCTCGGCGTCGCGGACTTTCTGGAAGAGGATTTGTTTCGCGGTCTGCGCGGCGATGCGCCCCATGTCCTCGACGGGGAGGGGGAGTTGCAGCTCGTCGCCGACCTCGACCTCGTCGCCGGCCAGCTCCTTCGCTTCGTCCAAAGACAGCTCGCGGCCGGGGTTCTCGACCTCTTCGACGACGACTTTCGAGGCGAAAATCTCCAGACCCGTCTCCGGCGACCACTCGACCTGAATCTCCTCGCCCGACTTGAACTGCTTGCGGGCGGCGGCGCGCACGGCCTCCTTGACCGCCTCGATGACGACCTCGCGGTCTATGCCCTTCTCCTTGCAGACGGCGTCGATGCTTTGCCCGATGGATGCGCTCATATGTTTTTAGAGGCTGGGGTCTAGAGGCCAGTCAGACGTTTTGACTAATCTCCGGTCTCTAGCCTTTAGCCTCTGCTTTCTTCTGCCGCTCGCGCTCCTCTGCGAGTCGGAACTCCTCTTCAACGTCAATCTCCAGATTCGCCTTCGCGACCTCGGCGAGGGGGATGCGGACGCGCCCCGTGGTCTTGTCCTCGAACACGATCTCGTCGCCCTCGACGCCCTCGACGCGGCCGCGGAAGTTGCGCTGGCCGCCGACCGCGCCCCGCGTCTTCACCTTCGCCAGCCGCCCGGCGAAGCGCTCGAAATCCCCGCGGCCGTAGAGCCCGCGCTCCAGTCCGGGCGAGGAGACTTCGAGGGTGTAGGCGGCCGGGATGAAGTCCTCCACGTCGAGGACGGTGCCGACGTGCGTGCTCACCGCGGAGCAGTCCTCGTGGGTGACGCCGCCCGGCTTGTCGATGAAGACGCGGACGGCCGGGGCGCGCGCGCCGCCGGCGAATTCGACGTGGACGAGTTCGAGGCCGCGCTCCTCGGCCGCGCGGCGCGCGATCTCGCGCACACGCGCCTCGATGGAAGTCTCCCCGTCCACAGCCCCTCGCGAACCCCCTCTCAAAAACCCTCGGAGCAAAAGAAAAAGTGGGCCGAAAACCCACTGGCAACGCCACCGCGCTCCGAGCAAGAGGCGAATTATACGGGAAGCGCCCGCGCGTGGCAACCCGGGAGGAAGTAGGCCGTAGGCAACTGGCAGTCGGCCGTGAAAAGCGCCGTTATCGACACTTCCGGGCTAAATCTTCGACGTGTATAACACGGGGCGTACTGCCGACTGCCGACTGCCTACCGTAACTTCGATTTGACGACTTCGCTGACCACCTTCCCGTCGGCGTTGCGCCCGGCGAGGCGGGCGAGCGCCGCCTTCATCAACGCGCCCATCTCCTTCGGAGACGAGGCGCCGGTCTCAACGACGGCTTCGTCCACGGCGCGCTCGATCTCCTCGCGCGAGGCGGCGCGCGGCAGGTACTCCTCGATGACGGCGATCTCGGCCCTCTCCTTCTCGGCCAGCTCCTCGCGCCCGG
>DAIRFV010000269.1:0-8617 GCA_036794905.1 Pyrinomonadaceae bacterium | reverse complement strand
ATGGTCAGGCCCGACCGAATCGTCAAGGTGCTCGACTTCGGCCTGACCAAGCTGACCGAGAGGGCCGAACCTGCCGCGCCGAGGCGAGCAGTCAACGCGAGTGCGTGGTCGGCGCTGACGGACGACACACAGCCGGGACTGGTGCTGGGAACCGTGCGCTACATGTCGCCGGAGCAGACGCGTGACTCGTCTCACGTTGACCACCGCACAGACCTCTGGAGCCTGGGCGTGGTCTTGTACGAGATGGTCTCGGGGCGCGCGCCGTTCGAGGGCGAAGACATTCAACGGCGAATCATCTCCATCCGTGAGAGCGAGCCGCCGCCGCTCGCTACGAACGTCGAAGGGGTGCCCGAACGTCTCGAAGAGATCGTGCGGAAGGCATTAGCGAAAGACCCGGACGAGCGCTACCAGGCGGCGAGGGACATGCTTCTCGACTTGCGGAACCTGAGGCGGAGGCTTGAGGTAGACGAGGAGTTGGCGCGCTCCGCTGCAACCGAGGGGGGAGGCGCTGAGGGGTCGAGTCCACAAGCAGCCACCGCGTCTGGACCACCGCTTGAGGCTCGCACGGAGACCGTCGGGTCGTCGCAACCGACTTCAAACTCCGGGTTGAGCGTCGGCGGCGTCGAACGCCGCAGGCGGGGCTTGCTGGTTACGCTGACTGTCTTCACCTTGCTGACGGCGGGGGCCGTTTTCTGGGGTTACAGATGGCTTAGTCGAGACCCACCCCCGGTCAAGGCGTCAGCTCCCGTGCCGAAGACAATCCCCTTCACCAGTTTTCCGGGGACTGAGTTGGAGCCGTCCTTCTCGCCCGACGGCAGACAGATCGCCTTCACCTGGGACGGCCCCGGCGGGGACAACCATGACATCTACGTGAAGCTGCTCGACGCCGGCGCCCCGGTGAGGCTGACCAGCCATCCCGGCGAGGATCGCTCCCCGTGCTGGTCTCCGGACGGCCGTCACATCGCCCTCGTCCGCTTTGCGGAGTACGAGCAAATGCTGGTGCTCGTCCCCGCCCTCGGCGGCCCCGAGCGTGTCCTGCACTCGGTCAGACAGTCCGGGGTTCCAACGTTAGGGCATTTCCTCTCGTGGTCGCCCGACGGAAAATCCCTGGCCTTCTCGGAAAGGGTCTCGCCGCTGGCGCCCTTCGGCATTTACCTGCTCTCAATCGATGGCCTCGAAAAACGTCAACTGACTACGCCGCCCGCCGGGACGCGCGGCGACAGATTCCCGGCCCTCTCCCCGAGTGGCGACACGGTGGCCTTCACACGCCGGAGCAACAACGACACTGACGACGTATACCTCGCACCCGTCTCCGGCGGCGAACCGGCGCGTCTGACTTCCGATAATTCGGTGATTAACGGGCTGGCCTGGACTCCCGACGGGCGCGAGATCATCTACTCGTCGAATCGCGCGGGCGCGCGTCACATTTGGAAGGTTCCCGCCTCCGGCGGTACGCCGGAACTCGTTCCGGCGGGTGAGGAGAACCCCACCAACCCGGCCGTCGCGCGTCAGGGGAGACTGCTCGCCTACACCTCCACACGCTCGGACACGAACATCTGGCGCATCGAGGCACAGGGTGCGAAGGGCGCAGGCGGCGGCACGCACGCGAAGTTGATCTCGTCCACGCGTTCGGACGACAGCCCACAGTATGCCCCTGACGGGACGAAGATCGTCTTCTCCTCCTCGCGCACAGGGAACTTAGAGGTCTGGACGTGTGACGCGGACGGCTCAAACCCCGTCCGGCTGACATCCTTCGGCGGCCCGCACGTGGGTACCCCGCGCTGGTCGCCGGACGGGCGGCAGATCGCCCTCGACTCTAACGCGGAGGGGCAGCGGGATGTCTACGTGGTGGGACTGGACGGAGCGAGCCCGCGCCGCCTGACGTTCGAGCCTTCGACGGACGCGCGACCCAGTTGGTCTAAGGACGGTCGCTTCGTCTACTTCGGCTCAGACCGCAGCGGGGAGTGGCAGGTGTGGAAGGCTCCGGCCGAAGGCGGGCCGGCGGCGCAGGTGACGAAGCAGGGCGGCCGCGAGGCTTTCGAGTCTCCGGACGGGAGGCACGTGTACTACGCGAAAGAGAACGTGCCGGGGATGTGGCGTGTGCCGGCCGAGGGCGGCGAGGAGTTGAAAATCTTAGACCAGGTCAGGCAGGGCTCGTGGGCCGTGTGGGAGCGGGGCATCTACTTCGTCAACCCGGATGCGCGCCCGTTCCCTTCCATCGAGTTCTACGACTTCGCCACCGAACGGACGACGCGAATCGCGACCATCGAGAAGGAGCTTTTTTGGAGCGGCCCCAATCTCGCCTCCACGGCCGACGGCCGCTGGATACTCTATGTCCACACGGATCAGACCGAGAGCGACATCATGTTGATTGAGAACTTCTCGTGAGGCGCACACGCCGTCGGCGGCGTTCGACGCGGCAACTTGACACTCCACACGGCACCCTTTCCCCTGCAAGCAACTCAGGCGGCGCGCTTACCATCGCGGATGAAGAGTTCGAGGCCGGAGACGAGGGCGCGCCCGGCACTGGCGACCGGAATGGACTCGGGGCTCAGGCTGCGCACGAGCTCGCGGAGCCTCCGGGCATCCTCAATCACGCCCCGGGTCAACTCATCGCCGCGTTGGTCTGCCAACTCGACCATGACCTCTCCGGCCGTGGCGGCGATCTCGTCGGCGAGGTCGGGAGACAGCGGCTCAGACACCCGGCCTGAGATTTTCGAGAAGAGTTCTTCGAGGTGAGCCGTGAGTCGTGAGAGCACTTCGGGGTTGAGGCGGTAGGTCATGGTGCGGAGTATTCTACCACCCGCGGCCACCAATGAATAGTATAATCTGTGGCACTTAGTGTCATATATAGCATAATATATTTCATCCGACTCCGTGTCTTATCCGACTTCGGGTTTCAGAAGTCTCTTCAGAAAATAATTGACAGCCCACGGTTAGCCCGTATAATCCGCGGGTGTTTTGGTCGGGAATACTCACGGGCAGGTAAGCCACAATCCTACTCTCTCAAGGCCGCGCGTGACGCCTATCGCCGACGTACTTCCCTTTTCCAGTTAATTCCGAAGGTCATCTCAGGAGCCGATACATGCCTCGCACCAATGCCCGGCGTAACCACGTCCGAAGACTGTCGCCTGTCGCCTTTTTCGGGCTCTTATGTCTAATCACCCTCACGGCAGGGTTCCTCAACTTCACGCTGCCCTCCGCGCGCGCCGCCGCGGCGTTCACCGTTAATTCCACAGCCGACGACGCGGACGCCAACACCGCCGACAACCTCTGCGCCGACGCCTCGGGCAACTGCACGCTGCGCGCCGCCGTCGAGCAGGCCAACGCCACCGCGGGCGCCGACACCATCGGCTTCTCCGTCAACGGCACGATTAACCTGACGGGCGCGCTGCCGAATATCACCGACAGCCTGACCATCAGCGGGCCGGGCGCGAGCCAGTTGACTGTGCGCAGGGACACGGGCGGCGATTACCGAATCTTCACAGTCGAGAGCGCTTCGGTCATCAACATCTCCGGCCTGACCGTGGCGAACGGCAGAACGCCGGACGGCTTCGCGCACGCCTTCGGCGGCGGCGGCGGCGCCGGCGGCGGCATCGTGAACGGCGGCACGATGACGCTGACGGACGTGACGCTGACCGGCAATCGCACCGGGGCGGGCGGCTCGATTGGCGCGAATACCAGTTTCGGCGGCCCGGGCGGCAACGGCGGCGCCGTCCTGAACTACGGCACGATGACGATGACGAACGTGACGCTCATCGGCAACAGCACGGGCGCCGGCGGCGAGGCTTTCACGGCGGGCGCGGGCGGCAGCGGCGGCGGCGTCGCCAACCTCGGAACGCTGTCTATGAACGGCTGCCTAGTGAGGGGCAATTCGACGGGCGGCGGCGGCCCGAGCAACCGCGAGGGCGGGAGCGGCGGCGACGGCGGCGGCGTCCACAGCGAGTTCGGCCTGCTGACGATGACGAACAGCGTCGTCAGCGAGAACAGGACCGGCGCGGGCGGCAGCAGCAACGGCTCGGGCGGCGGCAACGTCAGCGGCGGCAGGGGCGGTCACGGCGCCGGCATCTACGTCCGCCACTTCGCGACCCTGACGGGCATCAGTGTCAGCAGCAACTTAACCGGCGTCGGCGGCAACGCACAGCTCGGCCCCTCCGGCGGTGCAGGTCAGGGCGGCGGCGTCTATGTAGACACCTCCATCGGGGTTCTGTCGAACAGCACCGTCAGCGGCAACACCGGCGGCGGGGGCGGCGGCGTCTTCAACGCTGACAAGCTGTCGATGACGAACACCACCGTCAGCGGCAACCGCCTGCGTGGCTCCGGCGGCGGCGTGAGGGGCGGCTCCCTCAGTAACTGCACGATTACCGCCAACGAGGGCCCCGGCGTAATCGGCAGCGCCGTCGTCAGGAATACCATCATCGCCGGCAACGCGGGCGGCACCGGCCCGGACGTGTCGGGCAGTTTCACCTCGCAGGGTCACAACCTCGTCGGCGTCGTTGGCGAGGTCACCGGCTTCAATGTCGGCGGAGATCAGGTCGGCACGGCGAGCGCCCCCATCAACGCGCGGCTCGGCCCGCTCGCCGACAACGGCGGTTCGACGCTCACACACGCGCTGCTCGCCGGGAGCCCCGCGCTCGACGCGGGCAACGACGGGCTGGCCCTGGATCAGGACAACAACGCTCTGACGACCGACCAGCGCGGCGCAGGCTTCACGCGCCGCGCCGACGCCGCCGACGCCGACACGACACAGACCGTGGACATCGGCGCCTTCGAGGCCCATCCCTCCGTCGAAGATGTCGCCCACAAGGCTACGGAGCAGAACACGCCGCTATCATTATCCTTAAACGTCGGTGACGCGTCGCTCGGCATCTCGTCCGTCAACGCCGCTTCGGGCAACCAGACGCTCGTGCCCGACGCCAACCTCTCCGTCTCCGGCACGGGCTCGACGCGCACGCTCCAGATAACCCCGGTTGCGAACCTCTCCGGCACGGCCACCATCACGCTGACCGTGAACGGCTCGAACGGCCGCTCGATGAGCGACACTTTCGTGCTCAACGTCGAAGTGGTCAACGTACCGCCCACCTTCACGAAGGGCGCCGACCAGACGGTCGCCGAGGACGCAGGCCCGCAGACAGTCACCAACTGGGCCGCGGGCATCGGCCCCGGTTCGCCGGACGAGTCCGGCCAGTCCGTCTCCTTCGTCGTGACGGGCAACACCAACCCCGGCCTCTTCTCGACCTCGCCTTCTGTGAGCCCCGACGGCACGCTCAAATACACGCCGGCCCCCAACGCCAACGGCAGCGCCGCCCTCACCCTCGTCCTCAAGGACAACGGCGGCACGACGGGCGGCGGCCAGGACACCTCCGCCCCGCAGACCTTCGACATCAACGTCACGGCCGTCAACGACGCGCCCGTCAACACCGCGCCCGCCGCGCAGACGACGCCACGTCAGACTCCGCTCGTCTTCTCGGTTTTCAACGCCGTCTCGGTCGCGGACGTGGACGCCGGCACAAACCCCGTCAGGCTGACGCTCTCCGCGACCAACGGCTCTTTGACGCTCGGCGGCACGGCCGGGCTCGCCTTCGTCAGCGGCGACGGCACGGACGACGCGTCGATGGCCTTCAACGGCACGCTCGGCAACGTCAACGCGGCCCTGAACGGGCTGACCTTCAAGCCCGCGCAGGGCTTCACGGGTGCGGCCTCGATACAGTTGACCACCGACGACCAGGGCAACACGGGCTCGGGCGGGGCCAAGACCGACACCGACACCATCGCCGTCACCGTCACCACCGTCTCCGGCGGCCAGTTGCTTCTGCTCACCCCCGGCCTCGATACATTCGAGAGTGTGGGGACGTTGACCTTAAAGGTCGGGCGCAGTTTCGGCAACGCCGACGCGACTTCGGTCAGCTACGCGACCTCGGGCGGGACGGCCGTGGGAGGCGCGACGTGCGGCGAGGGCGTCGATTACGTCAGTACCTCCGGCACGTTCAGTTGGGCCGACGGCGAGTCGGCCGACAAAACATTCACCGTCACCCTCTGCAACGACTCTCTGTACGAGGCGGACGAGACCCTCGTCGTCTCCCTGAGCAACGTGACGGGCAGCGCCACCATCGGCAATGCTTCCGCGACCATGACGATCCATGACGACGACCCGTCGGGCGGTCGTATCGAGTTCGGCCAGTCCCTCTATACGGCGGGCGAGGGCGCGGGCCAACTGACCGTCACGGTCATTCGCACCGGCTCCACGGGGCTGCCCGCGGCCGCGGACTACGCGACCGACGACAGCAACCCGGCTCTCGCACACATGTGCTCGTCCAACTTCGGCGTGGCCTTCGACCGCTGCGACTTCACGAGGGCCGCCGGCCGCCTGCGCTTCGCCGCGGGCGAGACCGAGAAGTCGTTCCAAGTCCTCTTGAGCGACGACTCTTACGTCGAGGGCCGTGAGGTCGTCTTCGTCAGGCTCAGCAACTTCGGCGGCGGGGCCTTGCAGGGACAGCGCGACACGGCGACCCTTGAGATCAACGACGACGTGACGGAGACATCCGCCAACCCCATCGACGACTCGGCCAAGTTCGTCCGACAGCACTACGCGGACTTCCTCAACCGCGAGCCCGACGCCGCGGGTCTCGCCTTCTGGACGAACGAGATCGAGGGGTGCGGAGCGGATGCCCAGTGCCGCGAGGTGAAGCGCATCAACGTCTCGGCGGCCTTCTTCCTCTCGATTGAATTCCAGCAGACGGGCTTCCTCGTCTACCGGACTTACAAGGCCGCCTACGGCGACTCGACCTCGCCCAACGTCCCGGGCACCGTGCCCGTCGTCAGACTCCTCGAGTTCCTGCCCGACACACGCCGCCTCGGCGAGGGCGTCGTCGTCGGGCCGGACAACTGGCAGGCGCAGCTCGAACTGAACAAGAACGCCTACACGACAGAGTTCGTCCAGCGGCAGCGGTTCGTCAACGCCTTCCCCGCGACGCTGACGCCGGCGCAGTTCGTTGACGCGCTCTTCACGAACGCGGGGCTCACACCCGCTCCCGCCGAACGGCAGGCGGCGGTGGACGAGTTCGGCGGGGCGGCAACGTCCCCCGACACGTCGGCGCGCGCACGCGCTCTAAGGCGCGTGGCCGAGCACCCCGCGCTCGTCCAGGCGGAGCTGCGCCGCGCCTTCGTGCTGATGCAGTACTACGGGTATTTGAGAAGGAACCCGGACGACGCGCCCGAGCCGGGGCTCAACTTCGGCGGGTGGAACTTCTGGCTCGGCAAGCTCAACGAGTTCGGCGGCAACTTCGTCCAGGCCGAGATGGTCAAAGCCTTCCTCGACTCGAACGAGTATCGGAAGAGGTTCGGGCAGTAACTACGAACTGAAGGCACAGCGAAAGGCCGCGAGGGTGTTATCCGCCCCCGCGGCCTTTCGCTTCTCCAGTTCTGATAAAAAAATGGCCCTTACCCGACTTGATAAACCGGCGAGTCTGACGGCGGGCCGACTACTGTCGGGTTTGCAGATAGGCGGTGACGGCCTCGACGGCGCCCTCGTGCATCGTCTCGGGGCGGACGTACATCCAGTGCTTCTCGAACTCCGCGTCCGACAGCTCCGGCCGCGCGGCCCGCTCTTTGTCCTTGAGCCACTGTTCGGCCCAACGGCGTAATTCGGGGTCGCGGTTGAGGGCCATCCGCGCCGCGTGCGTGTTCACAGGCGTGCTCATGAATTGTGTCCCTTCCCTGACGCGTCGTCTAACTTGAGTTACCGGAGGCAAGTCCGGTCGGGCGCATTATAGCGCCTGCACAGCGGCGCGGCATCACGGGGGAAGTGTGCGGAACTAAGCACGCCTCCTCGGCCTGTTCCGTCTGCGGGGCGTGCGCTTCCTCGCCGGTGCTTTCTTCTTAACGGCCGGCGCCGCGGCGGGGGCGGCGGGAGCCGCGACCGGCGCGGGCCGCGGGGCGGTGTTCTCCGCGCCGAGCGCCGCCGCCTTCAGCCGGACGGCCTCGGCCTCGGCGGCCGCGACCTCCGCTTCCAGTCTCGCGCGCTTTGCCGCCGCCTCCGAGAGCTGCGTGTCCACTTCGGCCTTCTGCTTCTCGATCTGCTCGCGGCGGCTGGCCCTCAACGCGGCGGCGTCCGTGGTTCCGATGGCGGCCACGCTGCGCTCGATACTCTCGGGCCTGAGGTCGTCCTCAAGCCGGCGCGCGCGATCCTGGAGCTGCGCCTCGCGGTCGATTACGTCGCGCAGTTGCGAGCGCAACTTCTCGATCTGCAACTCCACCGCCGAGACATCCTGCGCCCACGCCGGGACGGCCGCGGCGAGTGCGAGCAAAAGGCCGATGAAAATATGCCTCACGTTCAGTCCTTCCTTCTTGAGCTCCCTGCGTAAATGGATACAGTCGCAATATATCTGCCCACCCATCGAAGGCTTTGTCTGCCTGACTCGGATACAAGGCTGTCCAACCGCAGACGACCGCGCGCCTGTCCGTGCTGATTAACAGGGACAGCCCCGCGGTCGCAGAGTAATTATAGCAATTTGCAGTTGGGTGTGAATGAGCGGGAGCTAACCACAGAGACACGGAGGCACAGCTTGAAGAGGAATATTCAACAAGCTGCGCCTCCGTGTCTCTGTGGTTAACTCTT
>DAIRFV010000040.1:0-31389 GCA_036794905.1 Pyrinomonadaceae bacterium | reverse complement strand
TGATGCGATCCTGCACTTCGCCCGGGCTGAAGGTGCCGTCCTCGTAGTTCCAGCCATTGCCGGCGCCGTCGGACGAAGTCACGTCGAACTTGACGAGGTGGATGTGCTGGCCCATCACGTCGGTCGGCGTCCTGACCTGGAAGTCGTCCTGCACGTACGTGCGCGGGACGAGGTTGGTGTGGTGGAAGGTGATGCAGTCGCCGGAGTGCGCGCGGAAGAAGAAGGGCTCGGCCGGGCGCGAGCCGTCCACCGTGTCGCGCACGTCGCCCCAGAGGGTGGCGATGCGCGACTGCGGGAAGTGCCATCCCGCCTTGTTCATGGTCAGGTCAAGCTGGATGTTCGCGGACTTGTAGGTGCGCGGCGCGCCGACGGGCGTGCCCGTGCGGTCCACGCAGGGGTCTGCGTAGGGCGAGCCCCGCTTCGAGCCGAACTGGTTGTCTTCGTTCTTGCGCGGCAGGCCGTTGGTGACGAAGTTGGCGGCGAGCCCCTCGGGCGTGAAGCTCGGGTGGTTGCGCACGCCGTGGAAGGCCATCGCGGCCTGCTCGGCGGCGGTGCCGGGCTCGGGGATGGCGACGGCGTTGGCCGTCTCAAGGTGCTTGTCGAAGTCGAGCCGCGCCTTCGTGAAGCTGAAGGCGGGGTCGTGACTTTCGTGGTGCGTGACGGTGCCGCCGACGATGATGTGGCGGGGGAGTCCGCCGTCGTCCACGGTGTCGAGGGGCGGCTTCGGCGGGCGGTGGCCGGCGACGCCGGGGATGTAGAAGGGGTAGCCGGCGAAGGTGGGCGAAGGCATCGGCGCCATCGCAATCGTCGGGATGGGGACGAGCGCCGGGATGGGCGTGCCGGCGGCGATCTCGCCGTCGGGCAGCGCGCGCGCGCCGCCCTGCGGGCGGCCGTCGCCGTCGAGATTGGTGCCCGACTCGAACGCGTCGTGGACGCGCCACAGCTCCCACATGCCCTGCGCGAAGTGCGGGTAGAAGTGGCAATGGAAGATCGAGTCGCCGACCGTCTTGTTCAAATTGCCCGAGCCGCCGTGCGCGATCTCGGTCGTGAACGCGTAGCCGGGGCCGAAAGCCTGCGAGTCGAGGTAGCTCGACTTGTCGCTGTCGGGCGTGCGCAGCCACTGGTGCGCGTGCAGGTGGTGGACGTGGTGCTCCTTCGGCCCGGCGTGGACGACGCGCATCTTGACGCGGTCGTTCAGGTACGAGTGGTGCACGTTCGACGGGTCGTCCGGGTAGAAAGCCTTCGTGGCGGGCAGCGAGCCCGCGACCTTCTTGCCGTACTTATCGACCTGCGTGCTGGCCGGGCGATCGACGAGCATCGCCGGGTCGCCCACGGCCCAGGCCGAGAGAAAGAACTCTTCGTAGAGGCAGTCGGTGCAGTTGCCCATCGGCCCGATGCCGAGGCGGTTGGCGATGATCTCGGCGCCGATGCCGCCGATGCCGTAGTTGATGCCGAAGGCGTCGCGGACGCCGTGCAGCGTGTGCGCGAGCGGGTTCGGATTCTGGTCGGCGTCCTCTTCGTTGAACTGCGGGAAAGCCTGCACGGCCTTCGTCTCGTCGTGGTAGATGACGGTGAACTCGCGGAACGGCTGCTCGCGGTTGGGCGAGATGTTGGTGACCGCGGGGTAGATGCCCCCGGCGAAGTTGCCGCGCCCCGGCCCGGTGATGATGGCGTTGAGGTCGGAGTGGATGATCTCCGAGCCGTCGAGCATGTTGAGGACGGGCTTGTTCGGGAAACGCTTGTGGTCGGCCGGGTACTTGGCCTCGTAGTCGATGACGGGCTGGCCGGCCTGCGTCGTCTGCGGCGTGCCGTCCTTCTTCTTGGCGGTGGCGTGGCGCAACTCGTCGGCGGTGACCTGGCTGCGGTACCACTGCGCGCCGCGCGCCTGCACGTTGACCGAGCCGAAGAGGCCGTGGCTGGTCGTGCCGCCGTCGCCCTCGCCGCCGGTCGTGGCCGCCGTCGAGTAGAGGAGGTGGTTGCCCTCGCGCTCGGCGTAGTAGGTGTAGGTGGCCGTGCCGTTGACGGGCACGAGGCTGCTCGCGTTCTCGCCGACGTTCGAGCCGTCGCTGGCGATGCTGCCGACGAGTTGCAGGCCGGCGACGTGGACGGAGGCCGTCGGCGTCGCCGGGTTGTCGCCCTTGTCGGGGACGATCAGGTTGCGGAAGGTGATGATGAGACAGTCGCCCGCGTTCATGCGCAGGACGAGCGGCCGCGGGCGCTTGTCGGGGCGCAGCCGGACGTTGCCCGCGACGAGGCCGCCGGTGGAGTTGACCAACTCCACGTCGCGCTCCAGCGCGTACATCAGCCCGTGCGGGTTGACCGCGCCGAGGCGGTTGAACATGATGACCTGATTGAGCGCGACCACCTTGGCCGTGATCTGTCGCTCGCAGTTCGGCGTGGGCGCGGGCGTCGGAGTCGGCGTCGCCAGTGGCGTGGGCGTCGGCCTCACGATTTGCGCGTGCGCCCCGGTGGCCGCGGCCAGCACCAATAGCACTAGCCACAGCAGCGAAGCTCTCGGGCGATGAGCGGGAAGGTTTCGTCTTGGCATTTGGGCTTCCTTCTTCGAGGGGGTCGGCGACCGCCGGGCACACGTACCCTTGGGCGGGGCGGCCCCGCGCTTGGCGTGGCGCGCCCGCGCTCGAAGAGAATTCCGCACGCGGGCACGACTCTGTCTGCGATGACTGAGGCCCTGTCCAGACGCCGCGGCCGACCCGTTGTCGGCGGCGTCTGAGCGAGAGCTGATTCACCTCATGCTCGTTGTCCACAAAGGCGAGGCGTGGACGTGATTACTTTGGGGCGAGCGGCGAGGGTGCAAGCGATGTGCCCGAATGGTTCGGCACCGTATGTTCAGGAAAATGTAGAAAGTTGAGGAAAAGAGACAGAGCGGAGGCTGTTTCGGAATGAAACCCGAGGGCCGCGGCCTTGTTTCACCGCGTGACAGACGACGCGGCTTCGACCCACCGCTCGGACGCCATCAATACTTTAGAAAGCGGAACGCTTCGAGCCGTCACCCCAACACCTGATCCAGCCCCCGGATGAGCCCGACGTATTCCCTCACCTTACGAATCGCCAACAGCGTGCCCTGAATGTACGGCCCGGCCCCGCTCCCCGCGTCGTGGCGGAGGGTCAGCCGCTCGTCCTGCGCGCCGAAGATCACCTCGACGCCGATGACGTAACTCGGGAGGCGGAGCGAATGTATCTGGACGCCGTTGAGGGTCGCCCCGCGGCTCTCCTTCTCGCCGATGGTCTCCGCGACGGGGCGCGCGGCCTCCGGCCTCCTCACCTCCGAGAGTCTGAAGGCCAGCTCGCGCGTCGTCCCGCTCGGCGCGTCCTCCTTGGCGTCGGAGGCGTAGTCTATGATCTCCCATTGGGAGATGTACTTGGCCGCCTCGCAGGCGAAGCGCTGGAGCAGCACGGCCGTGATGGCAAAGTTACCGGCGGCGATGACGCCGACCTTGTGCCGGGTGGCGGCGCGGTCGATCTCGACGAAGTCCGCGTCCGTCAAACCCGAAGAGCCGATGACGACGTGGACGCCTTTGCCGATTGCCGTCAAAACGTTCTGCTTCACCACGCCCGCCTTCGTGTAATCAACCAGCACGTCGGCCGGAGTGTCGAGCGCCTCGGCGGCCGAACCGCTGACCGTCAACGCGAGGCCCGGGTCGCCGAGGACTTCCCCCAGATCACGGCCTCTGTGTGTGCGTGAGACGGCGCCGACCAGCTTCAGGTCGTCCGCCCGAGAGACGGCCAGGCAAAGCGGCGCCCCGACCCACCCCGTGGCGCCTGCGACACATACGTTCAGTTTCATAGCTTCAGATTACCGCCTTAAAGTATCTGAGCGAAATTGTTCTACCAGTCTTCGGTCTGGTCAACAGCGACGGTGTGAAAAACGGCGGAGGGGCGCAGAGTCAATCAAGCCTCTGCGCCCCCCGCCGTTTTCGAATATCGAGGTCCTGGCCTACCGGGCCTTGTTGCTGATGTTCCCTCCCCCGAGCGTGACGAGCGACGTGCGCGAGCCCGCCTGGTGCCAGACCGCGCCCGCCGCGTCGCGGACGACGAAGGCGTAGGCGTCCGACTGTTTCGGCGTCAGCAGTTCGCCGTCGAAGGTGTGCGCCTCGAACGTGTAGTTGCCGAAGGAGGCGACCACGAGCCCCGTCGCCGGGTCAACCTTCTGCACGTTGCACCGGCCCTTCATGTCCGAGCGCGTGTAGACCGCAGGGCTCGTGCCCGGCTCGGCCGCGAATTGCAGCAGGCCGTCCTGCCAGGTGGTGCTCTTGACCACGTAATTGAAGCCGTCCCCGCCGAGGAAGACGAGCGTCCAACTGCCCCTGGCCTGGCCGTCCTTCTTGCCGGCGCTGACGCTGAAGCCGAAGTTGGCCTTGCCGTTCGCGCTCGCGGCATCGGCCACCCAGCCGCCGCCGCCGCTGCGCTGCTCGTCGGTCGGCACGGCGATGTTGAGCACGCCAATGCCGACGGGGTTCGCCGTCCAGAACTGGTTCGCGGCGTCAACGCGGACGTTGACGATGTAGGTCTCGGCCGCCACGCCCTGCACGTTCGTGACGGCGTCGCCGTTGGCGTCAACACTCACGCCGCTGACGACGAGGTCGGGCGTCGCCGTCGTGTTGCTCGACTTGAAGAGCTCGAACGTCACGGCCGCCTTCGTGATGTCGCCCGCGAAAGCCGCGCCGTCGGCCTCGGGCGTCAGGTGCGCGCCGAGCCGCACGGTCGCCGCGTTGACGTTGGGACCCGCGGTCAGGAGCGAGGCGTCGCCCGTGTAGGCGGCCGCCGCGTTCTCGCGCGAGACGTTGAGCGGCGCGGCGGCGCTCGACGCGTCGAGGTAGGAGGCGCCGGCGCTCGTGAACTGCGCCGTCACGTTGTAAGAGCCCGCGCTCATGTTCGCCGTGAGCGCGAGCGTCGCGACGCCGTTCGTCAACGCCGACTGGCCGACGGGGCTGCCGTTGATAAAGAACTGGACGGAGCCGGCGAGCGGCTGGCCCGGGAACGCCGCGGCGCTCACGTTCGCTTGCAGCGTGACGGCGTCGCTGTACTGCACGGAGGCGGGCGCGACGACGACGACCGGCGCAGACCTGACCGTCACGTTGAACGAGCAGGTGCTCGTGTTGCCGGCGGCGTCTTTGGCCGTCACGCTCACGGTCGTCGTGCCGACCGCGAAGGCCGAGCCGGAGGCCGGGCTGCTCGTGACGGTCACGGCGGAGACCGTGTCATTCGCCGTGATCTGGAAGTTGACGGCGGCCGAGGACGCGCCGGGCGCCGCGGCGGCGACGATGTCGGCCGGGCAGTTGACGCTCGGCGCGGTCGTGTCGCGGACGCTGACCTGAAATGTCGCGCTCGTCGCGTTGCCCGCGCTGTCGGTCGCGGTGGCCGTGACCTCGGTCGTGCCCAGAGCGAAGGTGCTGCCCGGGGGGATGCTGAAGCTGACCGTGAGCGCGCCTTCGAGGTTGTCCTCGGCCGTGGCCGTGTAGTTGGCGACCGCGCCCGCGGGGCTGGTGGCTTCGAGCGAGATGTCCGAAGGCGCGTGGAGCACGGGTGCGATGTTGTCGAGCACGGTGAATTTCAGCGCGCCGGCTTCGAGCGTGAAGCGGCCCTTCAGCTCCGCGGGCAGACCCGAGTAGGTGAAGTCCGACGCGTCGAAGTTGGTCGAGCCGAAGGTGGCGAGCGTGTAGGTCGTCCCCGGCGCGAGGGCGGCGGCCGGGTTGAAGGCGAACTCGAAGGCGCCGGCGCTTCCCTTCGTGAGCGCGCCCGAGAGCGCGAGCCGGTCGGAGGTCGCCGCGAGGTCGAACTCCAACGTGGCGCCGCCGTTCCAGGTGAGCGAGGCCGCGCCGAGCGTCGCGATCTGCGCCGCCCCTTCGGGCGAGACGGAGCCGCCCGCGTTAAGAGTCACCGTCCTGTTCACGGAGCCCGAGCCCGAGAGCGCGGCGCCGCTGTTGACGTTGAACGCGCCGCCCGCGGCGACGCTCCCCATGACGCGGAGCGTGCCCGCGTTGACGTTAGTCGCGCCGGTGTAGGTGTTCGCGCCGGAGAGGACGAGCGTGCCCGCGCCCGTCTTCGTGATGCCGCCCGCGCCCGAGAGCACGCCCGCGAGCGTGATGGTCTGCGGCAGGTTCGCGATGTCGGCCGCCTTGAGCTGGATGCCGTTGCCCGAGGTCAGAGTCATCGGCAGCGACGTTGACCAGTCTTCGGCCGCGCCGAGCGTGCCGCTCGTCAGGTTGATGGTGGTGGCGAGTCCGCTCGTGCCCTTCTTGACGATGCCGCCGCCGCCCACGTAGAGCGAGCCGCCGTTGACGGTGATGTTGGCGGAGCCGGCGTTGACCGTGCCGTCGAAACCGAGCGTGAACTTCTCGACTGTACTCACCCCGCCGGAGAAGGTCGCGAACGAGACGTTGTTGGCGTTCGTGCCGTTGGTCCTCGACATCACGATGCCGTTGACCGTGTCGGCGGCGTTGAAGACGCCGCCCGTCACGCGCAGCGCGCCGCCGCGCCCGGCCGTCACCTGGTTGGCGACGGTGATCGTGCCGCCGACCGTGAGCGAGCCGCCCTCGACGGAGAGCGAGCTGCTCGAATTGTTGGTGCCGAGGCCGACGGCGCCGCTGACGTTCGTCGTGCCGCCGGTGACGATGAAGCCCGTGGCGTAGGTGGGCGTCGTGGTGTAGGTGCCGCGCTGGAGCGTGACGGAAGTGGTGTTGACCGTGCCGCCGTTGACGCGGATGGACGCGCCGTCGTTGTTGTTGTTGCGCAGCCCGCCGTTGAAGTTAGCCGTGCCGGAATCCACGATAAGGCTGGCAGGCGCGTTGACCGTCACCAGCCCGCTCGAAGTGAACGAGCCGCCGGCAACGTTCAATATTGAGGTGGCTGCGGCGGACAGGTCACCCGTGGTGGTCGTGATCTGACCCCCGGGGCCGACGCGGAGCGTGCCGGCCGCGACGCTGGTCGGGCCGCCGTAGGTGTTGTTGCCGGTTAGGACGAGCGTGCCCAGGCCGGCTTTCGTCAGGCCGGCCGTGCTGTTGACGGGCGCCGCGATGCCGGCCGAAGCATTCGAGCCGAGCGCACCCACAGTGATGTTCGGCGCGCCCGCAGCGACCGAGAGCGTAAAGCCGTTCGCGGGGTCGCCGTTGCCGTCGATGACCCAACTGCCGGCCGACGCGGTGTTCGTGTCTCCGAAGGTGAGGCCGCCGAGCGTGCGCGGCGAATCCAGACGGACGAGGTTCGTGCCCGAGACGTCGAGCGCGCTGAAGCTGGCGGTGTTGCCCGCGCCGTTGGCGACGGCGCCGTTCAGCCAGTTGGCGCTGCCGCTCCACAGGCCGCCGCTGACGAGCTGCGACCACGCGCCGCTGACGTTATTGCTGACGGTGTAGGACTGACCCGCCGTGTATCCGCCAGCGGCGGTGTTGCCGGCCACGTCGTTGATGCCGGTGCCGCTCGCCTTCAAGTCGAGCCGCAGAGTGCCCGTGCCCGAGACGGAGGTGACGGTCACATCGTAAGTCGTGCCCGTGACGGCCGAGAGGGTCGTGAGCGTGCCGGTCACCGAGCCGGTCGTCGTGAGCTGGAAGTCGGCGGCGTCAACGCCGCTCACCTGTTCGCTGAAGGTGACGCGGAAGACGACCGTGCCGCCGTTGATGGTCGCGCCCGAAGGGTTCAGGCGGTTGATGGAGACTACGGTGGGCGGCGTCTCCTCGACGGTCACGACGAAGTCCGGCGAAGAGAGACTGTCGTGGTTCGAGTTGTCCGTGGCCTTCGCGTTGAAGGTGTAAGTGCCGGGCGCGAGCGCGGTGTTCGTGTAGTCGAAGCTCCACGCGCCCGAGGGGTCGGCGATGGCCGCGCCGATGACGCCCGCGTCGGCACGGCTCAGGGTCACGGTGTGGCCGGCGGCGGCCGTGCCGTTGATGACGAGGGTCGTGTCGCTCGTCACGCCGTCGTTGGCGAGCGCGCCGGTGTCGGAGACGATGCCGGTGATGAGGGGCGTCGTCAGCCCCGTGTCAACCGTGTAATCGGCGGAGGCCGGGCTCGTGTTGCCCGCCGTGTCGGCGGCCGTCGCGTTGAAGGTGTAGACGCCCTGCGGCAGCGAGGCCGAGTAGGTCAGAGACCAGGCGCCGTCCGGGCCGGCGTCGGTGGTGCCGACTATTCCGGCACCCGCGCGCGTGACGGTGACGGTCGTGCCCGCCTCGGCCGTGCCCTTGAAGACGAGCGAGCCGCCGCCGACGCTGTTGATGGAAGGCGCGGCCGGGGCGGTCGTGTCAATGGTGACGGCGAAGGGCTCGGACTCGGGGGTCTGTCCGCCCTCCTCGTCGGTCGCGGTGGCCGTGAAGGTGTGCGTGCCTTCGGAGAGGGTGACGCCTGTGTAGTCGAAGCTCCAGTTGCCGTTGGCGTCGGCCGTGGCCGTGCCGATCTCGCCTGTTCCGGCGAGCGCGAGCGTGACGGTGTTGTTGGCGCCGGCCGTGCCGCTCAGGACGACGGCGGCGTCGCTCGTAATCCTGTCGGACGGGGAGCCTCCCGTGTCTTCGGAGACGCCCGTGACGGCGGCGATCTTGGCGCCCAGCGAGGTGACGATGTTGGCCTTCGGCACGGCGCCCATGCCGTCGCCGAGGTAGAAGCTCGGGTGCGGGGGCTGGTTGTAGGCCGTGTTCTGCCACGCGATGGCGACCCGGTACTGGTGGTCGTGCATCAGCGTGTAGATGCGGTTCGTGGCCGGGATGGTCGTCGTGTAGATGCGAAGGGCCGTGTTGTCCGTCGTGCGCCAGATGACCTCCTCGCGCCAGTCGCCGAGCACGTCCGCGGAGAGGGCGGGCGTGGCCTTCGTCGAGTTGTTCGACGAAACGCCCGGGGGCGAGAGCAGCGTGGCGGCAGTGCGGGTCGTCCAGTTCCACTTCGAGATGGTCGTGCCGTCCTCGAACTCGCGCAGGAGGTCTGCGTCCCACCAGACGGCGAAGTTCTTCGGCGAGGGCGCGGAGGTGCTGATCTGCACGCCGGTGGCGCTCCAGAGCCCGCCGCGCGAGCTGTACATCTCGTAGCCGCGGTAGCGCGGGTCGATGTCGAGGGCCACGCCGCGCCCCACGTCCGCGCCCTCGCCCGAGACGCCGAAGATGAGCGCGCCCGTGCGCGCGTCGCGGAACTCGGAGCCGTTCGCGCCGTAGCTGGCCGGCTCCTCGTGCACCATGTAGACCTCCTGGCCCGGGCGGTCGGGGTCCATGTCCGACATGTGCAGCGCGTCGCCGTGGCCGAGGCCGGTCGAGTAAAGGCCCGTGCCGTTGTCGTCGATGGCGGCGGCGCCGTAGGTGATCTCGTCGCGGCCGTCGCCGTCCACGTCGCCGATGGTCAGAGCGTGCGAGCCCTGACCACGGTACGCGGAATTGGGATTGGACGTGCCGGTGTGACCCGTGTCGAAGGCCCAGACCTTCGAGAGCTGGCCGTCGCGCCAGTTCCAGGTCGCGACGTAGGCGCGCGTGTAGTAGCCGCGCGCCATCACGAGGCTCGGGCGCTTGCCGTCGAGGTAGGCGACGCCCGCGAGGAAGCGGTCAACGCGGTTGCCGTAGGAGTCGCCCCAGGATGAGACGGTGCCGCGCGGCGGGTCGTAGTTAACGGTCGCCATCGCGGCGCCGGTCAGCCCGTTGAAGACCGTCAGATACTCGGGACCGGTCAAGATGTAGCCGGAAGAGTTTCTGTGGTCGGCGTTCGCGTTGCCGATGACGGTGCCCGCGCCGTCCACGGTGGCGTCGGCGGTCTTGCAGGCGACCTCGGCGCGTCCGTCGCCGTCGAGGTCGTAGACCATGAACTGCGTGTAGTGCGCGCCCGCGCGGATGTTGCGGCCGAGGTCGATGCGCCACAAACGCGTGCCGTTGAGTTTGTAGGCGTCGAGGTAGACGTTGCCCGTGTAGCCGCTCTGCGAGTTGTCCTTCGAGTTCGTCGGGTCCCACTTGAGGATGATCTCGTACTCGCCGTCGCCGTCCACGTCGCCGACCGAGGCGTCGTTGGCGGTGTAGGTGTAGGAGACGCCGTCGGGCGTCGTGCCACCCGCGGGAATCTGGAGCGGGACGTTGAGGTACTGCTGCACGCCCGCGTTGGCCGGGAGCGTGAACGCGTCGCTCGGCGCGCGCTCGACGCCGTTGACGACCGGGCGCACGTAGTACGCGTTCGACTGCGTGAGGTCGGCGTTGGTATCGACGAAGTTGGTGCTGTCGGTGACGGGCGCGGCGTTGAGCTGGATGGCCGGGCCGCCGCCGGTCGAGCGGTAGAGGTTGAACGAGACCGTGGAGGCGTCTGTGCCTAACATGCGCCAGCCGACGTACACGTCCGTCGCGTTCTGGCGGATGGCGACCACGCCGCGACCCAAATTCTCCATCAGGTACTGCGCCCGCGCCGTCGTCGAGAGGATGAGGAGCGCCGCCGCCAGAACCAGACCCATCCTGAGATTAATCTTTAACATTCGTTTGCCTCTGCCGCTTTGAAAGTAAGACCGTCGGGTGTTGTGAGTCGAAGCCCGGCCGGGGGTGGTCAGGCTGCCGTCCATGATGATGTTCCGGCGGAGCTTAGATGCGTTTCCGAGGCTCGGCAAGAAATAGTTTCGGCGGCGTGACGGATTCCGCGATGCGGAACGCAGGCTATATTTCTCCTGAAAATTCGCGGGTCATGTATAATTTGTTGGCCTTGCCAACATTCCGCGATGCGGAACGGAATTTCTGAACGATGGAGAAAGAGCCCGCCTTCGCAGAAGCAGTTGTCCGCGCCTGCGCGCTGCTGAAAGCCTTCCGGCACGAGGGCGAGCTGCTGGGTCTGCGCGACCTGGTAAGCCGCACTGGCCTGAGCAAGACCACGACCCACAGGCTCGCGCAGAGCCTCGTCCGCGGCGGGCTCCTGGAGCGCGCGGGCCAGAACGCTTACCGCAGTTTGGTGAGGCCGCTCGGCGGCCCCGGCTTCCGCCTCGGCTTCGCCGCGCAGACCACCGACTCGGAGTTCTCGCGCGAGGTGAGCGCGAGCGTGCAGCGCGCCGCAGACCGCGAGCAGATACCGCTCGTCACCGTGGACAACCGCTACAGCCCGACGCAGGCGCTGCGCAACGCAGACCTCCTGGTGCGCGAGCGCGTCGATCTGGTGCTTGAGTTTCAAGCCTTCGAGCAGGTGGCGCCGGTCATCTCGTCCAAGTTCATCGAGGCGAGCATCCCCGTCATCGCCATCGACATCCCGCACCCGGGCGCCACCTACTTCGGCGCGAACAACTACCAGGCGGGGCTCATCGGCGGACGCGCGCTCGGCCGCTGGGCGAAGGCGAACTGGGGCGGGCAGGTGGATGAGATTTTGCAGGTCGAGCTGCCGCTGGCGGGGCCGCTCCCGCAGCTTCGCATCACGGGGATGCTGGCGGGTCTGGGCGAGGTGCTGCACGGCGTCAACAAGACGCCGACGGCGCGACTGGACGGCAAGGGCATCTTCGAGAAGAGCCTTGAGGTCGGGCGGCGTTACCTGCGCCGCACGCGTCCGAAGCGGACGCTGGTCGTCGCCGTCAACGACCCGAGCGCACTCGGGGTCTTGCGCGCCTTCGAGGAGGCGGGGCGCGGACACCTCTGCGCGGTGATGGGGCAGAACGCCGTGAAGTCTGTGCTGGAAGAGTTGCGCCGGCCGGGGACGCACCTCGTGGGCTCGGTGGCCTACTTCCCCGAACGATACGGCGACGAGCTGATCGCGCTCGCGCGCGCCATCCTACAGAAGAAGCACGCCCCTTCGGCCGTCTTCGTCGAGCACCAGCTCGTCACGCCGAAGAACGTCGGCCTCATCTACCCGGCCGAGACGAACTAAGCATGACTCACGAAAAGAAGAGGCGCGTCACGAACCAGTACGCGCCCGCGAGCGCGATGGCGACGGAGATGGCGACTCTCCCGTGCCGCTCGAAGGCGGGAATGTCGCGCAGCTTCCAGAGCAGCGGCAGCACGAGCGCCGCGACGGCGACCTGCCCCAGCTCGACGCCGAGGTTGAAGGAGAAGAGCGGGACGAGCAGCGCGGCGCCGCCCGTGCCGAGTCCCGCCTCCCGCAACGCGCCCGCGAAGCCGAAGCCGTGGACGAGTCCGAGCGCGAAGGTCAAAGCCCAGCGCCACCCGGGCTCGCCGCGCCTGACGATGTTCTCGACGGCGACGAAGACGATGGAGGCCGCGATCAGCGGCTCGACGACTCGCCCCGGAAGAGAGACCACGTCTAGTGCGGCCAGCGCCAGCGTCAGCGAATGCGCGACGGTGAAGCAGGTGACGATCTTCGCCGCCGTCGAGAAGCGTCGGCAGGCCACGAGCAGCCCGAGGAGGAAGAGCAGGTGGTCGTAGCCCGTCAGGATGTGCTCGACGCCGAGCTTCAGGAATCCCCAGAATGAAGACGACGACCGTCCCGCCGCGGCGCCTGAACCAGCACCCGTGTCGTCCGTCTCCAAAGAGCTGGCTGTGGCCGTCAGCACCTCTGTGCGTGAGACCTTGTCGGCCGCGTCCTTGAGCGTCAGAGTGGTTCTGTGGTCGGTGGACAGCTTTCGGAGGAATGCGGCGTCGAAGCTGAGCTTTGCGTCGGCGGGACGAGGGTAGACGACTTGAAAGTTGACGCCGTCGTCGTCGGGCAGCTCGACTCGCACCGAGCGCGGTGAAAGCTCTGCGCCGCCGGCCGCGAGCTTGTAGAGTTCGGGCGCGATTGCCTTCAGGCGATCCGGCACGGCGGCCACGTCGGGCGCGGAAGTCGCGGGCTCTCCCAGGAGTGTCCACACGGACTCGGCCGACAGCTCCACCTCCAACTCGATTCGGTCGTCATGCAGGCGCGCCACGGCCCAGCTCGTCATCGGGTTGTGCGCGAGAACGCGGCCCGCGCACACGGCGAGGAAGAGTATCAACAGGCAAGTCTTCGCCCGGGTAGTCACGCTACGCGATAAGATAAAAGTTTCAAGGCCATTCCCGCAACAAAGCCCGAAGACCTTGACATGTCAATCCGGGCGAAAGCAACATGAAGCCTGTTTTAGACTCTCCTAATAACGTAGAGCTGAGTTTGCGAGCGCACGCGTCCGTGGCGGGATGCCGGGCTTCGAGCGCGGCTGCTTGCGAACCTGGGCCGGCTCGTCGGCCCGCTTCGGGCGGGCGTGTTGATGTTATGCTTGTGTCCGTCGCTGTTCTTGACGCGTTGCAAGCACCCGGGCCAGCACCTGCGCCGGCGCAACAGGGAACAGATTCCGGATTCCCCGGCGTGGTAGGAGAGCCAACTCTTACCGCGCCGGAGTCTCATGCATGGAGGAAGAATGGAACGCAAAGTAGCATCCGATTACCCGCAGGAGCTGTTAGACCTGTTTCATGAATACCAGCACGGCGACATCGACCGCCGCACTTTCCTCGACCGCGCGGGCAAGTTCGCGGTCGGCGGCCTGACCGTCGCGGCCATCTTCGAGGGGCTGAGGCCCAACTACGCCTTCGCGCAGCAGGTGCCGCCCGCCGACAAGCGCATTAAAGTTGGCTACGAAGTCGTTCAATCCTCGGCCGGGAACGGCACCATCAAAGGCTACCTCGCGCGCCCGGCTAAAAATGGGAAGCTGCCCGCCGTGCTCGTCATTCACGAGAACCGCGGGCTCAACCCTTACATCGAGGACGTGGCGCGTCGCCTCGCGCTCGCCAACTTCGTCGCCTTCGCGCCCGACGGGTTGACCTCGGTCGGCGGCTACCCGGGCGACGACGAGAAGGGCGCCGTCGCCTTCCGGCAGGTGGACGGGAAGAAGATGACCGAGGACTTCGTCGCGGCGGCCAAGTGGCTCAAGGCGCGCCCCGACTCGACGGGTAAGTTGGGCGCGGTCGGTTTCTGCTTCGGCGGCGGGATGGTGAACCAGTTGGCCGTGCGGCTGGGCGCAGACCTCAACGCCGGGGTCGCCTTCTACGGCCGGCAGGCGGGCGCGGACGACGTGCCAAAAATTGCCGCGCCGCTGCTGTTCAATTACGCGGGCAACGACGAGCGGGTCAACGCCGGGATAGCGGCTTACGAGGCGGCGCTCAAGGCCAATAAGAAGACTTACGCGTCGTACATGTACGAGGGTAAACAGCACGGCTTCCACAACGACACGACGCCGCGCTACGACGAGGCGGCCGCCAAACAGGCGTGGACGCGCACCCTCGAATGGTTCAACAAATACCTGCTGTGACGACCGTCTAGGCCCCGGTCATCGAAACGACCTGGCAACGCACGTTTTGAATGACCAGCCTCTTCGACGAGCGCGCCCCGTCGCCTTGACCTCAACGGGCGCGGGCGCTCTCTGGCCCCGCGGCGTAGAAGTTGTGGGAGTTGTCGAGCGCGCGCTCCGGCGTCTTCCCCGCCGGCCGTGGGCCGTGCGGCCTCTGCGGGCTACAGCGTCCTCGTCGCCAAAAGCGCGCGAGGCGCCTGTATCCTTCGCCGACGTATTCAAGTCAAAACTCTGTGACGACGAAGAAAGGCTTATGATGAAAGCTCTGAAAAGTACTGTGCTCGTTCTGACGCTCCTGATCGCGCCCGCGCTGGCGCAGGGTACCACTGTCTCAGGCACCTGGAAGGTAACCGGCGACGTGGTGGGGAATGCGGTGGACCTCGTTTGCAACTTGGCACAGGACGGCAAGAAGCTGAGCGGCGCGTGTAAATCGGCCGGGGCGACCAAGCCGACCGATATTACCGGCGAGGTGGACGACAAGAAGGTGACGTGGAAGTACGAAGCCCAGTACGAAGGCCAGCCCATAACGCTCACCTTCACCGGCACGCTCGACGCCTCCTCGCAGCTCAAGGGAGACATCGACGTGTCGCCCTACAGTGTGACGGGCAACTTCACCGCCGTGAAGCAAGAGGCCAAGCAGGAAGAGCCAAAGAAACCCCAATAGGAACTCTCCCGCAGTAGTTCCCTCGTCGGGTGTCTAATCGGCTGAGCCTTCTGCCGTCCTGAAGACGGCAGAAACGATGGAGCTTGTCATGGGAAGAAGAATCGGGGCGGCGTGTCTCTGCGCGGCGCTGATGTGGTGCTGCCTGCCCGCGCGGACGGTCAAAGGCCAAACGCCCCTCCCGCAGCTCGGCCAAAGCGGCGTCAAAGAGGTCGTCGCGGCGTTGACGTTGGAGGAGAAGGCGAGCCTCCTCGTCGGCATGGGCATGAACCTGGACATCCCCGGGCTGCCGGGGATGTCGCCGGAGGACAAGGCGATACCGGAGAAGGTGCCGGGCGCGGCCGGGCGCACACACGCCATCCCGCGCCTCGGCATCCCTTCCCTGACTCTCTCCGACGGCCCCGCCGGCGTGCGCATTGACGCGAAGAGGAAGGGGGATGACGCGAGAACTTACTACGCGACCGCGTTTCCGGTGGCGACGCTCCTGGCCTCTTCCTGGGACACAGACCTCGTCCGCAGGGTGGGCGGCGCGTTCGGCGCGGAGGCGCTTGACTACGGCATTGACATCCTTCTGGCGCCGGGGATGAACGTCCACCGCAACCCGCTCGGCGGGCGCAATTTCGAGTACTACTCGGAAGACCCGCTCGTCACGGGGAGGATGGCCGCCGCTTTCGTCCGGGGTGTCCAGTCGCAGGGCGTCGGCACATCGGTCAAGCACTTCGCGGTCAACAACCAGGAGTTCAACCGGATGCAGTCGGACTCGGTCGTCTCCGAGCGGGCGCTGCGGGAGATTTATCTCAAGGGCTTCGAGATCGCCGTCAGGGAGTCGCAGCCCTGGACTTTGATGTCGTCCTACAACCTCATCAACGGCACCTACGCCTCGCAGGGGCGCGACCTGCTGACCACAATCCTCCGCGACGAGTGGGGCTTCAAAGGTTTCGTCATGACCGACTGGTTCGCCGGGAACGACGTGGTCGAGCAGATGAGGGCCGGCAACGACGTGATCATGCCGGGGAACACCGCTCAGACGAAGGCCATCGTCGAGGCCGTGCGCTCGGGTTCCCTGAGTCAGCAGCAGCTCGACGAGAACGTCGCACGCCTCCTCAACATCATTCTTCAGTCGCCCGCCTTCAAAGGGCACAGGCATTCGAATCAACCCGACCTGAAGGGGAACGCGCGCGTCGCACGCGAGATCGCCGCCGAGGGGATGGTGCTGCTCAAGAACGAGGGCAATGCCCTGCCGCTCGCCGGAACAAAGCGGATCGCGCTCTACGGGAACACGTCCTACGACCTCATCTCCGGTGGGACGGGTAGCGGCGACGTTAACGAGGCTTACAACGTCTCACTTGAGCAGGGCCTGGCCGCCGCCGGTTACGCGCTCGATTCCGCCCTGAAGGAGACCTACACGCTCTACATCGCCGAACAGAAGGCGAAGCGGCCGAAGCCCCTCATCTCGTTCTTCCTCCCGCCACCCATCCCGGAGATGCCCGTCGATGCCGCGGGCGTCGTGCGGAAGGCCGACGAGGCGGACGCGGCGCTCGTCACCATCGGCAGAAACTCTGGCGAGTTCGCCGACCGCACCGTCGAGGGCGACTTCACTCTCTCCGAGACGGAGCAGACGCTCGTCAGGACTGTCTCGGAAGCCTTCCGCGCGAAGGGTAAGAAGGTGGTCGTCGTGCTCAACGTGGGCGGCCCCGTCGAGGTAATGAGCTGGCGCGACCGGGCCGACGCGATACTGCTGGCGTGGCAGCCCGGGCAGGAGGGCGGCAACTCTATCGCCGACGTGCTGAACGGCAGGGTCAACCCTTCGGGGAAACTGGCAACGACCTTCCCCGCCCGTTACGAAGACGTACCCTCGGCCAAAATTTTCCCCGGCCGTGTGCTGGAAGGGCGGACGCCTCTGATTAAGTTCCCCCTCGCCGGTAAGCCGGCCGAAGCCGTCTACGAGGAGGGCATCTACGTCGGCTACCGCTACTACAACACATTCGGTGTCAAACCCGCCTACGCGTTCGGACACGGACTCTCTTACACGGACTTCAACTACGGCGAACTCAAGCTGAGTTCCAGACAATTCGGCGGGAAGCTCACGGCGACGATTAGGGTCACGAACACGGGTAAGGTTTCGGGCCGCGAGGTCGTGCAGCTCTACGTCGGCGCGCCCGCCGGGCGTCTGGATAAGCCGCAGAGTGAGCTGCGGGCGTTTGCCAAGACCAGACTATTGGGTTCCGGCCAAACGCAGACGCTCACCTTCGACCTCGGCGCCGCCGACCTGGCCTCATTCGACCCGGTGAGCTCTTCGTGGGTCGCCGAGGCGGGCACCTACACGGTTTCAATCGGCGCGTCGTCCGCGGACATCAGGCGCTCGGGTGCCTTCGAGGTGGCGAGGGAGATCGTCGTGAGGAAGACGAATAAGGCTGTGGTTCCTCGCGTCAACATCCGTGAGCTACGCCCGGGCGTCTGACGACTTCCCGCCGTTATTAATGGATGTCAACAGAGTGGCCGGCGCGGCTTCGACAACCCTCAATCAGTACGGGCTGTCGGATGGGCGGCCGCTCATCCCTGCATCTCGCCGGAGAGCAGTACCACGCGCCCTCGGGCCGCCGGCACGCGCGCGAGCAGCGCCCGCGCGACATCGGCCGCGGCGATAGGACGGTAGTTCGCAGGGATGAGCGGGCCGAGCAGTCTGCTCACAAACGTCGCCACCCTCTCGGCCGGGCGGCTTGCCTGGCCGAGTGCCTCACGGTCTCCCGCGAGCAGCGACGGGCGGGCGATGACCAGCCCCTCGAACGGCAACCCCGCCAGTGCCTCCTCCGTCTCACCCTTCACACGGTTATAAAAAATTCGTGACTTCGCGTCCGCGCCCATCGAGCTGACCAGACCCGCGCGCCGCGCCCCCGCGGCGAGAGCCGCACGGGCGACGGCGAGGTTGGCGTCGAAGTCCACGGCGCGGAAGGCCGACTGGCTGCCCGCCGCTTTGATAGTAGTACCGAGCGCGAGGTAGACATCGTCGAGCGGCGGGAGCGGCGGCAGCGCGGCGAAGTTGACAACGTGCGGCGTGAGCTTCGGGTGCGCGACGGCGGGCTCGCGCCTGCCGAGTGCGTGGACGGCCGAGACCGACGCGTCTGCGAGCAGCCTTTCAAGAATAGCCCGCCCGACCAGCCCCGTGGCTCCCGCCAACGCCACGACCCTGGCGTGTGCCCCGTCCAGCTTAAGAGGTGGCGTGTCTGCCACTATCGCCCCTTCTCGGACTCAAGCCTGCGGCGTAGTTGTTCGGCGGCGCGCTCGGCCAACTCCTTGCAGGCGTTCGGAGAGATAAAGGGGTCGGGCCGGACGCCCTGCTGACGTCCCTCAAGACGCTGCCAGAGTCCCGACGCTTCCGGGTGAGACGTGAGCAGGATGTCGCACGGTGTGGAACGAAGGAAGGCGAAGCTCTTCTCGAAATCCTTGACCGCGGTCGGGTACTCGCTGCTATCCGTGAAGCGGAAGCCGTCCGCCGACACCGGCGTCATGCTGTCGGAATAGACGAGGTTCAGACAGCGTTTGCCTTCGCACGACTTCCACGTCCAGCTCGTCCCGCCGGGGGTGTGGCCGGGGGTGAAATGTGCGGTCAGCCTGATGTCGCCCACACGTAGGGTCTCGCCGTCGCGCAGGGTGTTGGCACTCGGGACGAGCGCGATCGGGGAGATGCTGCCGAACTGCGGGTCGCCCTTGCCGACGCCGCTCTTCGTCAACACCTCCGCGCTCCAGGGACTGGCCGCCACCTTCGCCCCGCTGAGCCGCTGTAACTCGGCGATGCCGCCGCCGTGGTCAAAGTGCACGTGCGAGCTGACGATGAGTTTCACGTCCTCGATCCGGAAGCCGAGCGAGCGTATGTTGGCGACGACCTGCGGCACCGACTCCGGGAGCGCGCCGTCGAGCAGGACGTGCCCGGCCTTCGACGTGAGCAGGATGGAAGTCAGCCCGCGGGGGCCGACGTAGTACGTGTTGCCGTAGACGCGGAAGGGCTGCTGCGGCTTGTTCCACTCGGGGCAGTTGTCGCAGGACGAAACGGGGGCGCCGCTCTGCCCCGACGCGAGCGCCGCGACGACGAGCAACAAGATGGCGAGCGCGAGGGCAGGTTTGGGTTTCGGAAAATGATTTCGGTTGCGCATGAACTCGGCCTGGTGTTGGTCGCTCAAACTAAATTTTCTCCCGGTCACATTGGCTCTGTTCCACATATTACCCCAAGGGCAGAAGTGTTCGGCCATCCATTTTTGTACGAGTAAGCCGGGAAGGGCGTGGGAAGTCTCGGCCGCAACGGCATGGCGGTGCAGGTCAGTACCGCCCGCGGTAGCGGGTGGGTCGGTCTTATATCTTAAGGGCCGACGGAGTCAGACGCACCCACCCGCTACCGCGGGTGATTCTGACCGCTCTGGCGTCGCATCCGTATGAACGCCGCGGGTTGACCGTCGTCAGGGTTTCCTTACTGATAGGGTATTATCGTTCTTCGAGCACGCGGCCTCGTTGCAGCATGAGTGCGCGACATAGCTCGAAATTAACCAATGAGTATCTGGCAAATCATCCGCCGTTTGGTGCCCTACATCAAGCCCTACGGCCGCTGGGTCGCCCTGTCGCTGGTGTTGACCTTGCTGGGGGCTTTGGCCGCGCAGGTCAACCCGCTCGTCCTGCGCTACACGGTGGACACCATCGAGCGGCTTCTGAGTGAGGGTCGGACGGCGTCGCAGGGGGCCTCGCTCCTCCTGATAATCAGCGCCATCCTGCTCGGCAAGGAGATCATCAACACGGGTGTTCGCTACGGGCAGAATCTGTTCGGCGAGAAGATACGGGTCAACGTGTCGAGCCGCCTGACGCAGTCGGCCGTCGAACGGATTCTCACCTACCGCCTCGCCTTCTACACACACCCCGACAACCAGACCGGCATCCTCCAGACGCGCATCGACCGCGGCGCCGAGAGCCTGACCAAGCTCGTGCAGAGCGCGTTCATAGACATCCTGCCGCTGTTCGCCAGCTCGATCCTCGCGCTCGTCATCATGTTCCACGCCAACGTCTACGTCGGGCTGGTCGCCGCGGCCATCCTGCCCATCTACTTTTTGCTGAGCCAGCGGCAGGCTTCGATGCTCAAGGGCGCGCGGCGGGCCTTGCGCGCCCTGCGCGAGGAGAAGAACAACGGGCTGCACAACATCATCGAGTCCATCGTCGTCATCAAGTCTTTCGTGCGCGAGGAGTACGAGAAGGAGAAGCAGGCGCGTTTGCAGCAGAACCTCGTCAACGCGCAGTTGAAACAGCGGCAGACCAACTTCATCTTCGACGGGCTGAAGACCTTCGTCGAGCAGATCGGCGTCGTGCTCATCATCATCCTGACGGCCTACCTCGTCCTGGGCGGGCAGATGTCAATCGGCGCCATCATGTTTCACATCATGCTGTTCGGCAACGTCTCCGCCCCGATCCGACAGCTCCACCGAATCTACGACGAGATGAACGACGCGCTGACCTACGCCGAGGGCTACTTCCAGATTCTCGACGCCGACGACGAGGTCGAGGCCGGCGGCGAGTTAGACGTGTCGCGCCTCGAAGGCACGTTCGAGCTGCAAGACGTGAGCTTCACCTACCCGAACGGCACGCAGGCGCTGCACCACGTGGACATGAAGATTCCGGGCGGCAAGACGGTCGCCTTCGTCGGCCTCTCCGGCGCCGGGAAGTCAACGCTCCTGAACCTCATGACCCGTTTCTACACGCCCACGAGCGGGAAGATTCTGCTCGACGGCAAAGAGCTTTCCGAGTACGAGACCGACCTGCTGCGCCGGAAGATCGGCCTCGTCCTGCAAAAGAACCACATCTTCAACGGCACCATCGAGGAGAACATCCGCTACGGCAAAATCAACGCCTCGGCGGCGGAGGTCGTGGACGCCGCGCGCAAGGCTTACCTGCACGAGCAGATCGAACAACTGCCGCACAGGTACGAGTCCGAGGCGCAACTGCTCTCCGGCGGGCAGCAGCAGCGCATCGCCATCGCGCGGCTGTTCCTCAAAGACCCGCCGATCATCTTCCTGGACGAGCCGACGGCGAGTCTCGACGCGGTGGCCACCGAGCAGATCAAGAACAGCCTCGACGCGATCAAAGAGGAGCGCACCACCGTCGTCATCTCGCACAGCATCTCGCAGATCATCGACGCCGACATCATCTTCGTGCTCAAGGAAGGCCGCGTCGTCGAGCACGGCACGCACGAGGAACTGTACGAGCGCGGCGGAACCTACAGCGAGATATTCGACGCCTCCGCGCGCAGCCTCAATCTCGACAAAATATCGAAGACCCTCGACGCCGAATTAACCCCTGACCTCGCAAATTAAGGCCGTCACCTCCGAGGGTGCTCGGAGGTGACGGCCTTAATGTTGCCCTCGTGGTTGTCTTCACACCGGGCGCGTGCCCTCACTCGTGGCGGAGTGCCAGCATCGGGTCTACTTTCGTCGCGCGCCGCGCCGGGACGTAGCAGGCCGCGAGTGCCGACAGCGTCAACGTCAACGCCACGCCGCCGTAGACGAGCGGGTCTGTGGGAGACACTTCGTAGAGAATGCCGGTCAACACACGCGCCAGCGCCAACGCCCCGGCCAACCCGAGCGCGAGGCCGAAGAGCGTCAGCACGAGCCCCTGCCTGATGACCATCCCGAGCACGTCGCGCCCGCGCGCGCCGAGCGCCATCCGCACCCCGAACTCGTGCGTCCGCTCGGCCACCGCGTAACTCATCACGCCGTAGACGCCGGCCGCCGCCAGGATCAACGCGGCCGCCGCAAACACGCCGATGAGGAGCGTGTTGAAGCGCTGCGGCCCGACGGAGTCGGCGACCACATCATCCATGCTCGCGGCTTGAGAGACCGGCAGGTCTTTATCAATCGCCCACACCTCGCGCCGCACCGCGGGCTCCATCTCCGTCAGGCCGGAGGAGGCTCGAATCACGAGTGTCATACTTCGCGGTGAGGCGGCCTGCGCGTGCGGCTGGTACATCTCCGGCTTCGGCTCAGACGACCACTCGCCCTGTTTTACGTTCCCGACCACGCCGACCACTTCCAGCGGGTTGATGCCGCCGCCGCCGACCGTAATCCACTTCCCCAAAGGCTCCTCGCCCGGCCAGTGCCGGCGCGCGAGCGCTTCGTTGACGATGACCACGCCGGGCGAAGTGGCGCCGTCGCGCTCAGTAAAATCACGCCCCTTCTGGAGCGCCGCGCCCATCGTCCGAAAGTAGTCGGGGCGCACCACGCGGTAGACCGCGCTCGGCCGTTCGCCGCCCGGCGGCTCGGGGCGGCCTGCGTGTGTGAAGTTGAACGTCCACACGTCGCCGTCGAGGGGGAGGTGGTTGATGGCGCTCGCCGACTTAACGCCCGGGAGGGTACTGACCTGCGTCGTCAGTTGTTTGAAGAAGGCCGCGCGCTGCTCGTCCGTCGCATAGCGCGCGCCCGCGAGCGGCACCGTCAACACCATGACGCCGCTCGGGTCGAATCCGGGATCGACCGAAGTGAGCCGCAGGAAGCTGCGCATCATGAGTCCGCCCCCGACCAGCAGCACCAGCGACAACGCAATCTCTCCCACGACCAGGATTTGGCGGACGCGCTCGTGTCGCCGGTCGGCCGAGGAGCCGCGCGCCCGGTCTTTGAGCGAGTCCGTCAGGTCGGTCTTCGTCGCACGCAGCGCCGGCGCGAGCCCGAATAGCAGTCCCACCACTACGGACAGTCCCAGCGTGAAAGCGAGGACGCTTGAGTCGAGCCCCACCGTCTGGACGCGCGGGAGCGTGTCGGGTCCGAACGAGGCGAGGGCGTTGTTGGCCCAGAAGGCCAGCAGCAGCCCCGCGCCGCCGCCCGCGAGCGAGAGGAGCAGGCTCTCCGTCAACAACTGCCTGATGACGCGCAGCCGCCCGGCCCCGAGCGCGATGCGGACGGCGATCTCCTTCCGGCGCGTGGCGGCTTTCGCCAGCATCAGGTTGGCGACGTTGGCGCAGGCAATTAAAAGCACGAACCCGACCGCACCCAGGATGACGAGCAGCGCGGGCCGCGAATTCCCAACCACCTTCTCGTGCAGCGGATCGACCGCGACGGTCAGGCCCTCGTTCGCACGCGGGTGCTGCTCTGCGAGCCGACCGTTGATGGCCTCCATCTCTGCCTGCGCCTGCTCGCGCGTCACGGCGTCCTTCAGCCGCGCGAAGACGCGCAGGCTCTGCCCGCGCCTGTCAGTCACCCGCTGCCCAAGGTTGAGCGGCAACCACGCTTCGGCGTGCGTGGCCCAGAAGGGCGCGAACTGGAAGTCGGGCGGCATGACGCCGATGACCGTGTACGGCTCGCCGTCGAGCGTGACCTCCCGTCCGACCACATCGGGCGCGCCGCCGAAGCGCCGCTGCCAGAGGCGGTGGCTGAGGACCACGACGTGTTCATGTCCCGACCGATCTTCACCCGCCGCGTACGTGCGGCCGAGCGCCGCGTCCACCCCGAGCACCTGAAATATCTCTGCGCTCGTCTGCAACACACTGAGTTGTTCGGGGCGATCCTGCCCCGTCATCGTCAGGCTCCACAGTTGCGCGGCGGCTATCGACTCGAACGAGCGGCTCTGCTCCCGCCAGTCGAGGAAGTTCGCGGGGGCGACCGGCTTCCACCCGTCGTGCAGCACCGTCACGAGCCGGGCCGGGTCGCGGTACGGCAGCGGGCGCAGCAGTACGGCGTTGACGACCGAGAAGATCGCCGTGTTCGCGCCGATGCCGAGCGCCAGGGTGAGGACGGCGACGGCCGTGAACCCCGGCGCGCGGCGCATCGTACGCAGCCCGTATTTGAAATCCTGCGCGAGTTGTCTGAGACAGGCCCACCCCCACATCTCGCGCGTGACCTCTTTAACCAACCCGACGTTTCCGAACTCTCTCCGGGCGGCGGCCTCCGCCTGCTCCTGCGTCTCGCCTCGCTCCACGCGGTCTCGGATGGCCATCCGCAGGTGGCTTTGAATCTCCTCCTCCAACTCATCCTCGCGTCGCCGCCGCCCGCGCACACTCATGACTCGCCCCCCTCCACCTGCGGATTCAGGGCGCGGGCGATTGCCTCCGACAACTGCTCCCAGCGGGAGCGTTCGGACGCCAACTGCTTCTTGCCCTCGGCCGTGAGCTGGTAGACCTTGACGCGTTGATTGTTGTCCGAGACCTTCCAGTCTGAGCTTACCCAGCCCTGGCGCTCAAGCCTGTGCAGCGCCGGGTAGAGCGAGCCGGTGTCAACGCGGAGCACGTCGCCGGAGTTGGCCCTGATGGCCTGGCTGATGCCGTAGCCGTGCTGCGGCCCCCACTGGAGCGTCTGGAGGACGAGCAGGTCGAGCGTCCCCTGGAGGAGTTCTATCCGGTTGCGGTAGCGAGTCTCTTTAGGCATGTAGACAGTCTACGCCCTTTCATGTAGATTGTCTACACCCTCTGCGATGTTACGGTGGGAAGAAGGTGTAGTGTCGCCCGACGTGGTACGCGGGCTGCAATGGTGTTCAGCGGCAAGCACGGAGGAAGTTAAACCGTGACCCCGCCGCCGTCCCTCCCTGAGCGTGGCCTGCCGCTACGCCAGCCGCCCGCCGAGCGTCCCTATCATCAAACATTTCTGAACGAAGCCCGGTTCACAGCCGGGCTTCTCGCCTTTTATGGCGATTCTCCTTCTTTTCAGGTGACTGCTCCTGAGGACGGCCGCTCTTAACTCTTGAAACTTCAATAAACGTGACTGACTCTTGAGACCCCGCGCGGGCGGACGGGGTGCGTCACGGGGCCAAATTTCGTCACCGGCGTGGTGACAATTTCCGGAAGTAACCGCCCGCGATTCCATGAATGGTTGTCCGCGGCGATTGGTCGTACTGGAAGTCTCGGGGCTGTGGTAAAACGGCGGCATGAAAATCGTCTCCCTCCAGGTCGGCCGGCCGCGCCTCGTCGTTTGGAACGGGCAGACCGTCTCGACCGGTATCTACAAGACGCCCGTCGAAGGCCGCGTCATGCTCCGCACGCTCAACCTCGACGGCGACCGCCAGGCAGACCTGACCGTCCACGGCGGCGTCAATAAGGCGGCCTACGCCTACCCGTCGGAGCACTACGACTACTGGCGGGGCGAGTTGCCCGGCGCGGAACTACCCTGGGGGATGTTCGGCGAGAACTTCACCACACAGGGGCTCGACGAATCGTCCGTCCGCATCGGCGACCGCTTCCGCATCGGCGCGGCGGAGGTAACGGTCACACAGCCTCGCCTGCCCTGCTACAAGCTCGGGGTCAAGTTCGGGCGGGCAGACATCCTCAAAATGTTTCTGGCGAGCGGGCGGGCGGGTTTCTACTTCTCCGTGCGGCGCGAGGGCGAGGTCGGGGCGGGCGACGAGGTTGAGCTGATCGGGCGCGACGAGAATAACGTCACGGTCGCCGACATCCTCCGGCTGTACGCGCGAGACAAAGATGATGTCGAGACTCTGCGGCGCGCCGTCGCGGTCGAAGCTCTGCCGGAGAGCTGGCGCGAGCGGTTCCGGCAGCAGCTCGCAAAAGCCACAGCATAACTAATCACCCCTTCCACAAAACCGGCGTTACAGAGGCGCCCGACACTTCTCGCTCCCCCGCCGGCAGACGAGCGCCAGACGGTATCACTAACCGGGAGTCAGGAACGCCGTAGCAGCCGTTTCACTTCCGGCAGCGTCTGCCTGGGCTTGCTCAAGTATGCCGCCGTGGCGATGCGCCCCTGCGCGATCAGCTCCCACTTCGTTTGGTCGGAGAGTTGGAAGTCCGTGGTCTTGACGCCGAGGTCGTTGATGAAGACCGTCCGGCGCTCGTCGCCCGGGTTCGTCTTCAGCAGAATGTCCTGGATGTCGAGCAGGGCGTCGAAGACGCTCCCGGCGAACCTCCTGAAGTTATCAATGGGTCGCGGCTGAGGCTGGTCGAGGTTGTCGAGGTGGAACCCGAGCGTCTCCGGGTTCGGCGTCCGGTGGAGCATCGTGTGACCCGTGTCGGGGTCATCGGCCGTGTACTGCTCGTCGAAGGTCGAGATGGGGTAATTATTGAGCACCCCGCCGTCGCAGTAGATGTCGCCGCTGTAGCTCCGCGCCTCGAAGAAGAAAGGGATGGACATGGAGATGCGCACCGCGTCGGCCACCGCCACGTCGGGGGTCGTCTGGTTGGAGAACTCCTTCACGAGTTGCTGCGAAAGGTCGGTGCCGAAGATGTGGAGGTCTTTGAAGCCGCCATCCCCCGCCAGGTCGCCGAAGGTGGCGCGCCCGTCGCCCGCCTTCTGTTTGACGTAAGACTCCATGAGGTTCAGGAAGTAGTCACCCTTGAACCAGCCGTAGTGCTCGATGATGCGGACGGGGCCGCCCAGGTCGCTCCCGTCTTCGAACTTCGAGAAGTCGAGGCCCATCATGATCTCGATGAACTCCGCCGCGGTGAAGCCGAGCGCGACCATCGTCGCCGTGATGGCCCCGGCCGAGGTGCCCGCCACCCTCCCTATCTGCGGGGTGATCTGCGACTGTTCGAGTATCTCCAGCGCCCCGCCGTAGGCGATGCCCTTGACGCCCCCGCCCTCGAACACGAGATTCTTATAAGGGTAATAACCTGTAGACATGTTTCAGCCTCCGCCGTGTAATTCCGTTAACAGGCGCATGCGAAATGGGAAGGCGTCGGGGCGAGGACGGCCGGGGCGAGAGTTAGTTTTCCGGGCACGCTCGTCTCCTCCCGATGCGGTTCGTGTGAGACGGAAAGTAAGATTGAACGACGCGCTGACAGGCTACGCCACGCGGGCCGAAGCGTCAACGACAATCCGCGGCGGGTCGCCCGCCGGCCTCGGCCCTGGAGAGCGCGGTCAAACCCTTCCCCCGAACCCTTCGACAGATGAGAAGTGGAAATCTCAGCTCGGCGGTGGCGTTTGAGGCAGCCCGATGCGCCGCAGGAGGGCGGTCAAGCGCGGGTCTGCGCGCAGGTCGTCATAGGCCGGGTCGGTGCCCAGATACTGCAACTGGAGGTCGTGCGCGGCGTAAGCCCGCTCCAGCGACGCGAACGCCTGCTCCCGCTCGCCCAAAGCCGCGTAGAGGATCGCCAACTCGCCCGGCGAGACGTACTCCTCACTCTGCTCCAAACGTTTGAGTATCGCCTGGGCCTTCCTGCGCTCTCCCGTCTTCGCGTAAGCGTGGCCCAGATAGATCTGTAGGCTCGGGCTGTTTTCACCCAGCCTGATTGACTCCTGGTAGGCGGCGATGCCCTCCGGATACATTCCCTTCGCCACATAAGTCTGGCCCAGGACGTAGTGCGCGATGGGGAATTCGCGCTCAAGTTCGAGCGTCTCCTTCAAGGCTTCAATCGCCTGATCGTACTGGCGCGCGAAGAGGAGTGTGAACCCGACATACGCGCTGGCGATGACCGAGAGGGGGTCGAGTTCTCGGGCGCGTCTGATCTCCGCGATTGCCTGCTCGCGACGCCCCATCAGGCTGAGATAACTGGAGTAGGCGCTGTGCGCCCTGGCGTAGTTGGGGTTCAAATCGATGGCGCGCCTGTATTCCCGCTCGGCTGCCGCCCACTCCCAGGCGCTCACTTTGATGTTTGCCAGCGCAAGGTGCGCGTCGGGGAGGCTCTCGTCCAGCGCGAGTGCCCTGAGCGCCGCCGCCTCCGCCCGGGGCATCCCCTCCACCGGGTCGAGCGCGCTGCTGCCGACGAGGTTCACGTAGGAGCGAGACAGCTCGGCGTGGGCGAGCGCGTATGAGGGGTCGGCGGCTATCGCCTGATTGAAATACTCGACGGCCCTCTTCCAGTTATCCGTCCCGCCGCTGTTGCCGTAGAAGCGTCCCTTGAGGAGCAGTTCGTAAGCCTGCGGCCTCACCGTCTCGCGCTGACCGAGACGCCGCTGCTCGCCCGCGGTCAGGCGCAGGTGGAGCTTCTCGGCAATCTCGCCGGCAATCTCCGACTGCACCGACAGCAGGTCTTCCGCGCGCCGGTTGTACTGCTCGCCCCACACCTGCGTCCCGTCGCGCGTGTCCACCAGTTCGGCGCTGATGTGCAACTCCTCGCCGCGTCTCAAGACCCTGCCGATCAGAATCGCCCTGACGCCCAACGCCTTCGCCACCTCCCGCGGGTCGGCGTCTTGGCCCTTGTACCTGAAGCTCGAACTGCGCGCGATCACCTTCACGCCCCCGAGTTGCGAGAGGCTGTTGATGAGAGATTCGCTGATGCCGTCCGAGAGGTAATCCGCGTCCGGCTCCCCCGTCGCGTTCGCGAAGGGCAGGACAGCGATGGAGTGGATGTCGGCTTCGGAATGAACGGCCGACCTGTCAACACCCGCCTCGCCGCCCCCCGCGAAGAAGCGCCCGTAAGCGAAGTATGTGACGAGTGCGACGGCCGCCGCGCACATAACTATCAGCGCAGCCCGCGCGCCACGCCTGTGCCGTTTAATCTCTTCGACGATGTATTCGGCGCTCGAGGTGGCGCGCCGGGCCCCGGCGGTCGAAGCATCCCCCTCCTCCGCCGTGCGTTGCGACACCGCGTCGAAGCCACGCGCCTGTGCGACGGTACTTATTGACTCCGGCGCGGCGACTCTCCCGGCCTCCGCCTCGAACTCCAGACGCCGCTTGAGCCTGTTCAGATCGGCCAGCAACTCCTTCGTCGTCGAGTAACGCTCGTCCCTGTCTTTGGCGAGCGCCTTCGTCACGATCCGCACAAGCTCTGCCGGCACCTCACCCGCGATGTGCGAGAGCGGCGCCGGGTCTTTCTGTAGAATCGAGGCGATCACGTCGCTCGTCGTCCCGCCCTCGAACGGCCTGCGGCCGGCGACCATCTCGTAGAGGGTGACGCCCAAGCTCCAGATGTCCGTCCTCGCGTCCAAAGCAAGCGCCCGGGTCTGCTCCGGCGACATGTAGCTCGGCGTGCCGATCACGACCCCCGCCTCCGTCTGCACCAGCCCAGACCCGCCGTCGGCCGACCCTGCGGGGGACTCACCGATTAGTTTGGCGAGTCCGAAATCAAGCACCTTGACGTAAGCGTCGCGACGCCGAACCATGATGTTCTCCGGCTTGATGTCGCGGTGAACGATCAACGCTTCGTGCGCCACGTCCAGCGCGTCCGCGATTTGAGTGGCGACGCCCAACGCTTCGACGACCGGCAGCGGGCCTCGCGTCAGGAGCTGACGCAAAGTCTCGCCCTCGATGAGTTCGGTGACAATAAAGTACGTCCCGTCTTCCGAACCGATCTCGAAGATGGTGAGGATGTTTGGATGATTGAGCGACGAGGCGTGTTTCGCCTCACGTTCGAAGCGCCGCAGGCGGTCGGCGTCCTTCGTGTACTCGGGCGGAAGCATTTTGAGGGCGACGGTGCGCCCCAGCTTCATGTCCAGCGCGCGGTAGACCACGCCCATCCCGCCCGCGCCGAGTTCTTCCAGAATCTGATACGGGCCGAGGGTCTGCCCGGTGAACGACTCGCTCAAGCCCGCGGCGAGCAGCCGCGCCGCGTCCTCAAAGCAGGGGCGATCAATTACTCCCTCGGTCTGGTCGTGTCTGAGGAGCGATTCGACTTCCCGCCGCAAGCCCTCGTCGCCGCGACAGGCTTCGTCGAGAAAAGCCTTACGCTCGCCGCGCGGGCGATCCAGGGCGGAACCGAAGACCTCATCAATCAACTGCCAGCGCCGCGGATCCATGGCACTCAGTCTACACGAGTCGTCAGGTCGAAAGGAGCGTCACGTCCCGGCGGCTACACCGAGAGGACATCCGCCGGCCGGGTCTGGAGGCCGGCGGCGAAGATGGCTACCTGAAGGTGCCTCTTGATGGTGCCCTGGGGCCGGATTATATTCCTTCCCCGGCAAAGTTACAGATTAGATTATTCCATCACGGCCGGGGGAGAAGAATGTGGCACGTCATAACGCGACCTGGGTGCTCGGCATCAGCGCTTCACACAACGGCGCCGTGTGCCTGCTGAGGGATGACGAGATTGTCGTCGCCGTGCAGGAGGAACGGCTGTCGCGCTTCAAGCGCCAGCGCATCCACGGGGCCGAGCCCTCGCGCGCGCTTGCCTACTGCCTCGACTACGCGGGCATCACGACGGACGACCTGAGCCTCGCCGTCGTCTGCCTGCAAGGGCGCGCGGGCGACGCGAAACACGCCGTCGAAGCGAACCCGGCTTTGCGACGGACTCGCGGGCGCTTGCCGACGCTCCTCATCCCTCACCACCTGGGCCACGCCGTCAGCGCGTTCGCGACCTCGGGCTTTGAAGACGCCGCCGTGCTGGTCGTGGACGGGGCCGGCTCGCCTTTCGAAGACCTGCCCATAGAGGAGCGGGCCGCAATCAGGACTCCGGTCGAAGACGGCTGGGAGACCGTCTCGCTCTACGCGGCTACGGGGACGAACCTCGTCCCCCTGGAGAAGCACCTCGTCGAGTGCGGCGGCTGGTACCGGCCGCGCGCCGCGGGGATGGCCGACTTCGGGAGCCTCGGGGGCATGTTCTCGTCCGTGGCCGCGCAGCTCTTCTCAGACCCTTCGGAGGCTGGGAAGGTGATGGGCCTCGCACCTTACGGCGCGGCGACCATCCCGGCGCGTTCTTTCTTCAGGATAGAGGAGGGCGGCTTCCGCTTCCTCGACGACGTGCCCGCGATGTTCGGCTACGGCGAGCGCTGGCCCGCGCGCCCCGAAGAGTACACGAACCTCGCCGCCTCGGTGCAGGCGGCGCTCGAAGTCGCCATCCTGCACCTGGCCGGCCGCCTGCGGGAACTCTGCCCGAGCCCTCACCTCTGCTACGCGGGCGGCGTCGCCCTCAACAGCGTCGCCAACGAGCGGGTCATACGCGAGTCGGGCTTCCGCGAAGTTCACATCCCGCCCGCGGCCGAAGACAGCGGCCCGGCCGTCGGCGCCGCCTACTACGGCCTGTGGCGACTGACGGGGCATAACGCGCAGCGGAGGTTGGTACACGACGCCTGCGGCCGCCCTTATGCGCGACGCGCAGTCTCGGCGGCAATCGAAAAGTTCGCGCCGCGCGTGCGGGCGCACAGCCCCGACGACGTGGTGGCCGAAGCGGTCGAGCGGCTGTGCGCGGGCCAGATCGTCGGCTGGTTCGACGGCGGGTCGGAACTCGGCCCGCGCGCACTCGGCCAGCGCAGCATCCTCTGCGACCCGCGCCGGCCCGAGGCCAAAGAGATTCTCAACCAGAGGGTCAAGCGCCGCGAGCCGTTCCGCCCGTTCGCGCCGGTCGTTCCGCTGGAGGAGGTCGGCGACTGGTTCGAGCTGGACGGCGCCCCCCGCGAGAGCCCCTTCATGCTGCGCGTGTGCGAGTTCAGGGAGGAGCAGGCGGCGCGCGTGCCTGCCGTCGTCCACGCGGACGGGACGGGGCGCGTGCAGACGGTCACGCGGGACGCGAACGGGCGCTTCTACGAGCTGGTCAGAAAGTTCGGCGAGGCGACTGGCGTCCCCGTCATCCTCAACACCTCCTTCAACGTAATGGGCGAGCCCATCGTCGAGACGCCCGAAAACGCGCTCGCGTGCCTGCTCGACAGCGGGCTCGACTGCTGCATCTTCGAAGACCGAATCGTGGTGAAGAATTAAAGCAGAT
>DAIRFV010000268.1:5816-8641 GCA_036794905.1 Pyrinomonadaceae bacterium | reverse complement strand
TCGGCGGGCGGGTCGTTGAAGGCGAGGTGGCCGTTCTCGCCGATGCCGACGAAGGCCACGTCAACGTCTTCCTGCGAGATTAACGCGCCGAGGCGGCGGCACTCCTCGCGCGGGTCTTGCGCCTCGCCGTCGATGAAGTGGAACGCGCCGGGGCGGACGCGGGAGGCTAAACGTTCCCGGAGGTACTTGCGGAAGCTCGCCGGGTGCGACTCGGGCAGGCCGACGTACTCGTCCAGGTGGAAGAATGTGACCTGGCCCCAGTCAATGCCTGCCACGCGCGCGAGCGCGTCGAGGAACTCGAACTGCGAGGCCCCCGTCGCCGCGACCACGCGCGCACGCCCGCGCGCGGCGATGCTCGCGCGGATGACCTCGGCGGCGGCGCGGGCCGCGGCCTCGCCCAGTTCACGTTTCGAGTCGAAGACTTCCAACTTCATCGGTCGCACCTTACTTCAGGGTTATCTTCGCGGAGCTGGACGCGCCCGTCACCACCTCCGTCACGCGCAAGGTGTACTCGCCCGGCGCGTCGTTGAGCGCCGAGGGGAGCGTGAACGCGGCGCGGCCTCCCTCGGCCAGAATGTTCTTCGAGTAGGCCGGCAGCAGCGAGCCGTCGGGCGCGTAGACGTGACAGCGGAAGAGGTGGCGCGCGCCGCCCGTAGAGACGTCGGCGCCGACGGCAAACTCCGGGTGTTCGCCGAGGCGCGCGGTTGCGGGGCCTGTAAGCGTCAGCGTGCTCTCCGCGGGGCTGAGCGCGAGCACCAGCGCGTCGCCGACGACGAGCGAGGTGCGCACCGCGTCTGTGCGGCCGAGGCGCTTGCCCGTTCGCACGTCGGTGACGTAAGCGGCGCGCGGGAGTTTGACCGTTATCTCCTGGCGCGCGACCTGCCCGAGCCCCGCGTCGTTGTAGACGGTGACGCCGTCCTGCCCGACGACGCCCGACACCCCGACGTTCTCTTTGACGACGGCCAGCACCTCCGAGTCGCCGAAGCGGTAGCGGACGACCTGCGCCTGCGCCAGACGCTTGCCGTCCGAGGTCAGAACCTCGACGGCGGGGCGGACGCCCGCGCGCCCGAGCAGCGTCGAGAGGAGCGCGCGGTGGCCCGCGCCGCCCGCCTTCTCGCCGCGCAGCTTCGGGTAGCGGTCGAAGAGCGCGTTGAGGTAGAAGGCCCAGCCCCTCCCGACCTGTCGCGCGACGACCGCGTCAGCGCCGCCGACGCGCGCGAGCGCCTGACCGCCCGCGGCCTTCACCTCCGGCTCGGCGGCCGTCAGCCCTTCAAGCTCTGCGGCCTTGAGGTTCCAGCGCGCGCCCTCGGCCGTCACCTCGGCCGCCCCTGTCACGCGCTCCAGTTTGCGCCGGCTCGACTCGGGCGCGTCGATGCCGAACAGCTCGTTCAGCACGCCTTTCGACTGCCACGCGCAGTGCTCGTCCAACATCCCGGCGGCGGCGTCGGCGATGACGACGCCGCCCGAGCGCGCGAACTCTTCAACCGCTTTCGCCTCCTCGGCCGAGAGCGCCACGGAGAGCGGGAGGATGAGCACGCGGTATTTGCCGGAGGCGAGTGCGCCGCGCTCGACCTGCTCGGAGGCGACGAAGTCGGGCTGGAGCCCGAGGTCTTTGACGGCGCGCACCCAGCCGTCGCGGTCGGCGGGGAAGTTGGCGGCCGCCTTCTCGGGGTCGTGATCCTTGCCCCCGTCGAAGTTGCGGTGGTAGCCGAGGATGCTCGCGCCGTGCACCGAAGGCATCGAGTAGTGGATGGCGACGCCGTCCCCCAGCCGCTCGGACTCCATCAGGAGTTTGCCGACGCCCTCGAACCTGAGCGACTTGAAAGCGACGCCCATGTCGCGCGCGGAGTTCGAGTGGGTCAGGTCGGGGTCGAGGAACGAGTACATCCAGAAGACGTTCGGGTGGAGCACGTTGTTGACGGCCGCGTTCCAGATGGCGTTCTGCACCCCGATGCCGCTCGACCCGTAGCCCGTCCAGAAGCCGATCATCGAGTCGGGCTTGGCGAACGAGCGGTGCATGTCCCACTGGTTGCCGCCCTCGTAGGAGAGAAAGTCGTCGATGACCTGATCGAGTCGGTACCAGTCGGCGCCGTTGTAGGCGTTCGTCTCCTGCGTGCCCGAGAGCGCGATGCGCGCGTCGGGGTCCCCTTCCAGCACGGCTTCCCGCACGCGCGCGTAGGCGCGGGCGAAGGTCGCCTCCATGAAGGTGCGGTGGTCGGCCCACGGCGCGAAGTTGCCGGACTTCCTCGCCTGCTCGGTGGTCGAGGGCAGCACGGCGTCCCAATCACGGAAGTCCGACTTCCACACGCGGTTGAGCGCGTCGAGCGTCTGGTACTCGCCCCGCAGCCACGCGCGGAAGTCCGCGAGCGCCTGCGGGCTCCAGTCGAAGTCCACGGGGTCGCCGTAGGAGGTGAGCGAGCCCTCGTCGCCGACGAAGTAGTAGTCCATCTGGTAGCGCGCCTTGTTGCGGGCGGTGGCGCGCGTGATGCCGGCGAGCGAGTCCATGAAGGCGCGGTCGTTGAAGGAGGGCGTGCGGCGCAAAAACTTCGTGTCGCCGGTGCGCTTGTACAGCTCCTTCTTCGTCAGGTAGCCGAGCGCGTCGAAGTCGCCGGTGCGTTGGTAGTCGGCGATAGCCTTCTCCATCGCTTCGGGAGTCGTCGGCCCGCGGTCGTACCAGTAGACGCCGAAGGTGCCGCGCGGGACGTTCAGCCCGTTGTCAACTTCACCGCCGCTCCAGGTGAAGCCGGTGTCGGCGGCGGCGGCGCGCACCTGCCGCATCTGCGCCTCCTGGAGGTAGTGCTTCGTGCCGCCGAAGGCGACGAGCG
>DAIRFV010000268.1:0-5806 GCA_036794905.1 Pyrinomonadaceae bacterium | reverse complement strand
GGGTACGAGTCCGGTGTATTCGCGCTCGCGCCGCCTGGCCTGCACGACGAGGACGGGTTTGGCGCGGAGTTGATCCACGACCGCGCCGGCCGCGTCCGCCAGCTCCGCGGTGACGAATGCCTGTTTGCCGACGAAGTCGCGGAGCGTGTATGTGAACGTCCTCTCGCCGCGCGCGGGCGCTTCCGAAACGGCGAGCAGCCTCCCGAGGTCGTCGGAGACTTTGAAGCGCAGCTTCAAGCCTTCGAGGTCGCCGGCCGCGCGGACGACCGTTGAGAGCGTCTCGCCGCGCTTATAAACATCGACGGCCGGCTTCGCCAGCGTCACCATCGCGCGCTTCGGCGCGTGGGCGAAGGCCGAGCCCCAGTTGAGCGTGGCCCCCGTCCGCGCGTCGCGCACGATGACGTCGTAAATCTGCCGGCCCCCCGCCCGACCCGCGCCCGCGCCGAGAGGGACTTCGAAAGAGTTCTGCCCGGCGTTCAGCTCCTGCGTCACCTTACGCGAACCCGACCGCTGGCCGAACTCGCTCTTGCCGCTGACCTCGACTTCGACACGGCGCGGGGCGTCGGACGCGAGGGCGAGTTTGACGACCTCGCCTTCGGCGGCAAGCGAGTTGATGCGTACGCCGGAGTCGCGCCCCGCGGCCCACAGGAGCGCGCGGGAGAGGAGCGAATACTGATACTCCCAGTAGTCCCAGTAGGTCTTAGTCTCGAAAGGGTTGACGCTCTGCGGCGTGAAGCCCTCCTCGACGTAGGCGAAGGCGACGACGCGCCCCTTGCCGTAGGTCTTGACGGCGGCGACGGGGTGCTCGCCCGATTTGATGATGACATCGCCCGCGGCCCTGTACTTATAGAACGAGCCGCCCGCGTTGCCTTCGGGGAGTAGTTCGAGCGGCAACCCCTCGGTGATGAAGTGCGTTTGAGCGGCCTCCCAGCGCCCCCTGGTGACGGCGTCCTGATTGACCTCGGGGTAGCCGCGCTCGTTGACCGTGTCGTCCGCGACGCCGACGAGCGGCGACAGCTCCCAGAGCCGCGCGTCCGGCTCCGGCTCGTCGCCCTTGAAGGGGTGCCCCTTCACGTCGCCGAGGAAGGGGTGGAGCAGGACGAGGCCCGCGCCCTCGCGCACGCGCCGCAGCACGGCGTCCCGCGCCGGCCGCGTCATGCGTGACCAGCCGTTGAGGCCGGGGATGACCAACACCTCGAACTGTGCGGGGCCGGTCAAATCCTTTTCGACGTAGCCGTAGACGGTGCGGAAGTCGTCGCGGTCGCCACGGTAATCATGCCCGTAGAAGTCGCCGATGCCCCAGCAACTGATGTCCCAGTTGCGGTCGATGGAGACGGTCGTCGGGGCGAGCGCGACGCGCTGCATCAGCTCGACCATGTCGCGGCCGTACTGGACGGAGGGGATGAAGAAGCCTTTGACGGGGCCGCCCGGGAGTTTCGTCGCCCAGGGGACGTGCGGGGTGGCGACCTCGGCCGTGTAGGTGATGTCGTTCTTGTGGAAGCTGCTCCCGCCGACCCCCGCCTGCCGCGCGCGGCCGACGGGCGCGAGCGTGACGAGCGTGAGCGCGGACAGCGCCAGTGATAAAAGCTTTCTCATCAGTTTGATTACCGTTGCAGTTAAAAGCATTAACCACAGAGACACAGAGACACAGCTTTAAGACAATATGCTTCAAGCTGTGTCTCTGTGTCTCTGTGGTTAATTGTCTCCATCTTCACTCAAGAGAATTCTGCTTTAATCTCATCGGCGATTCGGAAGCAGACGCGCGACGAGGGGAGCACGTCTTCGAGGGTCGGGGCGGGGCGTCTGCCGTCGCGCAGCGCGCCGACGAACTCCAGCACCTCCTCGAAGGCGCCGCTGCGCAGGTCTTCCGGCGCCGTCTCGTCCGCGAACTCTTCGACTTCGAGCCGGCCGCCGCGCCAGCAGTGCAGAGAGCGCTGCGGCCCGGAGCCCGCGACGACGCGCGCGCGGAAGCCCTCGCCGAAGATTTCGTAAGACTCCTCGACGAAGCCCGCGGTCGGGAGCACTTCGAGCTGCCCGCGCGCGCCGCCCTCGAAGTCGAGCGAGACGAGGTACCAGTTGGTTGAAACTCCTTCGGGGCGGTGCAGGGTCGCGCGGTACTCCTTCACCTCGCCCGCGAGGTGGCGCAGGGCGTCGAGCGCGTGGAGCGCCGTCTCCCAGATGAAGTGGGGCTCGTCGCGCCGGTGGCGCACCATCGTCGCCCGGACGTATTGCAGCCCGCCGGCCTCGCGCGCCCACAGGGCGGCGCGGTTGAGGTAAGGCATGAAGCGCCGGTTGACCGAGACCATGTGCGGCGTGCCGGTGCGCCGCGCCACCTCGGCCAGGCGCTCGACCCCCTCAAGCGAGGTGCCGAGCGGCTTCTCGATAACGCAGGGGATGCCGCGCTCCAAAACCTTCACGGCTACCTCGCCGATGCGCGCGACCGGCATGACGGTGACGCACCCGTCGAGACGCTCGTTGGCGAGCATCTCGTCGAGCCCCGCGTAGGCGCGCGCGAAGCCGTACTCGCGGCAGAACCTTTCGGCCCGGGACGAATCGAGGTCGCAGGCGCCGACAAGCTCAATCTCGCCCGGGCGCGCGGCGGCGTAGCGCGCGAGCGGCGCCGCGTGGCTCAACTCAGAATGTTCACCGCACCCGACGAGCGCCAGCCGAAGCGTCACACGCTCCCTCCCTTCGCCGAACCCATTCGTGCCTCTCAAATTCCTTCGACCGAAGACAGCGGCAGGAGCCTCTCGACCTCGCGGCGGTCGATCATGCCGGGGGCGTCGGCCAGACAGTTCGCCGTCCCGCAGGCCGCGGCGAACTTCACGAATTCGCGCCCCGCGAGCCCGCGCCTGTGCGCCACGGCGAAGCCCGCGATTGACGCGTCGCCGCACCCGACGGCCGAGCGCGACTCGACGCGCGGCGGGCGGGCGACGAGCGGCGAAGCGTCGCGCGCCTCCTGCCAGAACATGCCTTCGGCGCCGAGCGAGATGGCGACGCCGCGCGCGCCCGCGTCGAAGAGCAGGCGCGCCGCCTCCGACGCCGAACCCGCGCCGTCTACAGGGACGCCCGTCAACGCCTCGGCCTCCTCGCGGTTCGGCTTGACGAGTTCGGGCGACTCCGCGAGCGCCGAGCGCAGGGCCTCGCCGCTCGTGTCGAGCAGCGCGCGGCAGCCGTGCGCGTGCGCGAGGCGGACGAGTTGCGCGTAGAGATCGACGGGCGCGCCCGGCGGGAGACTGCCCGAGAGCGCGACCTGCGCCGCGCCCTTGTGCTCGAAAAAAACGTCGCGGCAGAGCGAGAGCATCCGCTCGACATCCCTCTCCGTCACGGCCCCGCCGGGCTCCAGGATTTCCGTGACCGTGCCGTCCGCCTCGATGACCTCAAGGTTCACGCGGGTCTCGGCTGAGGTCTTGACCACGGCCACGGGGATGCCCAGGGAGATGAGCCCGCGCTCGCAGTCCGCGCCGGTCGCCCCGCCGAGGAAGCCGACCCACAACACACGCTCGCCCAGCGCGGCGGCGGCCATCGCGACGTGCGCGGCCTTGCCGCCCGGCATCGGGCGGACGGACGACGCGCGGTTGACCGCGCCCGCCGTCAGCTTCTCCAGCCGCAGTCGCCGGTCGATGGCCGGGTTGGCGCTCACGCAGATAATCATCTCGTCAACCTTCCTGCCGGCCTCAGTCGCCCAGCAGCCGCAGCGCGTTGTCGCGGTAGACGCGGCGCAGCACGTCGTCGGGCAGGCGCAGGCCGTAAATCTGCCAGCGCCCCTGCCGCGACGCGTGCGAGGGGTAGTCGAAATACTCGTCCGCCGTCTCCAGAAAGCGGAAGTAGAGTCGGTACATCTCCTCCTCGGGCACGAGGTCTGTGCCGAAGAGGATGCGTTCGGGGTGCTTCAGGAAGAACTCGCGCGCCGTGTAGGGCTGGCGCCCCAGCTCGGAGGCGCGGGCGCTGATGTCCACGTAAAGGTTCGGGTGCGCTTCGAGCAGGGCGGAGACTTCGGCGAGGCACTCGGGGCGCTCGGCGACGTGCGCGCCGACGAACGTCGTCGAAGGGTGGCGCGCGAAGACGCGGTTACGCTGCGCGAGCAGCTCCGCCTTCGTGAAGTGCGAGCCGTGGAAGCCCCAGTCGGGGTGCGCGCTCAGCTCCTCGTAACGCTCGTTGAACGGGTCTACGGGTTGGAAGAAGGCGTCCGGGTCGGCCGTGTGGAACATGACGAAGACGCCCAGCTCCGCGGCGCGCTCAAACAGCGGCGCGAGCCGCTCGTCGTCCACGCGCAGCAGCGAGCCGTCCCGGTCTCGCAGGCTTAGCCCGAGGTCTTTCCAGACCTTCAGCCCGCGCGCACCAAGCCCCGCCAGACGTTCGAGCCGTTCGACGCTGCGCGCGAAAAATCCGGGCTCGCCCAAATCGCGCCAGTCCATCCAGGCGACCGTGTAGAAACGTTCGGGGGCGGCGCGGCGGAAGCGTTCCAGCATCTTTTCGGCTTCCGCGCCGACCTGCATCGTGATGTTGACGCAGCGCTCGACACCACAGGCGTCCATGACGCGCAGCACCCGCTCGGGCTCCTGCGCGTCGAGGTGGTTGTGGAAGTCGATGACGGGGAACTTCGCGCGCGGCACGTCGTGGGCGGGGACGACCAGCGAAGAGCGCGGGGCGAAGTCAGAGAGCCGCAGGTCGGTCTCGGCCTTCGCGCTGACCATCGTGATGAACTTGTCCGCCGACTCTTCCTTCAACTCTTCGCCCGCCCCTTCTCGTTACCCTTCAAGTCCAAACGCTTAGTCCTGGTGCGCGCCGCCGGGCCCGTGTTCCTCCTCCGTCGGCTCGCCCTCCTCGCCCGTCACCTCGCTGCCCGATGACCAGAGCCGGTTGACGACGAAAAGCAGCACAAGGCCGCTCACGACGAAGACGGCGAGCAGCACCAGCCCGTAGGCGTAGCGGCCGTAGATGAACTGGCCGACCGTGAAGAGGGAAGACCAGATCATCGCGCACCCGGCGGCCCAGCCGAGCATCGCCAGCGGGATGTTGTCGGCCCGCTCGACGGCCCCCTTCTCGATTCCCGCCTCGCGCCTGACACCCTCCCAGCCGGGCCCGGCCGGGTGGACCTTGCGGTAGAACTCGACGAGCGTCGCGCGGTCGGTCTGCGGCGCGAGGTAGGCGGCCAGCACCCAGCAGACGGTCGTGAAGCCGACCGTCATCACCAGCCGCTGCGAGGTGGTCGCCGAGTAGACGCCCTGCTTATCCAGCACGAGGAAGGCGACCGAGATGAGGAACGAGCTGACCATCGCCACCACCTCGCTCCACGCGTTGATGCGCCACCAGAACCAGCGCAGCAGGTAGAGCAGCCCCGTCCCCGCGCCGACCTGGAGGATGATGTCGAAGGTGTCCTTCGCCGTGTCGAGGACGAAGACCAGTGCCGACGAGATGACGAAGAGCAGGACGGTCGCCGCGCGCCCCGCGAAAACATAGTGCTTCTCGGAAGCGTCCGTCCGGATGAACCGGCGGTAGAAGTCGTGGACGAGGTAAGAGGCACCCCAGTTGAGGTGCGTGAGGATGGTCGAGGAGTTGGCGGCGGCGAGGCCGCCGACGACGAGGCCGAGGAAGCCGACGGGCAGGAACTTGAGCATCGCCGGGTAGGCGATGTCGTGGCCGAGCAGCGCCGGGTCGAGGTCGGGGAACGCCTTCTGTATGTCGGAGAGCTGCGGGTAGACGATGAGCGAGGCGAGCGCCACCAGAATCCACGGCCACGGGCGCAGCACGTAGTGCGCGACGTTGAAGAAGAGCACCGCGCCGAGCGCATCCTTCTCCGACT
>DAIRFV010000522.1:0-2227 GCA_036794905.1 Pyrinomonadaceae bacterium | reverse complement strand
TCAGGATGTAGCCGAAGTTGCTGTGCAGGCTGACCGAGCGGCTCAGGCGGCCCGAGACGAAACCGACGAGACCGATGTCGCCGATGTCGCCGCCGGGGCTCGCGCCGCGCTGGAGCTGGTTGAAGCCCGACAGGTCGTCGGCCTTATCCAAATACCAGCGGTAGAAGGCCACAAGGCCGACGCCGAGCGGGTTGTTCGGGCCGGTGAACCTGATCTTGGCGCCGGCCTGCATCGTGCCGAACGAAGACTCGCCGTAGAGCCGGTTGACGAAGGGCGCGTCGGCGACGTAGCTCGGGCAGATGGTGAACAGGTCGGGCACCGTGATCGGGTTGAAGGTCAGGTTGGCGGGGATCACCCGAGTCGTCAGCACGACGCCCGGCAGGATGGAGCCGCAGGGCGAGCCGACGCCGGGGAAGTTAGACGCCCCGCTGAAGTTCCCCTGCTCGGCCCCCGTCGGCGTGCCCAGACGCGACGTGAAGGGCGGAGCGATGTTGTTGCCCGTCAGCCCGAAGTTGGGGCCGGGGCCGCCGACGAACGGGAACTGAACGAACGGCTGGTTGAAGGCCGGGCGGAAGAAAGAGTTCCCCAGGCCGGTCAACGCCGTCGAACCGCTCACCCTCTCGGGCGGAAGGATGATGGCCGCGCCGCTGCCGAGGAGCGTCTGCCCGAAGAAGAGCTGCGAGTTCGGCAGGTAGAAGCTCGACAGGTGCTTCGGGTTGTTGACCTTCACGCCGCGGTAGCCCTCGGTGCTGAAGAACAACTCCACGTGGTCGCTCAGGCCGACGTTGAAGCTCAAGGGTATGACCGAGAAGTCTACGTCACCGGGGTCGCGGTCGTAGTTGCTGTAAGCGATGCTGAAGGTGAACTCACCCTTGCGCAGCGTGTCGCCGTCGTAGATGGTGAAGAGCCCGGTCGGGCCGCCCGGGGGGCCGCCCGTGCCGACAGTCGGGGCCTGGTTGCGCGGGTCGTTACCCGGCCGCAGCGTCTGCGCCGTCACCGCCGACAACAGGATTAAAGTGGCGAGCGCGGCAAAGAGCGCTCTTCTCGCGAGTCTCATCGCATTCCTCCTGCGAAATGAGTTTAATTTTTGCGGAAGGGGGCGACCGTGCTCCCCGAAGTCGCGGTCGGACAGCGTGCGCGGATGCCGCTGGCCGCGACCGGGCGACCCTTTAAAGCCTGGGGCGCGGACGCTCCAACTACAAGCGTAAACCCTTTAAGTCAAAGAAACTGCTACCGCCCTCGAACTCGAACGTCTTGTAGATGGAGCGGAGCAGCGAGAGGAGCCTGAACGCCTTGTCGGCGCTCTTCGGGCGCTCTTGCAATGCCTCTGCAGCGCCTCTCAACTGAGTGTAACTTTGTGCTTTGTTTAGCGCACCTGCTTATACAAAACGGGTACGCCGCTGTCAACACCTTGGGCGGAACGCCTCGGCCTCCTCGCAAAACCCTACACGGACGGATGCCGGGGGCGTACCAAGTTCCGCCAGACCATACACCTCTTAGTCGCGGAAATCAAGAGTTTTTCGCAACTTAGCCCGAAAAAAGGTTCACATTTTCGTCACGCATAGATGCCGCGCATCCGCGTGTCGTAGGCCACGCGGTCAATCGCCAGCATGTAGGCGGCCGTGCGCGTATCAACGTTGTGATTCTCGGCATACTTCACAACGTCGTTAAAGCTCGCCACCATCACCTCCGACAGGCGTTCGTTGACAACATCCTCCCTCCAGAAGTAGCCCATGCGGTTCTGCACCCACTCGAAGTAGCTGACGGTGACGCCGCCCGCGTTGGCGAGGATGTCGGGGATGACGAAAACCCCGTTATTGTGCAGTATTCTGTCGGCGTTCGCCGTCGTCGGGCCGTTCGCCCCCTCGGCCAGGATGCGGCACTTGATGCGCCCCGCGTTCTCCGAGCGAATCTGGTTTTCGGTCGCGCAGGGGGCCAGCACGTCGCAAGGGAGTTCGAGCAGTTCAGCGTTCGAGACGTGGTCAACGCCCGGAAACTCCTGGAGCGAGCGCGTCTGCTGTAAGTGCGCGAGGGCGGCGGGGATATCTATGCCGTCGGAGTTGTAGATACCGCCGAAGATGTCCGAAAGTGCGACGACCTTGTAGCCTGCTTCGTGCAGCAGACGCGCGCCGATGCCGCCGACGTTGCCGGAGCCCTGGACGGCGACGCGCGTCTGCGGCGGCGAGAGCTTGAATTTTTTGATGGCCTCGTTGATGACGAAGAGGAG
>DAIRFV010000267.1:0-8720 GCA_036794905.1 Pyrinomonadaceae bacterium | reverse complement strand
CCGGGATTTTGGGCGCCGGCATCATGGCCGCCGTGATGGCCTCGGACTCGCAGATCCTCGCGCTCTCGACGATGTTCACCGAGGACGTGTTCGCCTTCTACGGCGGGCGGCGGCGTTACGGCGAGCAGACGCAGGTGCAGACCGGCCGCATCTTCGTCATCATCCTGACGGTGCTGGCCTACGTCGTCGCGCTGCGCGCGCCCGAGACGATCTTCGAGATCGCCATCCAGTACGCCTTCTCGGGGTTCGCGGCGATGTCGCCGCTGATGATCTCGGCGCTCTTCTGGCGCGGCAGCACGAAGTGGGGCGCGCTGGCCTCGACCGTCTGGGTCGCCGCGGCGGTCGTCTTCGTCGCCGTCTTCCAGCAGACCTACGCCGCCCCGCCGCCGGGGCCGCCCGCGGTCGTCTGGTCAATCGGCGGGACGGAGGTACTCGCGCGCACCTCTTCGGGGACGAGCGTCTACGGCTTCATGCCGGTCGTCCCGATGGTGATCGTCTCGGCGCTCCTGATGTTCGTCGTCTCGAAGCTCACGGCGAAGCCGAGCGCGGCGACCATCGAGAAATACTTTTCAAAGTGAAGAAGGAGAATTCCTCGGATGAGACTCAGAACAGCCTCCGCCTGCGCCGCACTCCTGCTCGCCGCGGCTGCCGCCGCCTTCGGCGCGGCCGCAGCCGACCGCCCGAACTTCGCCGGCACGTGGGAGCTCGACCAGACCCGCAGCCACAGCATCCCGCCCGACATGAAGCAGTTGATGACGGTCGTGCAGGAGGGCGACCGCGTCGCGGTCGAGTTGAAGCTCACCAACGCGCAGGGCGAGCGCGTCATCAAGGAAGCCTACACGCTCGACGGCAAGGAGACGGAGTTCGCGCCGCCCGTCCCGCCGAACGCCCCCAAGGACGCGCCCGCGCCGAAGGGCAAGCGCACCGCCCGCTGGATGGCGAACGGCAAGGGCTTCGTCATCGAAGACGAGATCGTCACCCAGACGCCGCAGGGCGCCACCGAGACCATCCTCGTCGCGCGCAAGTGGATGCACTGGCCCGACGGCACCTTCTCCATCGAGACCATCACCGAGCGCGGCGGCAACGCCTTCAACAACAAGCGGGTCTTCGTGAAGAAGTAGAGAAGGGTGTTGGGTTCTGGGTTTTAGGTGTTGGGGAGAGCAGACGTCTTTCCCCAGCACCTAAGACCCAGAACCCAACACCTTTTTTCTAGCCGAAGCAGTGCAGCTTCCCGTCCTGCGAGCCGACGACGACGCGCCCCGAGGCGATGGCGGGGGAGGCCGAGACGGGCGCGCCGAGGTTGAAGTCGGCGAGGCGGCGGCCGTCGTCGAAGTTGAGCACGTAGAGGCGGCCGTCGTTCGAGCCGACGAAGACGCGCCCGTCGGCGAGGGCCGGCGAGGACTCGACGCGCGCCTGCGTCCCGAACGACCAGAACTCGCGCCCCGTCCAGGCGTCGAGGCTGTGCACCATCTTGTCGCGCCCGCCGACGACGACGCGCCCCCCGGCGAAGCCCGCCGAGGAGTAGTAGGGGAACTGCCGTTCGCGGTTCTGGTAGCGCCAGCCGACCTTGCGCGCGGCGAGGTTGACGCCGAGCACCTCGTTGTTGAAGGTGCCGTAGAAGGCGTTGCCCTCGTGGAGCGCGGGGCTCGCGCCCGTGTACGCGCCCGAGTGAATCTGGAACGCCTCGCGCCCCGTGGCGACGCGGACGGCGCGGAGGATTTCGTCGCAGCCAGTGACGTAGGCCAGCCCCTCGGCCACGCCCGCCGTCGCGTGCACCTGCCCGCGCGTCTTCAACTTCCAGAGCTGTCGCCCCTGCGCCGCCGAGACGCAGTAGAGGTGCGTGTCGTACGAGCCGACGACGACGCGCGCGCCCGAGACGACGGGCGACGACTTGATCTCGCCGGCCGTCTTGAACGTCCAGACCTTCTGCCCCGTGTCGGCGCGCACGGCGTGGAGCACGCCCCCGAGGTCGCCGACGTAAACCGTGCCGCCCGCGACCGCGGGCGACGACTCGCCGATGGGGTTGCCGGCGTTGTAGCGCCAGCGCTCGCGGCCGTCCGCGAGGTTCACCGAGACCAGCTCGCCCCTCTGCGTGCCGACGTAGACGGCGCCGCCCGCGACGGCCGCCGAGGACTCGACCGACTCGCCCGCGTCCATCGACCAGAGGAGCCGCGGATTGCCCGCGACCCTCGAGGGCGAGTAGCCCGTCAGCAGAGGGTTGCCGCGGAACTGCGGCCACGCGTCGGCCGGCGCCGCCCCGTTGCCCCAGCTCGCGCGCGCCGCCGAGGGCAGAAGGCTCAAGGCGAACGGCAGAAGTAAAAACTCTCTTCTGCCGACGGCGCGCGACTCCCCCGCGTCGGGGTGCGCCTCTTCCCCGCCCGACTTCTGACTTCTGACTTCTGACTTCTGACTCTCTTTCAATAAGCCCACCCGTACACCTCCAGCGCCCCCGCGGCGTCGAGCGCGCGCGGGTTGAAGCGCCCAGTCCACTGCCCCGCGGCGTCCTCGGCCAGCGCGGGCAAGTCATCACTCGGAACACCCGACTCGGAAAGTCTGCGGCGCAAGTCCCCCGCCTCCGCCAGCGCTTCGACGCGACGCGCCAGCGCTTCGGCGGCGTCGCCCGGAGAGTTCATGCCGACTAACTCCGCGTAGCGCGCGCCGGCCGCGGAAGCGTTCCAGCGCACGACCGACGGCAGGAGCATCGCGAGCGCCGCGCCGTGCTCGGTGCCGTAGCGCGCCGTCAAAGGGTTGGCGCAGGCGTGCGCCGCGCCGAGCATCGAGTTCTCGATGGCCGCGCCCGCCAGGTGCGCGCCGAGCAGCATCCGCCCGCGCGCCTCAAGGTCTTCCCGCGCGGCGAGCACGCGCTCGTAAGAGCCTGCGAGCAGCCGCCACGCCTCGCGCGAGAACATCTCGGAGAGCGGGCTGCGGCGCGTCGTCACATGAGTCTCGACGGCGTGCGCGAGCGCGTCGAAGCCCGCGGCGGCCGTCACCTCGCGCGGCGCCGAGAGCGTCAGCTCCGCGTCCAACAGCGCGACGCGGAAGGCCGCCGACGCATCGCCGCAGGCCATCTTCGCGTGCGTGCGCTCGTCCGAGATGAGCGCGTAACTCTGCGCCTCGCTCCCCGTCCCGGCCGTCGTCGGAATCCCGATCATCGGGAGCAGCGGGCGGCGCGCGCGGCCGTAACCGACGTAGTCCTGCATCCGCCCGCCGTTCGTCAGAAGGAAGCCGATGCCCTTCGCGCAGTCGAGCGAGCTGCCGCCGCCGAGGGCCACGACGGAGTCGACGCCGAGCGGCGCGGCGAACGCCCGCCCGCGCTCGACCGCGGCGGCGTCGGGGTTCGAGCCGAAGTCGTGGAAGGGCACGACCGCTACGTGCGCCGCTTCGAGAAGCTGCGTGGCCCTCCCGACGTGCCCGGCCGCGACGAGCCCGCGGTCTGCGACGAGCAGGGCGCGTCTGAAGCCGAGGGAGCGCGCCTCCTCGCCCAGTCGCGCGAGCGTGCCCGCGCCGAAGATGACGCGCGTCCTTGGTTGAAAGTCGAAGCTCTCCATCCGCGCCCGTGTCTTAAGTGCGAGCCCGCCCGCTTCGGCCACGCGGCCGGCGCGCCGTCGAGCCTTCGGGCGCGGAGCCTTCGCCCGCGAGCACGCGCCGGACGTGCTCCATCGTCGCGAAGCCGCGGTCGTGATAGCCGTAGATGCGCTCGGGCGCGAGCCCGCGGGCGGTGAGCCAGCGCGCGAAGAACGGCATGATCGTGCGGCGGTTGCGCGGCGGGAACGTCGCCTCGCCGTCGAAGTAGAAGAGGTCGCCCTGAAAGACGATGCGCTCGCGCGGCAGGTGGACGACGACGTTCTCGCTCGTGTGCGGGTTCGGCCCGACGTTCAGGAGTTCGACTGTGCGCTCGCCGTCGGTGACGACGCGCTTATCCTTGAACGCCTCGACGCGCAAGGCGCGCGGCTCGCGCGCGAGGCGGTCGGGCACGAGCGCGTGCCTTGCGGCGGCCATGCGCTCGAAGAACTTGACGTTGCCCGTCGTCGTGAGCACCGTCGCGCCCTCGGCGATGAAGGCGCGCGCGCCGCCCGCGTGGTCTGAGTGCGCGTGCGTGACGACGAGGTACCTGATGGGCTTGCCCGGCACCGTCTCCTTGATCTTGCGGATGAACTCTTCGGAGAGCGTCGAGGCCCCGGGCTGCGCGTCGGCCGGGACGGCTTCGAGCGTCCAGCCGGGCGCCGGGGCTTCGGCCGCGAGGACGAAGTCTTTGAACTCGACGAAGAGCGGGTTGAAGCCGCCGAGCGAGTTGACCATGAAGACGCCGGGGGCGAGTTGCGAGACGGAGCCCGGCGTCAGGAGGTGCGCCTTCAGCGACTCGGGCAGCTCGAAGAGCGCGGCCGCGCGCGGCGAATCGACCTCGACGGACGAGTAGCGCGCCTCGCGCCAGGCGTCGCCGCCGACCTTGATCGTGTCGCCCGCCGGGAACCAGCCGAGTCGGTCGTGACGCCGGTACGCGTCGAAGGCGTGCTCGACCGTCTGGTCGCCGAGCCCCGCGAACTCCATCGCGTACTCGTATTTCGAGAGCAGGCGCGTCTCCGCGTCGAGGAAGAGGCGCAGCGTCGCCTTCTCGTTCGGGAGCTTGAAGTCCACGAGGTCCTGGCGGCGCCCGTTGTAGACGGCCGCGCCCGCCGCCTTGAGCGCCGAAGGGTTCGCCGCGGCTTCGAGCAGCAGGAGGTGCGGGACGCGGCGCGCGCGGCGCAGTCGCTCGCCGCGCGCCGCGTCGTAGCGGCGCGCGGCGGCGAAGTGCTCGACGAAGTCAACGACCGTGCGCTCGTCGCCGTTGTAAGACCAGCGGCGGTGGCGCGTGGTGCCGTCGTGGCGGCCGGTCTTGTGCTCGTAGAGGAGTTTCTCTTCGGAGAAGTAGGCGACGACCGTCTCTTCGTGCGGGGCGTCGGTCACGCTCTCGGGGTCGTAGCCTTGCGCCTCCGCCGAGCGGTGCTCGCGCCCCTCGGCGCGGACGACGACCGAGACGAGCGAGCGCAGACGCGCCGCGCCGCCGAGCGCGTCGAGCGCCGCCTCGATCTTCCGCCGCGCCTCTTCGTCGGCCTGCTGCCGTGCGTTCGCCGCGGCGGGGCAGACACAGAGCGCGGCACCGAGCGCGGCCGCGAGCGCGAGCGCCCGCAGGCCGCGCCGGTGCGCCGCACCGCTTCGGGGTCTGCCGTTTGCGGACACTGTCATCAACCGATCTCCCAGAGCGCCAGCGAGGCGGCGTCCTTGACGAGAATCTGCCGGTTGAGCAGAACCGGGTGCGCCCAGGTCGGGCTGTCGGCCACCTGGTAGCGCCGGACGGGCTCGAAGCCCTTCCGGCTCCCGCGCGCGACGATGAGTCTGGCGTCGTCGGTGAGCACGAAGAGGTAGTCGCCGGCGCTCAGGAGGGCGGCGTTCTCGGCCTCGCGCCCCTCCGTCATCCAGAGCGCGCGGCCCGTCGCCAGGTCGAGGCAGTAGAACTGCCCCTTCTTCTTCACCGACAGCCCGTAGAGGAGGCTCCCGGCGGCGACCGGCGTGGTCATGTAGCTGAAGACCTCCTCCTGCCGCCAGACCTGCTCCGGCGCCCAGGCGTCGCCCCGCCGGTTGATGCGGACGGCGACGGTTCCCTGCGGGTTGCCGGAGAGGATGACCGTCCCGTCGTGGAAGACCGGCGTCATGACGCTGTCCCACTCCGACTTGAAGGGGAAAGTCCACAGCACCCGCCCGCTCTCGGGGGCGAGGCCGACGAGGTCGCGGCCCGTCCAGAAGATGACCTGACGCCGGCCGCCGACCTCGGCCACGATGGGCGAGGAGTACCCCATCCCGAGGTCCGGGTGGAGGTTGTCGCCCCCCCACTGCCAGCGAACGTCGCCGGTGCGCACGTCGAAGGCGGTCAGCTTCATCTGCCGGCTGCCGCCGACCGGAGCGACGAGGAGCCCTTCGACGACGAGCGGCGAGACCGCCATGCCGAAGAGCGGGTACGCCTCCTTGACGCCGCCCTTCGGCTCCTTGCGCCAGAGCAGCTTGCCCTTCGCCGCGTCGTAGGCCGAGACGACGCCGGTCACGCCGACCGTGTAGAGCCGGCCGCCGGCCAGCACGGGGGTCGCCTTCGGCCCTCGGCCGTGCTCCTTCTCGATCTCCTCGGGCTTGTAACTGTAGGGGTAGCTGTCGCGCCACAACTGGCGGCCGTCTTCGACGCTCACCGCCGAGACCACCTCGCGCCCGTCGCGGCTGGTGAAGAGGTAGGCCCGCCGGCCGGCGACGACCGGCGAGGCGTCACCGTGCCCGACCTCGATTTTCCACTTCAACCTCAGGGTCTCGGGCCAGCGCGCGGGCGACTTGAAGGTGGACGCGCCGTCGCGGTTCGGGCCGCGCCACTGCGGCCAGTCGTTGGCGGCGCAGAGCGGCTGCGCCGCGGCGATCATCGAGGCGAGGGCCGCCGCCCGCCAGGCGGCGCGGGGGTCGAGTCTCATAGCGTGACACTCTCTTTCTTCCCTCCACGAACGACGCCGAGCCCGCCGCGCGGCGGGCCAATCCCCTCCCCTGCTCGAAAGCCCGGCCGAAACCTCAACGCCTCTTCCGTCACCGCGCGGCCTTCGTCTGCGGCGCGCGCTCGGCGACGGCGTAGACGTGCTTGTGCGCGCGGAGGATGAGCATGCCGTCGGTGATGGCGGGCGTCGACATCAAAGGCTCGCCCACCGGGTTCGTCGCCAGCAGCTCGAACTTCGGCCCCGCGCGGACGACGAAGACGTCGCCGTCCTCGCTCGACAGGTAGAGTTTGCCGTCGGCCGCGACGGGCGAGGCGCTGAAGGAGCTGGGCAGACGCTCCTGGTAGACGAGCCGGCCCGTCTTAGCCTCGAAGGCCGACAGCACCCCGCCGTCGGAGACCATGTAGAGGAAGTCTCCGTAGACGATGGGGGTCGTCGTGTAGGGGCTCCCCTTGTCGGCCTTCCAGGCGAGGTGCGCGTTCGACTGCTCGCCCGCCTTCGGGGTGATATCGCCGCTGGCGCCGGGGCGGAAGGCGTAGAAGCCGCGCCCCGGCGGGTAGCCGCCCGCGACGTAGACGAGCCCGTGCGCGAAGAGCGGCGCCTGCTGCTTGACCTGCGTGTCGTTGTCGTTGAACCGCCACAGCTCCTTGCCGGTCTGCGGGTCGTAGGCGCGGATGAAGCGGCCGCCGTTGGCGATCAGCTCCGCGCGCCCGCCCGCCTCGATGAGCGTCGGCGTGCTCCACGAAGTGATCTCGCCGCGCTCGACGCGCCAGGCCTGTCTGCCGGTCTTCAAATCGTAGGCGGCGATGAAGGACTGCTTGTGGCCGTCGGCCTGGACGATGACGCGGCCGCGGTGGATGACGGGCGAGCTGCCGTGCCCCCACGAAGAGGTCGGGTCGTCCCACAGCCCGGGGTTGAGCACGCCGAGGTCCTGCTTCCAGAGGAGCTTGCCCGAGAAGTCGTAGGCGTAGAGCCCTTCGGAGCCCATCAGCGCGACGACCGTGCGGCCGTCGGTGGCGGGGGTGGAGTTGGCCTGTGTCGCCTTGATGTGCCGGCGCGCGCGCGGCACGCCCTCGTGCGCCGTCTGCTGCCAGAGGACGCGCCCCGTCCGCTTGTCGAGCGCGTAGAGGCGCCAGGAGTGCTTCACCTCGTCGCGCGCCAGAGAGATGCCGCGGTCTTTGGGGACGTAGGTCGGGTTGGGGTCGTCGCCCACGGCCGTGACGACGAAGACGCGGTCGTTCCAGACCACGGGGCTCGCGTGCGAGAGCCCCGGGATGGGCGTCTTCCAGACGACGTTCTGCGACTTCGTCGCGTCCCAACTGACCGGCGTCTTCTGGTTCTCGGCCACGCCCGACGCCTGCGCGCCGCGGAACTGCGGCCAGTTCTGCGCGAACGCCGTCGAAGTAAAGCAAAGCAGAAGACAGAAGGAGAGTAATCTTTTCATCGCTCGGCTGGCCTCTCTTGAAGGGTGTTGGGTGTTAGGTGTTGGGTGTTGGGTGTTGGGTTAAAGGCGACTCGCCTTTAACCCAACACCCAACACCCAACACCCAGCACCTTTCCTCACTGGGTCGCGGTCGCGGGCTTCGCGGGCGGGGCGGGCGTGCCGGCGCCTTCGGCGAGCGCGAAGAGCTGGTTGCGGTTCGTGATGAAGAGCGCGCCGTTGGCGGGGATGGGCGTCGAGTAGACGCTGCTGCCCATGTTGATCTCGGCCAGCACCTTCTTCTCGCGCCCCGCCTGCATGATGACCACGTCGCCGTCCTCGTCGCCGAGGTAGAGGCGGCCGTCGGCCATCAGCATCGGCGAGCCCCACACGGCCGCGAACATGTCGTGCACCCAGATTTGCTGGCCCGTCTTGGCGTCGATGGCGTGGAAGAAGCCGCTGAAGTCGGGCTGGTAGACGATGCCGTCGGCGATGGCCGGCGTCGAGATCGAGCGCCGAATCTTGTCGTAGTGCCAGACGAGGCCCGTCTTCGTGATGTCGCCGCGCTTGGTGGCGTCGATGCAGTACATGTGGCCGACGCCCTCGCCGTGCTCGGGGTCCTGCCCGTTGGCGAGGTAGACCTTGTCCTCGTAGATGACGGGCGTCGAGATGATCTCGTTGCGCGTCTTGGGCCAGGTCGAGTCCTTCGGGTTGGTGTCGAACTCCCAGAGCTTCTTGCCCGTCGCGGCCTCGTAGCCGCGCACCCAGCCGTCGCCCTGCCCCATGATGACCTGATCGAC
>DAIRFV010000266.1:0-8726 GCA_036794905.1 Pyrinomonadaceae bacterium | reverse complement strand
AGCGCATCGTCGCGCGCATCCGCGACGGCGTGGCGCTGGCCGAGGCGCGCAACGGGTCGTGTTCGGCCTGCTTCATGGCGCTGCGGCCCCAGTTGATGTCCGAGATACGCCGCGGCGACGAGATCATCATCTGCGACAACTGCAACCGCATCCTCTACTACGCGACCGCCCCGCAGTCGCAGCAGCCGACGAGCGTCTCGGCCCCCTGACAAGGCTTTAACCACCGCGCACACAGAGACACGTCAAAGACGCAGAGACACGGCTTGAAGTTATTAACCGCTTCAAGCCGTGTCTCTGCGTCTCCGCGATTATGGCGGGCGCGGTCGGGTGCGACCGCCGCGGGGCGGGGCAGGTCAGAACCGCCCGCGGGAGCGTGTGGGTCGGGCTCACGCGTCGGGGGCCGTCCGAGTCGGGCGTACCCAACCGCTCCCGCGGGCGGTTCTGAACGCTCTGTGCGTTTGCGTTCGGGCGACTCTTCGTGGAAAATTTTCCGTCCCGACGCCCGCGGCCGCTCCCGCCGCGGCGACACTCACCAAAGCAGGAGAGGAACGTTCGATGCACACCCCCAACCCCTTCTTCCGGCGCGCCGTGCTCGCGCTTGTCGTGACCCTTTGCGCGGCGAACTTCGCGCCGGCCGCGCGCGCGCAGTCGAAAGCAGACCTTGAGCGCGACCGCAACCGCGGCAAAGTCATGCTCGCGCTCGTCAAGGACTACATGAAGGAGTACTACTACGACCCGAAGTACCGCGGCATGGATTTGGAGGCGCGCTTCAAAGCCGCCGACGCGAAGATCGGGGAGGCGCAGTCGCTCAGCCAGGTGCTCGGCGTCATCGCGCAGGCGCTCGCGGAGCTGAACGACTCGCACACCTTCTTCATCCCGCCGCCGCGCCCCGTGGACGTGGACTACGGTTGGAAGATGCAGGCCGTCGGCGACCGGGTCTTCGTCACCGCGGTCAAGCCGGGCAGCGACGCCGAGGCGCAGGGCCTCAAGCCCGGCGACGAGGTGCTCTCCGTCGACGGCTTCCGCCCGACGCGCCCGACGCTCTGGAAGATCGAGTACAACTACAACGTGCTCCGGCCTTCGCCGGGCAAGCGCGTCGTCGTGCGCGCGCCCGACGGGGCCGAGCGCGAGCTGGCGCTCAAGGCGAAGGTCGAGAAGCTGGACAAGGCCGTCAACCTCACGCAGCTCTTCAACGAGTACGACGAAGACCGCGAGGACTCGAAGAAGCTGCCGCGCTTCTACGAGGAGGGCGCGGGCGCCGACGGCGTCTTCATCTGGAGGCTGCGCGAGTTCGGCTTCACCGAGAGCAAGGTGGACGAGATGATCTCGAAGGCGCGCAAGCACAAGGCGCTCGTCCTCGACCTGCGCGGCAACGGCGGCGGCGCCGTCAAGACCTTGCAGCGCATGCTCGGCTACGTCTTCGACCGCGACGTCAAGGTCGGCGAGGTGAAGCGTCGCAAGGAGACGAAGCCACTCGTGGCGAAGACGCGCGGCGGCGAGAAGGTCTTCAAGGGGACGCTCGTCGTGCTGGTGGACAGCGAGTCGGGCTCGGCCTCCGAGGTCTTCGCGCGCGTCGTGCAGTTGGAGAAGCGCGGCACCGTCGTCGGCGACCTCACGGCGGGCGCGGTGATGATGAGCACACAGCGGCCGGGTCTGCTCGGCGACCAGAGCAGCGGCAACATGATCCAGTACGGCCTCAGCGTCACGGAGGCCGACATCATCATGGCCGACGGGCAGAGCCTCGAACACGTGGGCGTCACGCCCGACGTGGTGCTGCTGCCCACCGCGGAAGACCTGCGCACGCGCCGCGACCCCGTGCTCGCGCGCGCCGTCGGGCTGGCCGGCGGGCGGATGGCGCCCGAGAAGGCCGGCCTGCTCTTCCCGCCCGAAGTCGAGCTGAAGTCAACCCGCTGACAAAGCGTTAACCGCCGCCGAGACGAAGGCACGGCTTGTTGACTTATTAGTCTTCAAGCCGTGCCTTCGTCTCCGCGGCGGTTAACAGTCCCGAGCGAGTGGCCCGCCGTTTGTAGGTCATCCGCACCACGCGCGGCTTTGCGGGCGCGGCGAACAGGAAAAGGGGAGTTCAAGGGGAATGGCGAGCGCCGAGTATGCAGTCCAACAGAACATCGCGGCCGGGCTGTTGGCCGGAAGCGTTACACGCGACCGGCGCCGCCACTGGTGGCGGCGGGTGGGGTCGAAGTCGCGCGGCTTCCGCTACGAGACGGCCGACGGGCGGCCCGTAGCGGACGAGGCCGCGTTGGAGCGCATCCGCTCGCTCGCCATCCCGCCGGCCTGGCGCGAGGTCAGAATCGCGCCCGCGCCGCGCGGCCCCTTGCAGGCCCTCGGCTTCGACAAGATGGGGCGCGTCCAGCGCATCTACCACCCCTCTTTCGTCGCGCGCCGCGCGCTCCGCAAGTACGGGAAGGTCGAGCGCTTCGGCGAGGCGCTGCCGCGTCTGCGCCGCAAGGCGAACGAGGACATCGCGCGCGAAGGGCTGGGGAAGGAGCGCGTGCTGGCGGTCATCGTCCGCCTCATCAACGACCTCTACTTCCGCGTCGGCTCCGAGGAGAGCGTCAAGCGTTATCGCACCTACGGCGTGACGACGCTGCGCAACCGTCACCTTGAGATTAAGCCGGGCGGCCGGCTGGAGTTCAACTTCACCGGCAAGCACCACATCAAGCACCGGCGCATCCTCGTGGACGAGGAGTTGGCCGCGCTCGTCGGCGACATCAAGTCGCTCGGCGGGTCGAGGCTCTTCCAGTACGTCGGCGAGGACGGCCGCGCGCGCCCCATCACGCCGCGCGACGTGAACGACTACATCAAGTCGGCGGCCGGGGCCGACTTCTCGGCGAAGGACTTCCGCACGTGGGGCGGGACGCTGTTGGCGGCCGTCGAGCTGGCCGAGATCGGCGGTTGTGAGGACGGGCGTCAGGCGAAGAAGAACGTCGGCGCGGCCGTCAAGCGCGTGGCCGAGCGCCTCGGCAACACGCCGACCGTCTGCCGCGCCTGCTACATACACCCGAAGGTGCTCGAAGCCTACGAGCGCGGCCGGACGCTCGAAGAGTTCCGCCCGCGCCGCGCGCGCCGCGTGATACGCGGCCGGCAGCCCGACGAGTACACCGTCGAAGAACTGGCGCTCCTCAAGCTCCTGCGCGCGCGCAGGAACGGCAGCGGCTCATAGGACCTCCCAGACGATAGTGACCGACTCGTCCGGTACATACGAGATGACCTTCACCTTGGCGAGCCGCTGGAAGTCCTTTGCGAACCTGTCCGTGATGCGTACCAGGTAGATGTGGCCGACCCTGACGGGGGCGCTCGCTGAGTCATCGCCCTCCGCGAAGAGCCGCGCCGACTCGTCCAGCTCCTGAAACGCTTGCGGAGTGCGCGTCTTCTGGATTGAGACCTTGCCGCCCTGCACGCGGAACTTTGGGAAGTCCTGCTTCGCGCCGGCCGCCTCGCGGAGGCCGTAGCGCCCGCGCAGTTCGCTCGCGTCGCCCAGGTCAATGATGACGCCGACCCGTCCGCCCTCGATCCCGACCGCCAGACGATCTCGGACGACGCGGCCGAAGCCGATGTCGCTGCAACGGTTCCTCACCTCGTTCTGCTGGATGATGTGGCCGTACCTGCCGTCGGCGAAGCAGAGCGAGGTGGTCAGAGGGTCGCGCGCGTAGAGAGTGGCGGTCCCGCCCCGCGCCGCCGGCCAGACCGGAGTCCCCGTGGGCGGATGCCGCGGGGGCGGCGCCGGCTCCGCGCGCCATGCGTCCCCCGCGGCTATGGCTTCATCCTGCGCGCGCGCACTCGGCGCGGCCGAGAGCGTCAGGAACAGTGCCGACAGCGCGGCGAGAAGTAAACGACCTTTCATCTCGCTCCTCCCTCATCATTCCGGCGGCGTACCCGCGCCCACGGCGAAGCACATCAATAGTGCTCGCTCGTCTTCTTCCCCTCGGAGCGGCCGCCCCTGCGCTCGGGCTTGCCTTTCCCGCGGCGCCCGCGCTTCAGCTCGTCCACGCCCTTGAGCGAGGCGAGCGGCCACAGGCTGTGCTCGATCTCGGCGAGGCCCGCGCCGACGACCGCGGCGACGACATCCTCCGAAGGCTTGTAGCACGGCGCGGCCTCGTCCAAAGGCACGCGGCCGTCGGTGTTGACGACGACGCCGGCCTCGCGGTACTCGTCGTCCATCTGGCGCTGCGAGAGCGTGCGGTTGGCCTCGCCGCGCGAGATGCGGCGGCCCGCGCCGTGGTTGACCGAGAAGCCGCTGCGCTCCGCGCCCGCGAGCGGCCGGAGGATGTAGCTCCAGTCCTTGTTGCTGCCCGGGATGAGCACGGGGTGCCCCTTCTCCTCCCAGACGGTGCCTTTGAGAAACGGGTGGCCGGCGGGGAAGGCGCGCGTCGCGCCCTTGCGGTGCACCCACACGTCGCCGAACTCCGGGTGCCACTCCTTCTGCACGAGGTTGTGGCTGATCTCGTAGACGAGTTCCAACTCCTCGCCGAAGACCTCGCGGAACGCCTCGGACACCTGCTCGAAGATGACGAGCCGGTTGAGGATGGCGTAGTTGCCGCCCGCCGCGACCGCGTTCAGGTAGTCGCGGTAGTGCCTCGACTCGGGCGTGAAGTAGCCGAGGTCGATGTCTTTGAGTAACTCCGGGTGCTCCTCGCGCGCCAGCTCGAAGTAGTTGGTCGCCAGCCCGTGGCCGAAGCCGCGCGAGCCGGTGTGCACCTGCACGAAGAGCGTCCCCGTCTGGCTGCTGCGCTGCAATTCGATGAAGTGGTTGCCGCCGCCGAGGCTCCCCAACTGGTCGCGCCCGCGCTCGGGCCGCCCCTTGCCGCCGTACGGAATCCGCCAGTCGTCGTCCACGGGGATGCGGTGGCGCTCCGCGTGGCTGCGGTCGAACGTCGCCCCGTACTTCTCGACGTAATACTCCGCGCCCCCGCGCACGAGGTTCTGGAACTCCTCGTCGGAGAGGCGCCCGAGCTTCAGGCTCTTCCCCCCGAACCCCATGTTCACACGCGACATCACCGCCCGGTTGAACTCCAACCTCCGCTCCGGCGTCGCCGCCTCCGCCTCCACCCCCGACCGCGCCGACATCATCCCGCAACCAATATCGTAGCCGACGGGGCCCATCGCGACGGCGCCTTCCCGTGCGTCGGTGATGAGGACGCAGCCGACGGGGACGCCGTAGCCGTAGTGTGCGTCGGGCGTGATGACCACCATCCGCACGCCGGGGAAGCGCGTGGCGTTGACGATCTGCCGGTAGAGAATCTCCTCGGCCGCCTCCAACAGTTGCGGCGTGAAGAAGAGGCGCACGCGCACTTGACCTGTGTCCTCGGTCTTCAACTCGTAAAATCCCTCGCCGTTCCAACGCGCGAGGTGCTTCCAGTTCTGCGCGTTCGCCAGTTTCTCCGCCGGCCTCAGCGCCTTTGCGTCAGTGTTTCGGTCAGACATGTACGGTCTCCCTCATTCGCTTGTTCGCAACCAACTCCGACCGCGAGAAGCCGCCACCTTAACTGCGCGGAAATAAACTCCGGAACTCGCAGCCCGGAGGTGCGTCCGACGTGACGCATGTAGCGCCGCACGTTTCATGCGCGCAAACATTGTAGCGGGCGCGCGCACGCACTCAAGTCCGAGCGCGGAGCGCGGCCGCTATCTCTGCGGCAAGCTCTTCCGCGCCGGCCTCGGGCGCTACCGGGACGCGCAGGTTCGACTGGCGGTAGGCCGCGAGCCTCTCCTCGTAGAGTCGCGCGGCGCGCTCCGTGTCGCGCGCGAAGGGGCGCGCTTGGCGGTCGCCTTCCCGGTCGATGCGCCGGAGACACAAATCGAACGGCGCGTCGAGCCAGACCGAAAGACAACCGTGCGCGGCGACGAGCGAGCGGTTGCGCTCTATCGTCCACGCGCCGCCGCCGGTGGCGACGACGCGCGCCGCGCCCTCTTCGAGCACACGCCCTAGCGCGCGCGTCTCCGCGTCGCGGAAGTACTCCTCGCCCTCCTCGTCGATCAGCTCGCGCGGGCCGCGCCCCTCGATCTCTGTCACCGCGTCGTCGAGGTCTACGAATTGTTCGCCGAGCAGGCGCGCGAGCGCGCGGCCGACGGTCGTCTTGCCCGCGCCCATGAAGCCCGTGATGACGACGCGTTCCCGGCTCATCTCTCCGTCAAAGATTCGAGCAGCGGGAAGAACTCCGGGAAGGAGACGGCGACGCACTCCTGTGCGCCCTCGATCTCCGTCTCGCCTTCGGCGGCGAGCGCCGCGACGGCGAAGGCCATCGCGATGCGGTGGTCGCCGTAGGACTTGAGGCGCGCGCCGCGCAGCCCGACAGGCCCCTCGACGCGCATGCCGTCCTCGAACTCCTCGACCCGCGCGCCCATCGCGCGCAAATTGGCGGCCGTCGCCGCGATGCGGTCGGACTCCTTCACGCGCAGCTCGCGCGCGTCGCGTATCTCGATGCCGCCCTCCGTGTGCGTGCCGAGGACGGCGAGCAGCGGCAGCTCGTCAATCAGGCCGGGGATGGCCGCGCCGCGCACCACCCCCGCGGACTCGTCCAGAGGCTTGAGGCGCCCGGCGCAGCGCGCCCGCACGTCGCCGACCGGCTCGTTGCAGCGTTCGTGCACGTTCAGGCCGCGCACGTCCGCCCCGAGTGACTTCAGCCGTTCGATCAGCCCCGTGCGCGTCCCGTTGAGCCCGACCCCCTCGACGGTCACCTCGGAGCCGCCGAGCATCGCCGCGGCGGCGACGAGGAAGGCCGCGGACGAAACGTCGCCGGGCACCGACACGTCGCGCGCCGTGAGCCGCGCCGGGCCGTTCAGCTCGACAAAGAAGGAGTCGCCCGACTTATCCGATCCGTCCGACTCGGCCCCGCGCTCGCAGCCCGATTCGACGGGGACGCCGAACCAGCGGAGCATGCGCTCCGTGTGGTCGCGCGAAAGCTCCGGCTCGGTGACGCGCGTGCGCCCCCCCGCGCCGAGCCCCGCGAGCAGGACGCACGACTTGACCTGCGCGCTCGCCACGGGCGAGACGTACTCGATGGCCTTGAGCGGGTGGCGGCCCACGACGCGCAGCGGCGCGTGGCCGTCCACGGCCGACAGTTGCGCGCCCATCAACTCCAGCGGCCCCATCACGCGGCGCATCGGCCGGCGGCTCAGGGACTCGTCGCCCACGAGCACGGACTCGAACGGCTGCGCCGCGAGCACGCCCGCCAGCAGCCGCATCGTCGTCCCGGAGTTCCCGCAGTCGAGCGGTTCGGACGGCGCGCGGAAACGCGGCGCGCCGCCGCCGCCGCCCGCGCCCTCGATTGTGACGACGCTCCCGTCCCTTTCGACGCCGACGCCGAGCCCGCGCAGGGCTTCTAACGTCGAGGTGCAGTCGGCGCTCGAAGCGAAATTCTCGATGCGCGTCCTGCCCGCGGCGAGCGACGCGAACATCGCCGCCCGGTGCGACACGGACTTATCGCCCGGAACTCTCAGGCGGCCGCGCAGCCGCCTTGCGGGTCGGATCAACATGCGGACAATGTTAACAAAAGCAGAAGACAGGAGACAGTAGTCAGTAGCCAGTAGCGCTCCGCGCTGAGGCCGTTGAGGATGACAGCCGGACGGTTCGCGATAAGAAAGGTTTTCTACTGACTACTGACTACTGACTACTGTCTCCTGTCTTCTGCGTTTCTTGACAGTGGAGCGGCGGGCGTGTTAAACCGTGCAGGCTTCCTGTCGAGCTTTAAAGCATCTGTTGTTGGGGCCGCGCCCGCCGTACGGCCGGGGCCGCGTGCCCCTCCCGGAGGGCGGCCGACCTTTGAGCCTGTGACCGAAGAGACCGTCGAACTCAAGCTGCCGAGCCGCATCGAGGCCATCGGCGAGGCGGCGGCGTCCGTCGCGGACGCCGCGCGGCGCTTGGGCTTCGCCGAGGACGCGCTCTTCGGCATCGACCTCGCCGTGCGCGAGGCCGTCACCAACGCCGTCCTGCACGGCAACCGGCAGGACGAGAACGTGCCCGTGGAGATCGGCATGGCCGGCACCGAAGAGGGGCTCACCGTGACCGTGCGCGACCGCGGCGAGGGCTTCGACCCCTCGCACCTCCCCGACCCGACGGCCGAGGAGAACATCCTCAAAGCCTCCGGGCGTGGTATCCTCTTCATGCGCACCTTCATGGACGAAATCGCCTGGGAGCGCCCCGCCGGGGGCGGCACCCTGGTGCGAATGATTAAAAGGAAGTAGACAGTAGTCAGTAGTCAGGAGTCAGTAGGCGCCCAGCGTCTCCGCGGCCATTGACGTTGTAACCCTGACTGCCGGCAGAAGGCGCTCTTCTACTGTCTACCGACTACTGTCTACTGACTACTTGATTCCACAAGGAGATTTCCCGCAATGGCTGAACTGAACATCCGCGAGCGCCAGGCAGGGGACGTGACGATCCTCGACCTCGAAGGAAAGATCACCATCGGCGAGGGCAACGTCGCCCTCCGCAGCGCCGTCCGCCGCCTCGTCCAGGAGGGGAAGAAGAAGGTGCTTTTGAACCTGTCGGGCGTCAGCTACATGGATTCGAGCGGCATCGGCGAGCTGGTCTCCAGCCACACCACCATCAGCCGCGAGAAGGGCCAGCTCAAGATGCTCGGCCTCGGCGAGAAGATCAAGGAGCTGCTCGTCATCACCAAGCTCCTCACGGTCTTCGACACCTACGAGAAGGAGCCCGAGGCGCTCAACAGCTTCCAGTAGCGTAAACCGTGAACCGTGAACCGTGACAAGAA
>DAIRFV010000039.1:21628-31564 GCA_036794905.1 Pyrinomonadaceae bacterium | reverse complement strand
GCTTGAACTCGTTGGCCGGCGACTCGACGCGGTTGAGGATGTCGTAGACGAGCGCGCGGTCGTGCCCCTCGGCGACGATCTGCTCGGGCGCATACTTCCGCTCGAAGTAGAGCCGCAGGATGGGGTCGAGCCGGTCGTAGGGCGGCAACGACTGGTCGTCGAACTGGTCGGGGGCCAGCTCGGCCGAAGGGCGCTTGTCGATGATGGCGTCGGGGATGAGTTCGCCGCCGCGGTTGATCTGGCGCGCGAGGTCGTAGACTTCGGTCTTGAGCACGTCGCCGATGACGGCGAGCCCGCCGTTCGTGTCGCCGTAGAGCGTGCAGTAGCCGAGGGCCAGCTCCGACTTGTTGCCGGTCGAAAGCAGCAGGCGCCCCTCGGCGTTCGAGACGGTCATCAGGATGTTGCCGCGCAGGCGCGATTGCAGATTCTCGGCCGCTAGACTTTCGCCGCCGCGCGAAGGCTTCGTCAGCCCCAGCTCCTTCGTCAGCACCTCGAAGGCCGAGCTGATGGGGCGCTCGACGACGGGCATCCCGAAGTTCTTACCGAACGCGATTGAATCCTCGACGCTCCCGCGCGAGGAGAAGGGCGAGGGCATCATCACGCCGAGGACGTTCTCGGCGCCGAGGGCCTCGCACGCGAGCGCGGCGACGACGGCCGAATCTATCCCGCCCGAGAGTCCGAGCACGGCGGCACGGAAGCCGTTCTTGCGCGCGTAGTCGCGGATGCCGAGGACGAGCGCCTGCCTGACCGTCTCCATGTCGTCGCCGGGCAGGCAGCGCTCGTCGCGCACGCCGCAGTCGAGGGCGACGGTGGCGACGAACTCCTCGAAGGGCGGCGCTTGCAGTATCGTCTCGCCGCGGCAGTCGGTGACGAGCGAGGCGCCGTCGAAGAGGACGCCGTCGTTGCCGCCGACGAGGTTGACGTAGACCACCGGCAGCCCCGAAGCCTGCGAGCGGTGCGAGACCATCCGGCACCGCTCGCCCATCTTGCCCTTGTTGAAGGGCGACGCGTTGGGCGAGACGATGACGGTCGCGCCCAGCTCGATCACCTCGTCGGTCGGGTCGTGCGCGTAGAGCCGCTCCTTCCAGAACGTCTTGTCGTTCCAGAAGTCCTCGCAGACGACCACGCCCAACTTCTCTGTCCCCACCCCGAACAGTTGCCGCCGCTCGCCCGACTGGAAGTAGCGCGGGTCGTCGAACACGTCGTACTCGGGGAGCAGCGTCTTGTCCGCGAAGCCCAGCAGCTCGCCGTCGCGGATGACGGCCGCCGAGTTGAAGAGCTTGCGCCCGTGCACCGCGCCGGTCGGCCGCACGGTGCCGACGACGGCCGTCAGCCCCTTCGTCGCCGGGATGATTCTCTCCAGGGGCTTGAGCGCCGACTCGACGATGTCGCGGTCTAAGAACCAGTCGAGCGACGTGTAGCCTTGGACGCACGCCTCGGGGAAGACGATGAGGTCTGACTTCTCTTCCCTCGCCTGGTGGATGGCGCGCAGGATGCGCTCGGTGTTCCCCTCGTAGTCGCCGTTCGTCGTGTTGATCTGGCCGATGGTGACGCGCATGTTACCTCGCCGTTTAGTCCGCCGGAATCCGTCCCGCTCGGCGCCGCCCGCTTCAGCGGACGAGGCGCACGTCGAGCCCTTCAATCTTCGACGGGTCGATCCTGATGTGGTCTGCTCCGACTGAGCCAAGCATACCGCTTTCACGCAGAAATGTCTCCGCGCGTTCGAGGGAGGCGACCTTGAGGACGAGCGCCCGGATGGAGTCCGTGTCCGCTCGGACGAGGCGGACGGCCGGGTCGTCGCCCGTCCGGAAGAGGCCGGCGGCCCCCTCCCCGGCGGGCGCGTAGAACTTGCGCCACAGCGCGCGCGCCGCGTCGAGGTCACAGACTCCCGCGACGATCTCCTCGGCCGACTCGACGCCGACGGCGCCGCCGCCCGCGGCGCGCAGGCGCGCGAGGTCGGCCGCGCGCTTCTCCTCGTGACTCCCGAACTCAGACCAGTGGGGCTGGTCTTTGATGTTCTCGTAGAAGAACTCGAAGAGGAAGACGACGTCGCGCTCGAAGAGCTTGTCCATCTGCCAGCGGTCGAGCGCGCTGCCCGAGCCCGCGTCCGACAGCCGCGCCGCGCCGGGCAGGCGGCTCAAGCTTACGGTCAGGTCGAGCAGGAAGTCTCGGCCCAGCATCCGGCCGAGCACGACGTTCGAGCGGATGAGCGCCTCGCCGCCGTCGGCGCCGCGCTCGCGGTACGGCGCGGGCGGCGTGTGCGGAATCCGGCGGCGCGAGAGCTCGCGGACGGCCTCGGCGATGGGCGGCGTCTCGTAGGCGATGGCGCAGAAGCGGCCCGCGCGGGACTCGCGGCGCGCGCCGCACTGAAAGACTTCGAGGTAGAGGTTGCCGAGCGCGACCCCGCCGCTCTGGAACGAGGGGTAGGAACGGAACGGCCACGCGACGGGCAGACCCAGAGTCCCGGTCAGCGTGTCGAAGAGGCGCCGAGGCTCTTCGACGCGCGCGAGGAGGTGGTCGAGTTGTTTGAAGAGGCGGGGCGGGTTGTCCATCGCATCACCTTTCGGGGCTCAACGGAACGTGGGCAGGAACTTCAAGGCGACGGGGCGGGGCACATTCTAAATCAGTTTTCGGTCTTTAGTTTTCTGGTTTTGGTGAGACGGCGGGGGCCGCCGGCTCGCGTCGGAACATCCACGCCAGGCAGACTCCCGTGGCCGCCGCCGCCGGGCGTTTCGATGCGGACGCGGTCGCCGGGCTTGAGGTCGCGCGAGCCCTTGGCGTCGAGCTTGAAGGTGCGGGTTCCGCGGGCGAGCGAGTCGCGCCCCGGCCGGCCGTCGTCGCCCCCGTCGAGCCCGTAAGGCGCGCGCGCGCGGCGGTCGGCGAGGAGCGACATGCGCGCGTGGACGAGCGTCTCGATCTCGCGGACGACGCCGTCACCGCCCCTGTGCCGGCCGCCCCCGCCCGAGCCGCGGCGCAGACGGTAGGCGCGCACGCGCAGAGGGTAGGCGTACTCCAAAGCCTCGGCCGGCGTGTTCAGGCTGTTGGTCATGTGCGTGTGGACGCCCGAGACGCCGGAGGCCGTGGGGCGCGCGCCCATGCCGCCCGCGACCGTCTCGTAGTAGGCGAACTCGTGCCCCGTGCGCGGGTCGCGGCCCCCGATGGTCAGGTTGTTCATCGAGCCCTGGCTCGCCGCGGGGACGCTCCGGGGCAGGGCCTTCGACAGGGCCTTGAAGAGCACGTCCACGATGCGTTGCGAGGTCTCGACGTTGCCGCCCGCGACGGGCGCGGGGTGCGCGGCGTTGACGACGGTGCCCGCGGGCGCGACCACTTCGAGCGGCTCCACCAGCCCGGCGGACGCGGGCACCTCCTCGGCGCCGACGAGGCAGCGGAAGACGTAGGCCACGGCCGAGACCGTGATCGCCTCGACCGCGTTGACCGGCCCCGCGACCTGCGGCGCGCTCCCCGTGAAATCGACGACGGCGCGCTCGCCCTTAATCTCGACGCGCACGCGCAGGGTCACTTCACCTTCCGCCACCCCGTCCGAGTCGAGCGCGTCCTCGGCCTCGTAGACGCCGTCGGGGACGGCCGCGATGGTCGCGCGCATCATGCGCGCCGAGTATTCGATCAGGTGGCGCGCGTACTCCGCCGCCTCCTCCCGCCCCGCGCGCCCGACGATCTCAAGCAGCCGCGCGGCGCCCGTCCTTAAAGAGCCGACCTGCGCCTCGAAGTCCGCGCGCCGCTCGCGCTCGACGCGCACGTTGGCCATCAACAGGCGCATCACGTCCTCGTTGACGCGCCCCCCGACGACGAGCTTGACCGGGGGAATCCTCAACCCCTCGCCGTACACGTCCGTCGCCATCCCCATCGAGCCCGGCGTCGCCCCCCCGATGTCCGCGTGGTGCGCGCGGTTGGCGACGTAGAAGAGGGGCCGGGTGTTGGGTGTTGGGTGCTGGGTGTTGGGTGTTGGGTGCCGGGCGCGATTAGTCTTCGAAGAATTCGCGGCGCGGCGTGAGCGTCCTGTACTCCCCAACACCCAATCCCCAATCCCCAACACCCCTCCGAAGACGCCCGCGACGAGCGTCACGTCGGGCAGGTGCGTGCCGCCGGCGAAGGGGTCGTTGAGGACGACCACGTCGCCGGGGCCGAGCGTGGTCTCGCGGAGCGCGGCGGCGACGGCCAACGGCATCGAGCCGAGGTGGACGGGCATGTGGTCGCCCTGCGCGATGACCCGTCCCGCGCGGTCGAAGACGGCGCAGGAGTAGTCGCGCCGCTCCTTGATGTTCGGCGAGTGCGCCGTGCGCCTGAGCGTGAGCCCCATCTCCTCGGCGACCGAAGTGTAGAGCGCGCGGTAGATTTCCAGCGTCGTCGGGTCGAAACCCCTGCCCTTTTTCATAACTCGATGACGAGATTGCCGAGCCTGTCAACAAAGGCGCGCGCGCCCGCTGGCACGAGCGTCGTGGAAGAGTATTCGGTGATGACGCACGGCGAGCGAAGCCGCGCGCCCGCGCGCAACTCCTCGCGGCGGTAGACGGCCACGACGCGCGCGCCCGCGTCGAAGTGGACGCGCGCCGCGCGGTGCGGCTTAACCACGTCCGCGCCCGCCGTCTGCGCGCGGCGCGGCCTCTCGTCCTTCAACGCTTCGACCAATCCCGCCGAGCGCAGGCGCGCGCTCACGACCTCGACCGAGTCGGCCGACTGCGCGTAGCCGTAGCGCGCCTCGTGCTCGCGGTGGAAGCGCTCGACGAGGCGGCGCCCGCCGTCCCACGCGATCTCAAGCTCGAAGGACTGGCCCGCGTAGCGCGCCGCGATTGTCCGCTCGTGACTCTGCCTTTCTTCATTAAACCCTTCGCGTTTGAGCGCCGCGCGCGCCTCGCGCTCCATCTCACCGAAAGCGCGCCCGACGCGTTTAGTCTGTGCGGCGGCGCCGCCGCCGCCGACTTCGAGCATGAGCGTGCGGCTCAAACTCTTGACCACGTCGGCGCGCAGACAACCCAGCGCCGAGAGCGCGCCCGGCGCGACGGGCACGAGCACGCGCGGCACGCGCAAACTCCGCGCGAGTTCGACCGCGTGCAGGCCCCCCGCGCCGCCGAACGTGACGAGCGCGCAACCCCTCGGGTCGAAGCCGCGCTCGACCGAGACGGCGCGCAGCGCCCTCTCCATCCCGGCGTTGACGACGCGCACGACCCCGAGCGCCGCCTCGACGGCCGACACCTTGCGCCCGCCCGCCTCGCCCACCTCGCGCGCGAGCGTCGCGAGCGCCCCGACCGCGCGGCCCTCATCCAACTCGAAATCGCCGCCGAGTAAGTCCGCGCCGCCGAACCTCCCTAAGACCAGATTCGCGTCCGTCACCGTCGGCAAGTCCGAGCGGCCGTAGCACGCGGGGCCGGGCACGGCGCCCGCCGACTCCGGCCCCACGCGCAGGCTCCCGCCCGCGTCCACGCGCGCAATCGAGCCGCCGCCCGCGCCCACCGTGTGTATGTCGAGCACGGGCACGGCCACGGGCAGCCCCGCCACGCTCGCCTCGTTCGTCAGGCGCAGGCGCCCGCCCGCGACGAGCGCCACGTCGGTCGAGGTGCCGCCCATGTCGAACGTAATCACGTCCTCGAAGCCGCCCGCGCGCGCCGCGTGCGCCGCGCCGACGACGCCGCCCGCCGGCCCCGACAGGATCGTGCGCACGGGCTCGACGGCCGCCGCGCGCGCCGAGATGCTCCCGCCCGACGACTGCATCACGCGCAGACGCCGCCCCGCGACGTGCGCGCCGAGGCGGCCGAGGTACGTGCCCATTAAGGGTTGCAGGTAGGCGTTGATGGTGACGGTCGAGGTGCGCTCGAACTCGCGGTACTCGGGCAGGATGCGGTGCGAGACGGAGAGCGGCACGCCCGCGAGCGCCTCGACGAGCGCGCGCTCGATTCTGCGCTCGTGCCCGGGTCGCGCGAACGAGAAGAGCAAACAGACCGCCACCGACTCCGGCCGCGCGCGCTTCAACTTCCTGACGAGCCTGCCTATCTCCTCGTCGTCCAGCCCTTCGACCACCGAGCCGTCCGCCGCCACGCGCTCGCGCACGCCGAAGCGCAGAGCGTCTTCGACGAGCGGCGCGGGGCGCGTCCAGTTCAGGTCGTAGAGACTCCCGCGCGCCTGCCGCCCGATGACGAGCACGTCCTCGAACCCCTCGGTCGTGACGAGCGCCGCGCGCGCGCCCTTCCGCTCAAGCAGGGCGTTCGTCCCCACGGTCGTCCCGTGCACGACCTCAAGGGCGCGCAAGTCTACGCCCGCCTCGCGCGCCGCGCGCCGCAGGCCCTCGACGATGGCGCGCGAAGGGTCGTCCGGCGTCGAAGGCACTTTGAAAATCCGCGCCCGCCCGCCCGCGTGATAGACGAAGTCCGTGAACGTCCCGCCCGTGTCCACGCCCACGCGCACCTTGTCGCCCTTCGTCACGGCTTCAACCTCACCCTCGGCCAGCGGCTCGTGTCGGGCGTGGCGCGCGCGCCGCCGCAGTCGTCCTGCCGCCGCGCCTCTTCGACGCGCGGGCGCGCGCCGCGGAAGCTGTAGCGGACGAAGAGGCCGCACGTGCCCATCGCGTCGGCCTTCGACATCAGGAGCAGTTCGCGCCGGGCGGGGTCGAACTTCGTGAGCGCGCGGACTTCCTCCTCGTCCTCAAAACCTGGCAGCCTGAGCGCGAGCGCGCGCCTCCCGTCGTAGAGCATGAAGACCGCGCTCGGCTGTATCCCGCCGCCGTCGCACACGACCTCGACCAGATAACGGCCGCGACCCAAGCGGTGGAATTCGAGCCCGCCGTACCTCTCTTCGTCCGCGTAGGCCGCGCGGTACGCCTCCTCGCACGCCGCGGGCCACCCGAGCACCCCGCGCCACCCCGCGCGTTCGGCGCGCGTCACGTTCCGCTTCACGCGCCGCGGCGTCTGCGCCGCGACCTCCGACGCGAAGGCTGACATCAGGACGAGCAGCACGCACGCGGCCTTAATCTTTCGCGGCATCGTCTTCGGCAGGCGCGCCTCCTTTCGCGAGTCTGCGCAGCGCCTCGACCTCCTCAAGGCCGTGAACCGTAAACCGTCAACCGTGACAAGTGAAAGACGGTTCTTTCTCGTCACGGTTCACGGTTCACGGCTTTTCCCCCTCCCAGGCGTCCATGAACTGCCGGAGGGCGATGATCTTGCCGAGGTGGTGGGCGGTGTGGCTGGCGAGGCTGACGAGTATGTCGGCCATCGTGACTCCGGGGTCAACCTCTTGCTTCAGACGCTCGCGCGACTCAGTCCACCACATGGCTTTATCAAGACCCGCGAGGAACTCGACGACGAGCGCGTCCCACTCGGCCTGGCTCGCGGGCGGCGCCGGAGGGTAGACGCGCCCCTTCTGCCACTCCTCGTACAGCGCCTCGTCGCGGTAGACCATGATCGACTGCCAGCGGTTCGTGTGCCAAAGCTCCTCGTAGATGGTGTGCGACTGCGCCGACGGCCGGCGCGTCACCTGTTCGAGCGTGAGCCCCCCGACGATGCGGTCGCGCCGCGCGAACTCGCCCCCCTTGAAAAGATGCTCCCACTTATCCAAGTTCATGTCCTCTCATTATTCTTCAGCGCGGCAGCGTCTCCGCCAGCAGCCGGAAGACGTTGCCGCCCATGACCGCGCCGACCTCTTCGTCCGTGAACCCTTCTGCGAGCAGGGCGTCGGTGACGAGCACGACGCCCGTCGTGTCGAACGGCACGGTGACCGCGCCGTCGAAGTCCGAGCCGAGCGCGACGTGCCGCGCGCCGACGACGTTGGCCGCGTGCCGGACGGCGCGCGCCACGGCGCGCGCGTCCCGCCCGCACGTGGCCGTGTCCCAGTACCCGATGCCGATGACGCCGCCCTTCGCGGCGATCTTCCGCAACTGCTCGTCGCTCAGGTTGCGGTTGTTGTCGCACGTGCCCTTCACGCCCGTGTGCGAGACGACGAGGGGCCGGGTCGAGACGGCGACCACGTCGTCAAACGTCTGGGCGGACGCGTGCGCGAGGTCGATCAACATCCCGCGCGCCTCCATCCGCCTGACCATCTCGCGCCCCTTCTCCGTCAGCCCGCCCTTGCCGACGCCGTGCGCCGAGCCGCCCCACTCGTTGTCGTAGAAGTGGGTCGGCGCCATCATGCGGAAGCCCGCCTCGAAGAGCGCGTCCACGTTCCCCGCGTCGCCTTCGAGCGCGTAAGCGCCCTCCAGTCCGAGCAGACCCGCGACCGCCCGCGGGTCGCGCCCGCGCCGCTCGACGAAGCGCGCCAGGTCGTCGGCCGTCCTGATGACCGTGAGCCGTTCGCCCGAGCGCAGCGCCGCCTCGTTGAGTTTGCGCGCCTGGTAGAGCGCGCGCCCGCGCAGGCTCCGCAGCGTGCCGAGCGGCCAGCGCTCGGCGAAGGCGATGGCCGTCACGCCGTCGAGCCCCTCGGGGTTGCTGTCGTAGTTGGAGAAGTAGGGCGTCGTGGTGACGACGGTGAAGAACTGTAGCGCGACGCCGCCCTCCGCGAGGCGCGGCACGTCCACGTGGCCGCGCTCCGAGCGCGCGAGCACGTCCCTGTCCCAGAGGAGCGTGTCGGCGTGCATGTCCGCCACGAGCAGAGATTCGTGCAGCGCGTGCGCCCGCTCCGACGCGCGGTACGGCCCGCGCACGCGCGTCACGTTGAGCAACCACTCCGCCACCGCCGGCCCCACCGCGAAGAACGCCAGCCCGCCCAACACGGCGAGCAGGAGGAGGAGGACGACGGTGAGCTTTCTCTTCATGGGAAAGGAGAAGTAGACAGTAGTCAGTAGTCAGTAGAAACCCCTTCGTCGCTCGAACCCTACGGTTCTCATCCTCTACGTCAGCAGAGCCTACTGGCTACTGACTACTGTCCGACAGCCACCCGGCAGCCGGAGGCGTGGGCGGCGCGCGCGGCGTCGAGGACGGTCTGGGTGCGGTGTCCGTCGTCGAAGGTGGCCGCGCCCTCGACGGTCGTGCGCCCTTCGCGCAGCGCCGCGACGATCTCGCGTGCGAAGACGGTGAAGCCGCGCGACCACTCGTTGTCGCGCAAGCCCTCGGCCAGCGGAGCCTCTTCCGCCTCGACCCGCTGCCACGCGCCCTCGCCGACGCGCGCGCGCCAGAGTCGGCCCGCGCCGTCTATCCGCACCGAGCCTTCGGTGCCGAAGACCTCGATTGTGTGCTCGGGCGCGCCCGCCTCCGTCAGCGAGACGTTGACGACGCCGGTCGCGCGCTCGGCCGCGCCGCCGTCCTCGAAGTTGACGAGCAGGGAAGCCTCGTCGTCGGCCGTCACGCGCCGCGGCTCGCCCGACTCGGGGTCGCGCCGCTCCGCGACGTGCGCCGCGAGCGACGCCGACACGTGCGACACGCGCGTCCCCAGCAGCCAGTGCAAAGCGTCCACGGCGTGCGACCCGATGGCGCCCAGCGCGCCCCCGCCCGCGCGCTCGTCCGACCACCAGCTCCACGGCCTGTCGGCCGCCGCGCGCGAGTCGCCGCGGAACAGAAACTTCGCGTGCCGCACGCGCCCCAGCTCGCCGCCCTGAATCAAATCCCTCATCCGCCGCCGCGCCGGCAGAAACCTCAACTCGTGGTCGATGAGCGCCAGCACCCCCGCCGCCCGCGCGGCCTCGCACATCCGCCCCGTCTCGCCCGCGTCCATCGCCATCGGCTTCTCGCACAGCACGGCCTTCCCCGCCCCGAGCGCGCCCGAGGCCATCTCCGCGTGCGTCACCGGCGGCGTCACGATGCTCACCAGGTCCACGTCCGGGCGGGCCACCACCTCACGCCAGTCCGACGCCACGAACGGAATAGCAAACTCCCTCGCCGCCCGCTCCGCGTTCTCCCTCCGCCCGCTCGCCACCGCCACCAACCGCGCGCCCCCGCACGCCGCCCACGCGGGCAACTGCGTCGTCCGCGCGAACCCCGTCCCGATGATGCCGACGCC
>DAIRFV010000039.1:0-21528 GCA_036794905.1 Pyrinomonadaceae bacterium | reverse complement strand
CCCACGCGGGCAACTGCGTCGTCCGCGCGAACCCCGTCCCGATGATGCCGACGCCTACTGTTCTTTCGTTTGTCACGAACGCCTCGGCTTTCTGTCTGGATTGTTACTGAGGAAGGTGAAATGCCCTCTGTAGGATTCGAACCTACAACCAACGGATTATGCCTGCCACTACGGCTTTCGCCGCGCACCGCCGCGGGGCGGAGTTTGTGGTCTGGACTTTCCCTTCGCTTTACGCGTCTGCCGTCAAGTCTCTACACCTTCCCAGCCTTAACGGCCGGGCTTGGCTCGGGATTACCGTCCCGCTTTCGCGGCTTAGGCTTCCCCGAATTTGGCAGATTCTACGGGCGTACCTGAGACGACTAAGACTTTACCTGGATTCGAATGTGATACGCTCGCAACCCTATCCTGGAGGTCGTATGGAGATGTCTTGCGCTGTCTGTGAGGCGGAACTGACCGGCAGGCAGAAAAGATTCTGCTCGCGCCGGTGCAAGAACGCCTGGACGAACAACAAGCACCAGAATTACGTCTCCCAGCAACAGCGCGGACGCGAAAGAAGGCTGCTCCTGATTCAGCAGAAGGGCGGCCGCTGCGAGCGATGCGGGTATGACCGCAACCATGCGGCGCTGGCCTTTCACCACCTCGAACCCGCGGCCAAGTCCTTCCCCATCGATCTTAGAAGCTGCTCTAACACTTCCTGGCCAGCCCTTTTAGACGAAGCCAGGAAATGTCTCCTTTTATGCCTGAACTGTCACTCCGAGATTCACAACCCGGATTTCTCCACTTAGACCTTCAAAGAACTGAGTCCGCTGCTCTGACCATTGAGCTAAGAGGGCACATGTGCTGTGCTGCGCGCGATTATAAAGACCGCACGGGGTCGTCGCAACCGCGTCTACTTCATCGTTTGTTTGAGGGCTTCGAGCTGGGCGAGGTGGCGGTCTTCGTGGGCGCCGACGAAGAGGAGCCATTGGTAGAGGTCGAGCGGGCCCCAGACGGGGTGCGGGAAGCGGAGGGAGTGGCCGTCCGTTCGTTCGAGGCGCGGGCGCAGGGCGTGGAGGGCGGCGCGCGACGCGCGCAGGCGCGCGAGCGAGTCGGCGACGGGGAGCCCCGTCGGGCGGATGCGCTCGGGCGCTTCGAGCTTGACGCCGCGGCTGCGCTCGACGAACTCCTCGATGGAGACGGGGGCGAAGGCTCCCGGCTCGGCGCGCGATGCGGCGCCCGACTCCTCGGCCTGACCCAACAGCTTGTCGAGCAGTTTGGCGACGCCCGCCTCGACCATCGAGAGGTGTTCGACGAGCTCGGCGACAGACCAGCGGTCGGGCGCGGGGGTGTGGGCGTGCTGCCCCGCGCTCAGGCCCTCGACGGCGGCGAAGAGGCGCGCGCGCGTGTGGTCGATGTGCTCGAAGATTTCGGCGACGCTGCGGAAGTCCATAAAGGGGGATCGCTCCTCTGTCGGTCGGTGGTGCGGAGCCGGCCGAGCACGGCCGCCTGCGGCGAGACGCGGACGACGTGCCAGCGCTGGTACTTGACGACCGGCTCGTTCTGGTAGATGTGCACGAAGGCCGTCTGCGCGTAGATCGTCTCGGGCTCGACCCATTCGAGCCGGACGAACGGGTTCATCGAGATGAGCACGGCCTCGCTCGGCGGTTGCTGCTGCTCCGGCGCGGCCTTCGGCGCGGCGGGCTCGCCCTTCTTGAAGACGCGCGCGTCGTAGTCGGTCGAGGCGGCGCGCAGCGGCTCGCGCAGGGAGAGCCCCGCGCCGGTCGGCCGGCCGCCGCCCGCGTCGTAGACCGCCACGTCGTACTCGAAGGCCGTCGCCACCTTCGAGCCGTCGGGCGACCACGCGGGCTCGACCGAAGTGGCGCGGTCGTCGAGCAGCCGCTCCTGCCCCTCAAGGGTGACGAGCCGCGGCCGCCCCGCGTGCGGAAAACCCTCGCGCCGCTGCTCCTCCCACTCGTCCTCCTTGCAGGCGAGCGCGGCGACCCACTGCCCGTCGGGCGACCAGGCGAGCTTGAAGTAGATGAGCCCCTCGCGCGCGGTGAGCGGCCGCAGGTTGTAGCCGTCGCGGTCGCCGACGTAGACCTGCTCGGTGCGGAAGACCTGCGTCGTGGGGATGAGGGGCGCGGCCGTGGGCGTGGGCTGCGCGCCGGGGAGGTCAACGCCGGGGGAGGGCGCGAGGTCGGGCGGCGCGGGCGCCTCGTCCAGAGGCAGAGGGGTCGGGGTGGCCTGCGGCGTCGGCGTGCGCACGCCGCTGAAGACGATGCGCGAGCCGTCGGGCGACCACTCGACCTCCCCGGGGAAGACGCCGGTCAGGTCGGGCGGCAGGACGTTGCGGATGAACTGCCCCGTGGTGTTGTAGAGGTCGATGCGGAAGTCGTTGTCCGTCTCGCTCGTGCCGTAGAGCGCCAGCGCCCTCTGCCCCGAGGGGTCGATGACGGTGCGGATGAGGGCGTCGGACGGGCGCTGCGTCTCGAAGGCGGTGCGGATGGCGGGCTCCGGCTCCTCCGGCTCGTCGCGGCGCAGGTGTTCGGGCAGCCGCTCCTCGGCCGCGTCCGCCTCGAAGCGGAAGGCCAGCCGCTCGGCGGGCACGTCGCGCAGACTCTTCGGCACGACCGAGAGCCCGGTCGCCTCCCGCACGCTCGTGCACGCCGGGCCCGCCGCCAGCAGCAACGCCAACAGCAGCGCCCAAGCCCTTCTCGACCCCGGCAGAATGCTCCCGCCCATCCTCTTCACTTTCAACGGCACGACCCCGACAGTTTACCTCGTCCGACCCACGATGATAGGAACGCGCGCGCGGCGGTGTCAACGAGAAGTGCAGTAGGCAGTAGGCAGTAGTCAGCAGACAGTAGAAAAAACAGGCGGGCGCTCAGCTTACAGGCTGGGCGCGCCGCCTTGTCTTCCTACTGTCTACTGACTACTGTCTACTGCCTACTTCTCACTTATTCCGCCACTCGGGCTTGCGCTTCTCCATGAAGGCGTTGACGCCTTCGTGCGCGTCCTCGGTCTTCATCAGCTCGTTGAGGTAGATGTCCTCCGTGCGTTCGAGCGCTTCGAGGAAGGGGCGGCCGCGGGCGGCGTCCAGCGCGCGGCGCGCCATCTCGAGCGCCGGGGCGGACAGCTCGCGCAGGCGCGCGAGAATCTCTTGCAGCTTCGGCTCCAGCTCGCCGCTCTCGACGACGTAGCTGACGAGCCCGCTGCGCAGCGCCTCCTGCGCGTCGAAGATTTCGCCCGTCAGCAGCAACTCGCGCGCGCGCCGCTCGCCCATGATGCGCGGCAGGAGCACCGCCGCGACGGGCGGGAAGACGCCGAGCTTGATCTCGGGCTGGCCGAACTTGGCGCGCGAGGCGGCCAGCACGATGTCGCAGCCCGCCACCAGCTCGCAGCCGCCGCCCAGGGCCGCGCCGTCCACGAGCGCCAGCGCGGGCTTCGACATCTGGTCGAGCGTGCGGAAGACGTCGTGGAAGGATTCGAGCATCTGGTAGACCGTCTCCGGCTGATGCTCCTCGACCGAGACGCCCGCGCTGAAGGCGCGCGACCCCTCGACGGCGTCGAAGACGACGGCCACCACGTCGCGCATCCCCATGCACTCCGTGAGCGCCGCGTCCACCTCCCTCATCATCGCGATGGTGAAGATGTTGAGCGGCGGCCGCGCGAAGGTCACGCGCGCCACCCGCTCCTCCACGCGGAAACGTATGTGCTGATAAAGGTCAGGCATGGCTTTTCAGGGCGTGAACCGTGAACCGTCAGCCGTGACAAGAAAAAGCCAGTTCTTTCCCGTCACGGTTGACGGTTCACGGTTCACGTCTTTCTTTCCTTTCCCCCGAGACGGAAGAGGAGGTAGACGGGCAGGCTCAGCGCGAGCAGCGCGAGCGCATAGAGGCTGTTCTCGGTGTCGCTCAGAACGGCCCCGGCGAGGAAGGCGACGGAGACCGCGAGCGCGAAGGCCGTCGTCACGGGGTAGCCCCACGCGCGGTACGGCCGCTCCGCACGGGGCTCGCGCCGCCGCAGCACGAAGACCGCGAGGAAGACGAGCGCGAGGTTCGTGACGAAGAAGAAGGCGAGCCCCGCGAGCAGCTTCGCGAAGGTGCCGCTGAAGACGATCAACAGCACGGCCGCCGCCGCCGAGAGCGCGAGCGAGACCGCGGGCGTCCCGCCGCGGTTGACGTTCGACGCGCCGCGCCAGAACAGGCGGTCGCGGCTCATCGCGTAGACGACGCGCGGCGCCGTCAAAGTGTTGCCGTTCACCGACGCCAGCAAAGAGACGATCGCCACCACGCCGATGACCGTCGCGCCGCGCGGCCCGAAGACGGCCTCGGCCGCCGCACCCGCCGCGAGCTTCTGCCCCGCGAGCTGCTCGATGGACAGCACGTGCAGCAGCGCCGCGTTGAAGAGCAGGTAGACGACGATGACGAGCAGCACGCTCCCCACCATCGCGCGCGGGACGCTGCGCGCCGTGTCCCGCACCTCCTCGCCGAAGTAGACCGTGCTGTACCAGCCGTCGTAAGTGTAGATGATGCCCTGGAGCGCGAGCACCACGGCCGTCAACAGCCCGAGCCCCGAAGGCACCGTCAGCGCCGAGGCTTCGCTCGCCGCCGCGGCGTCCACAGGCCCGCGCCCGCCGTAGACGAAGCAGGCCGCGATGAGTGCGACGAAGGCGAGCGTCTTCAGGAGGCTCGTCAGCTCCTGCGCGCGGCTGCCCCAGCGCACGCCGCGCCACTGGAGCAGCGCGCAGGCCACGGTCACGCACGACGCGACCAGGGCGTCGCGCCCCTCGAGCGCAGGGATCAGCAGCCCCGCGTACTCGCCCAAGACCAGCGCCACGGCCGCCACCGTGCCGCACGTCGAGAGCCAGTCGCTCCACCCGACGACGAAGCCCGGGTACTCGCCCAGCGCCCGCCGCGCGAAGACGTAGAAGCCGCCCGAGCGCGGGATCATCGTCCCCAGCTCCGCCACCGACACGGCGCCGCAGAGCGCGTACACGCCGCCCGCGAGCCACGCGCCGAGGAAGAGCCAGCGGTTCGGCAGTTGCGCCGCCACCTCGCCCGGCGTCCGCAGGATGCCCATGCCGATTGTGATGCCGACCGTCACCGCCAACCCGAACACCACCCCGAGCACGCGCAGCAGACGCCCGCGCCCCTCCGGCGCAGCCGCACCGACCGCTGACTTCTCGGCTGTCGCCATGCCCGGGCGTGCTCCTCGATAGTGGTCAGAACCGCCCGCGGTAGCGGGCGGCTCGATCTTACGCGGTAAAGGCTCTGCGGATTGACACGCACCCACCCGCTACCGCGGGCGGTTCTGACCTGACTCTTCGCCGAAGATTTGCCGCAGGTGGCTCTTGAGGTGGCCGACGTAGTCGCGCATCAGGTGTTCGAGCGTGGCGGGCTCTTCGAGCGCGACGGGCGCCCAGCCGATCTCGTGGAGGTTGTGCTCGCGCCGCGGGCGCAGGCGCTCCCGCTCGGGCGCGCGCTCGATGACGTGCGCGAGGTGCAGGTTGTAGAACTTCCAGAGGTTGACGAGGTGCGGCCACGGCTCGTCCCCGTAAGCCTGCACGCGCACCCAGTCCTCCTGCGCGTAGCCTTCGAAGACGAGGTCTTCCTTGAGCTGCGCGCGGACGAAGCGCTGGTGGTTGTTCGAGGCGGAGTCCACGAGGTGGCCGATGACCTCCTTCGCCGACCACTTCCCCGCGGCGGGCGGCGCAGAGGCTTCCGCGTCCGTCAGAGAGAGCAGGCGCGCCGCAGCCTCCTCCACCGTCCGCACGAAGTCTTCGAGCACGTCTTGCATCTTGCGTCACCGGCGCCCGCGCTTCGGCGCGCGCTTCTCTTCCGACTCGATCTCGTCGGTCGTGGCGAGCATGAACTTGCCCTTGACGACGACCTTGCCCCCGACCGTGCACGTCCAGTCGAAGCGCGGCGCGTGCGTGGCCCAGTCGAAGGCGGCGAAGTCGTCGGGGAAGTTGAGGTAGCCGAAGTTATCGCCCTCGACCTTGACGGCCTGCCGCCACTGCTTGCCCGTCCGCGCGGCCGTGACGACGAAAATCGCCTCGTAGCCGTGGAGGTCGTCGTTCTTGTCGCGCACGCCGACGCGCACGCTCGGCGACTCAGACCACTGCCACTGAACCTGCCGCGCGGGCGCCGCCACGCCGACCGCGCCCACCGCCAGCACGAACCACAACGCACACAGTCTTCTCATCCCTCTCCCTCTTAATCTCCAAGTTGAAATTTCACATGCTAAAGAGACTGGCCGCCGTCAACGTTCAGGACGGCGCCCGTGATGTGGCGCGCGCGCTCGGAGCAGAGGAAGAGGACGGCGTGCGCCACGTCCTCGGGCTCGCCCATGCGGCCGAGGGCGGATTCGCGCGCGGCGCGCTCCCTGACCTCTTCGGGCAGCCGCTCGACCAGCGGCGTGCGGATGAAGCCCGGCGAGACGGCGTTGACCGAGACGCCGTAGCGACCCAGCTCGACCGCCGCCGACCGCGTCAGCGCGACGAGCCCCGCCTTCGACGCCGCGTAGTTCGCCAGCCCGAAGCGGCCGCGCGCGGCCTCGATGGAGGCGACGTTGACGACGCGCCCCGCGCGCGCGCGCCGGAAGTGGCGCGCCGCCGCCTGCGTGTAGCTGAAAGCCCCCTTGAGGTTGGTGTCGAGGACGAGCCGCCACTGCTCCTCCGTCATCTCCCACAGCGGCGCGTCGGCGGTCGTGCCCGCGGCGTTGACGAGGAGGTCGAGCCGGCCGAGCCGCTGAAGCGCCTCCTCGACGGCCTGCGCGGCGGAGGCGTGCTCGCGCACGTCCGCGCGGAAAGATACCACGCGCCCGCCCGCGGCCTTCAACAAATTCTCGGCCTGCGCGAGCTGCGCCTCGGCCGCCGCGTCCACCACCAGCAAGTCCGCCCCGGCGCGCGCCAGCTCCCACGCGCACGCGCGCCCGATGCCCGAAGCCCCGCCCGTCACCAACGCGACCCTGCCCTCGAACTCCAACGTCACGACTCTTCCCCCGCGGTTTAGTTTGAGCGCAAGAATATTAACAGGGAGCAGGCAGATGGGAAGTAGACAGTAGCCAGCAGTCAGTAGCCAGTAGAAAAGAGAGGCGGCGCGTCTCGGTCTTCGGGCCGGGCGCGCCGCCTTGTCTTCCTACTGACTACTTCCCATCGTTCAGCGCGATTGCGGGAAGGGGGCGCCGAGCCAGGACTGGTAGTTGCGCTTCTGCTGCTCGGTGGCCCCGGGGGCGGGGACGATGCGGTAGGAGGCGGCGGCGCGCGCGCCGAGCTTGAAGGGGAGCGCGCGCAGCTCGTCGCCGCGGAAGACGGAGAGGGTGAGCTGGTCGCCGGGGCGCTTGTCGGCCAGCCGCTCGTTGAGGAAGGCGAGCGTGGCGCGGTAGCCGTCCACGGCGACGATCTGGTCGGCGGCCGCGAGCCCCTGCTCGTAGGCGGGCGTGCCCGCCGGCACGTTCTTGACCGTGAGGCGGCCGTCCTTCTCTTCGAGCGCCGCGCCGAGGTCGGCCACCTGCGGGGCCGGCCGCCCCGACGCGTCGCTCGTCGTGTCGAGCCTCAGCCCCACCCACGCGAGCGCCGCGTCGTAGTCGAGCTCCTCGCGCCCGCGCACGTAGCGGCGGAAGAACTCTTCGAGGCTGCCGCCCGCCGCGGCTTCGGCGACGCGCTGAAAGTCTTCCGACGTGTAGTTCCGGTTCTTCTTGTAAAAGTCCGTGTAGAGCGCGCGCATCACGTCGTCGAGCGAGCGCGCGCCGTTCGAGCGGCGGCGGATTTCGAGGTCGAGGAGGAGCGAGACGATGGCGCCCTTGTCGTAGTAGGAGACGTTGGTGTTGACCGTGTTCTCGTCCGGCCGGTACTGCTCGATCCACGCGTCGAAGCTCGACTCCTCAAGGCTCTGCTCCAGGCGGCCCGGCGTCCCCTGCAAGGTCTGAATCTCGCGCGCCATGACGTTGAGGTACTGCCGGTCGCTCATCAGCCCCGCGCGGCGGACGAGGACGTTCTCGTAGTAGTTCGTCACGCCCTCGGCGACCCAGAGCAGGCGCGTGTAGTTCTCCCGCGTGTAGTCGAAAGGCCCCAGCACGTCCGGCCGGATGAGCTTGACGTTCCAGGCGTGGAAGATCTCGTGCGCGATGAGCGTGTCAGCGGCGAGCCAGTCTTCGACGGTCGAGAAGGCGAAGCGGCGCAGGATGAGCGCGGTCGAGTTGGCGTGTTCGAGCCCGCCGCCGCGCGCGGGCGCGAGCATCAGCATGTACGTATAGTCGCGGTAGGGAATCTCGCCCATCAACTCGGCGGCGGCCTCCGTGATGCGCTGCGCGTCGCGCCGCAGGCGCTCGGCGTCGTAGTCGCCCTCGCCGTCCACGACGAAGCGGTGCGGCACGCCCCTCACCTCGAACGAGAGGAGACGGAAGTTGCTGACGAGGAAGGGCGAGTCGTAGAGCACGTCGAAGTTCTCGGCGCGGAAGGTGTTCGGCGCGCCCTGAACGGCCGGCAGCCCCGTCGCGACCTTCCAGTCGCCGAAGGGCTCGACCTTGAGCGTCGAGGCCGCGCCCAGCAGTCCGTCGGGGTACATCAGCAGGTTCGCGTTGTTCCAGAAGGCGTGGCGGTCGTTGAGGTCGCTCGTGCGGACGCTCAGCTCGTTGGCGTAGACGGCGTAGCGCACGCGCACCTCGCGCGCGCCCGCCGGCTCGACGCGCCAGGTGTTCTTGTTCGTCTTCGTCCACGCGAGCGCGCGGCCCCCGCCGCCGTCGCGCGCCTCGAAGTCCTGCACGTGCCGCTCGAACTCGCGCACGAGGTAGGAGCCGGGCGTCCAGACCGGCATGACCAGGTCGAGCGAGACGGGCGCCGACGCCGTGTAGCGCAGACGCGCCTCCACGTTGAAGAGGTGCGTGTGCGGCCGCGGCATCGAGACCGTGTAGCTGATCTCCGGCGCGTCCGCCGGGACGGCGCGCGAGCGCGGCGCGGGCGTCTGCGCGCCCGCCGACGTGAAGCTCAGTAAGAACAGAAAAAGAGACGCCGTTAAGGCGAACGACTTCGCGCGAGTGTGTCGCATCGTGCTTAACACTTCCTTCGTCGGGACGAATTGTGTGGGAGAAGATAACGCAGGAATCTTACAACGAAACGCGGGCGCCGCGCGAACGCGCCCCCCGGCTCACGTCTCCGTGCAGGGGAAGGGTTCGCACTCCGCGAACGTCACCACGCAGCCCTGCGACTCCGGTAAGGTGAGCGAGAGCAGGTAGAAGGCCAACGCCCAGAGGAGGGCGGTGAGTAACACGACCCGCGGCCAGTGGAGCCGCTCCATCAGCACGAGCCGCCTCAGGCCCAGCGCGCCGAGCAGTCCCAGGCTGATGAGATCGAAGGGCACCTGCCCGAGCAGCTCCGTCATACGCGCCTCCTCGCCCGCTGTCTTGATAGACACCCGCCGCCGCCCGGCAGTTCCCAACCCTGCTTCCTAAGTGGCGCGGGTGTGTGTCACACTTTCGGCAAACGAAGATTCACTGGAGGTCGGGGCGATGGCGATTGTGGCGTGTGCGAAGTGCGGCGCGAAGAACCGCGTGGACGAGCGCGTGACCCTGGTCGGCAAGCGGCCGGTGTGCGGCCGCTGCAACGCGGTCTTGCCGGACGGCGTAGACGGAGTGAGTGAGCCCGCGAGGGAGTCGGGCCGCAGTTCCGTCAAAGACGACGGCGGGACGGTGACGGTGACGGACGCGACGTTTGCGCGCGAGGTGGTCGCGGCCTCCGCGGCGCGACCCGTGCTGCTCGACTGCTGGGCGGCGTGGTGCGGCCCGTGCCGCATGATCGCGCCCGCGCTCGAAGAGCTGGCCGCCGAGTCGGCCGGCCTCTACCGCGTCGCCAAGCTCAACGTGGACGAGAACCCCAACACCTCCGCCGCCCTCCGCATCCAGTCCATCCCGACCCTCTTCGTCTACAAGGGCGGCCAGCCCGTCGAACGCATCGTCGGCGCCCAGCCCAAGCACGTCATCGCCGCCCGCCTCGCGGCGCACCTGTGAGAGGGGTGCTGGGTGCTGGGTGAAAGAAGGGGTGTTGGGTGTTGGGTGCTGGGTGTTGGGTAAGGTCTGCTGGTTTTCACTCAACACCTAAAACCCAGCACCCAGCACCCGGCACCTCACTGTACGTTGACCGTCAGCTCGCCCTTGCCGCAGGGGGAGGCGAAGGTGACGATGAAGGCGCCGGTCTTGGCGCTGGTGGAGGTGATGGTGAAGCGCGCGCCGTTGCCGTCTTCGGGCTTGTGCGGCTCGGCGAGGACGGCGATGTCTGACCAGTTCGGGGTCGAGGGCTGGATGCGCGGAGGCGTCCGGCCCGAGTAGCCGAGGATGCCCACCCAGACCGCGGCCATGCCGCCGTTGCCCTTGATGTCGAGCGCGGGCTGGCCGAGCGTCAGCATGCACTTGCCGCCCTGCGACGCGACCGGGGCGGGCGGCGTCGGCTGTGGCGTCGGCTCCGCGGCCGGCGTGGGCTCGGCGGCCGGCGTCGGCGTCGGCTCCGGGTTAGTCGTGCCCGAAGTCTCGGGCGTGCTGGTCGCCGCGGGCTCGGGTGAAGGCGAGGGGGCGGGCGTCGCTTCCGTCACCGGCGGCGAGGCGGGGCTCGGTGACGGCGTGGGCTCGGGCGTCGCTTCCGGCGTCGCCTCCGGCGTCGGGGTCGCGGCGGGAGTCGGTTCGGGCGTGGGCGTAGTCGCGGGCGTCGGCGTGTTCGTCGGCGTGGTCGCGCCGTCGGCCGTCGGCGTGTCGTCGGACGCGGGGCGCGTCGGCGTCGTCGTCGCCTCCGCGGGTTCGGGTCGCGCGGGCGGAGGGTCTGAAGCCGAAGGCGGCGCGGCGGCCGTCGAGGTGGGCGCGCCCAGAAGTTTTTCGAGACCGTTGAGCGAGCCGTTGTTGAGCTTTTTGTAGAGCGCCTCGATGGCGGGCAGGCGATTCGGGTCGGGCAGCGAGCGGTAGCTGGTGACGTACGCGGTCAGCGCGTCGCGCGTGCTCCCGCTGGCTTCGAGCGCCGCGCCCAGACGCCACTCGGCCGTGCGCCACCACGCCGAACTCTCGGGCAGCACGCTCACCGCGCGCCGCAGGCGCACGACGGCCTCGGCCGTCTGACCCTGGTTGTAGAGCGCCCAACCCGCGAGCCCTTCGATCCTCCCGCGCAAGACCCTTGAGAGCGTGTCGCGCTCGACGCCCAGCATGTTGAGCGGCGCGTCCTGCTCGACGACCTGCCGGCGCAACTCCTTCAACTCCTGCGTCTCGGCGAAGAGCGCGACGGGCGCGTGCGGAAGCCCCAGCGCCGACTCGACGCCGCCGATGGCCGCCTCGGCGCGCGCCAGCGCCTCCGCGTGCGCCCCGCCGATTTGTTCGAGCCGGTTCGCGGCGTAGACGTTGCGGTAGGTGCGCATCGCGTCGTCGCCCGCGGCGAACTCGCGCGCGGCCTCGGCCGCGGCGCGCTCGTCCGACGCGCCCGACGCCGTCGCGTAACTGAGCGCGAGCAGCGCCTTCAGAGTCCGCGCCTCCCCGGCCGGCGCGGCGCCCGCGAACTGCGCGAGGCTCGCGCGGCGCTCGGGCGCGAGCAGGTCGTTGAAGTTGTCCGCGCTCGACTCGACGCGCCCCGCGAGCCGCGCCGAGAGTTTGCCGTCCTTCAGCGTGAACGAGCGCGCGAGCTGCTCGGCCGCCTCGTCGTAGAGGCCGGCGGCGGCGAGCGCCGCGGCCATCTCGTAGTCGAGCGTGGCGAAGTTGCCGTACCTGCGCGCGGTTCTGAAAGCCCTCTCCGCTTCGAGCGGCCGCTTGAGCAAGAGCAGCGCGCGCCCCTGCGCCACGCGCGTCCAGACCCAGCCCCTGCGCGACTCGAAGGCGACGGCCTTCTCGGCCAGCGCCAGCGCGCGCGCGCCGTCGCCCTGCGCCGCGTACCAGTAGGACGCCCCGACCAGCAGCGGCAGGTCGCGCGGCTCGCCCGTCAGGGCCGACTGCAACTCGCGCTCGGCCTCCTCGCGCCGACCCGCGTCGAAGAGCGCGAGCACGAGCCCGGCGCGCGCGTTCGAGTCCTGCGCGTTGGCCGCGAGCAGTTCCCTGTAGAGCGCGGCGGCGTCCTCGGCCTTGCCCGTCGCGCGGCGCAGCTCGGCCAGCGCGCGGCGCGCGGCCCCGTTCTGCGGGTCGAGCTCGACGGCGCGCGCGTACTCCGAGGCGGCCTCGTCGAGCTTGAGCGAGAAGCGGTACGCCACGCCGAGCGTCTGGCGCGCGGCCACCAGCTCCGGCTTCAGCGTGACGGCCGATTGCGCGAGACGCGCGGCCTCCTCGGGCTGCTCGATGCCGAGGTAGAAGGAGGCGGTTGCGAGCAGGCGCGGGGCGCTGCCCTCGGCGCGCGCCTCGACCGCGCGCGCCAGCTCCAGGGCGGCGTCGCGCTCGCCGAGCACGTAGAGGTTGCCGGGCAGTTGCGCGAGGACTTCCGCGAAGAGCTTGTCGGACATCTGCGCGGGCGCCTCGCCCACGGCCGCGCGGAACAGCTCCATCCCGGCGGCGCGGTCGCCGCCGCGCAGTTTCTCGTCGCCGAGCGCGGCGCGCGCGCTCGCCAGCAGCTCCTGCGCGCGCAGGGTCTGCGGCGCGTCGGGGTTGGCCTCGACGAAGGCCGTCAGGCGCTCCACGCGCGCCGCCGCGTCCAGCTTCAAGACCTCGTCGAGTTCCGCCTTCAGCGCGTCCTCGTCCGCGGGCTTCGCGGCGGGCCTCGGCGCCGCGGGCTTGGGCTTGCCCTTCCCCGACTGCGCAGGCTTCTTCTGCGCGAAGGAGGAGTCGGACAGGGCGGCCGTCAACAGGAGGCAGGCCGCGACGGCGAGGCTGCTAAGAGTACGTCTCATAAATCCTCACTTGATGGCCTCGCTCAGCACGCGCCCCGTGGCGCTGCTCGGGGGCTCGACGTTCATGATGCGCGCGAGCGTGGGCGCGATGTCGGCGGGCGTCGCGGGTTGCAGGTAGCGGCCGGGCGTCAGCCCGCCGCCCATGATGATGAGGGGCACGTGCGTGTCGTAGGTGTAGGGCGCGCCGTGCGTGGCGCCGCTCGTGCCGCTGGAGATGTATTTGAAAGGCTCCTGGATGACGACCACGTCGCCGCTGCGCTTCTGGCTGTAGCCGTGCAGCACGCGCCGCGCGAGCGCGTCGGCCGGCGCGACCGCGCCCGCGAGGAGCTGCGTCCGCGTGAAGTAGCGCGAGACGCCCGGCACGGTCAGCAGCGCCTCGCCCGTGACGCGCTCGATCTCTTCGGCGCTCACGCCGTCGCGCTCCAGCGCCGCGCGGTTGAAGTAGATTTGGTAGTTCGAGAAGGTCTGGACGTAGTCGGCCGTCGTGTCCTTATCGCCCGGCTTGCCGAAGCGCGCGCGGATGCGGTTGCGGACGGCCGTCAGGATGTCCGCGGGGTTCACGCGCCCGCCCGGCAGCCCCATCTCGACCGCGTGCTCGGGCGACGGCGCGACGCCGTGGTCGGCCGTGAAGGCGACGACCGTGTTCGAGAGCCCGACGCGCGCGTCCACGACCTCCAGGAGCCGCGCGATCTGCCGGTCTACGCGCAGCGTCATGTCCATCGCCTCGTGGCTGTAGGGGCCGTAGCGGTGGCCGACGATGTCGTTGGCCGAGAAGCTGACGGTGAGCACGTCCGGGTCTTCGTCCGCGCCCAGCTTCTCATTCGCCAGCGCGGCCTCGGCGAACGAGAGCACGAGGTCGTTCGAGTAGGGCGAGTAGTCGAGCGCGCCGTAGAAGGCCGGGCCCGGCTCCTGCAACCCGCCGTTGACGACGTGCGGGAAGACGTACGTGCGTTTGTCCGTCCCCTTCTCCCACGGCGCGTCGTCGCGCCCGGCGCGCCGCTCGTACTCGGCGGCGGGGAGCAGACGCTCCCACTTCGCGCCGAAGAACTTGTCGGCGGGGCGCGCGGCGTTGAAGGCGGCGGCCCAGTCGGGCAGTCTGTCGAAGTAGTAGGTGGACGAGACGAACGTGCCGGTCTGCGTGCTGTACCAGTAGGCGCCGTCGGCCATGCGCCCGGCGGGCAGGATGGCGGCGCGGTTCTTCGAAGAGACGCCGACGACGCGCGCGCGCCCCGCGGTCGCCAACTTCAACTGGTCGCCGAGCGTCGAGACCAAAAGGTTGCGCGGGCTCGACGCCGTCTCCTTCTCCCCGCCGCCGAGCAGACGCACGGACTCGTCGCGCACGTTCTCGACCGACTTGCCCTCGATGCGGTCGAACCACTGGTTGGCGATGATGCCCGTCTCCGAAGGCCACGCGCCCGTCATCATCGTCGCGTGGCCGGGCGCCGTCTCGGTCGGCACGTGGTCGTAGTTGCACTCGGCCCAAGACCCGCCGTCGCGCATCATCCGCCGCAGCCCGCCCGCGCCGAACAGGTCGCCGAAGCGCTCCAGATAGTCGTAGCGGAACTGGTCTACGGCGATGAGCAGCACGAGGCGCGGGCGCTTCGGCTGGGCGGCGGCGACAGTCGTCGTCGGGCGCGGAGCCTGTGCGCGGCGCTGGCGCGCGTCCGCGGGGGTGGTGAACAGGGCGAGCAGCGCGAGCAGGAGGAGCGCGGCCGCAGGTCTGCGAAGTTTACTTGTGGTTCTCATCTCGGTCGGCGTCGGGGACTCTCTGGCTTCTACGTCCGGGAGTCGGGGGGACGTGTTCGTCCGTCGGGTTTTAACGACTTGTGAGCGGGCATGATAACATCGCCGCCCGAGCCCGCGCACTCCGGCGGCGCGGGCAAAAATCAGTTCCGAAGGCGGCAGGTCTTGGGCGGATTCGACGAAGACTACGAGCGCAGGGTGCAGGAGGCGCGTGAGAGAGCGCGCGGCGGCGGCCGCGACGAGGTGATCGAGTACCTCGACCTCAAGGCCGCCAACGACGCGGCGCGCTCACGCGCGGTCGAATCGCTGCTCGAAGCCTTCACGGCCGCGGCGGGCGAGTTGAACCGCGCGGGCGCGGCGCTGACGCTTGAGCGCACGGACGCGCACCGCTTCCGCGTCGGCAACTCGACGATGGTCGGCCCGCGCCTCGTCCTGCGGCGCGGCGTGCGCGCGCTCACGGCCGAGGCGGGCTGGCCGCGCGCGCCGCGCGACGGCATCGTCCGCGGAGGGGGCCTAGCCTCCGCCGTCATCAGCCACTTCGGCGACGCGCGCGCGGGCGAAGAATTCCTCCTCGTCCCCGACGCACAGGCCGACGCCCGCTGGTTCGTCATAGAGAAGACCGGCGCCCGCACCGAACTCCGCCCCGAACACCTCCGCCGCCATTTCGCGCGCCTGCTGGGTTGAAGGAGACAGGAGACAGTAGTCAGTAGTCAGTAGAAAAACAGCAGCGGTGCGTCTCAACCTTCAGGTCGGGCGCGCCGCTTTGTCTTCCTCCTGGCTACTGACTACTGGCTACTGACTACTGTCTATTCCGTCTACTGCTTTCACCATTTGCGACGCGGCCTGCACGTTTTGGGACGAGGGTCATCGTCTCTGCGCGCGGGGCGGGGCCGGGCCGGCGCGGGGTCAGTCTGACGCAACAGCACTGTTTTCAAGCACTCCCTACCGCCCCCTCACTCAAGACCCGCAGCGGCACGGGGCTTGCCCAAACTCGCGTCGGAATGATTGCCGCGGGCCACGGTTTCCCCGGTCGGACGCGGCAGAGAGTTTTGAGGCGAAGCCGAACAGAGTTCGACGCCCCCGTCGTCGCCCGGCGGCCTTCAGCCCCGAGAACCAAGGAGACACGAGAGATGCTAAACCGACGTTTCATCGTTCTGACCTTCGCCGCCGTCGCGCTCGCCACCGCCCTCGCGCCCGCGGAGGCTTCGGCCCAGACCATCTGGGACCGCATCCGCGACCGCGCCGAGCAGGAGCGCCGCGACGACCGCAACCGCGACGACGACTGGCGCCGTAACCGCCGCGACGACGACGACCGCTACGGCCGAGGCGGCCGCGTCAGCGACTACGAGCGCCGCCAACTGCGCGACCTCGCGCGCCGCATCGAAGACCGCAGCCGCGACCTCCAGCGCGACATTGACCGCATGCTCGACAACAGTCGCCACAACGGCACGAACCGCGAAGACCGCATCAACGACGAGGCGCGGGACTTCCGCAACGCCGCCGGCCGCTTCCGCAGCGTGGCCGGCGACAACGACCGCCTCGACCGCAGCCGCGACGAGGCGAGCCGCCTGCTCCAGCAGGCTTCGCAGCTCAGCCGCGCGCTCGGCCGCTCCCGCCTCGACTCGCGCGCCGTCAGCGGCTGGAACCAGCTCCGCTCCGACCTGCGCACCGTCGCCAACATCTATAACCTCCGCTTCAACGACGACCGCGGCTACGACGTCTGGAACGGCAACGGCAACCGGCGCGGCAACCGCCGCTGGGAATAATGGGGAGTAGACAGTAGACAGTACTCAGTAGTCAGCAGGTTAAAAAGCGGCGCGCCCGGCTTAACTGCCGAGACGCGCCGCCTCTTTTTCTACTGGCTGCTGACTACTGTCTACTGTCTACTGTATTTTATCCCCATGTCGCAGCACCGCGGGACGCTCTACCTCGTCGCCACGCCCATCGGGAATCTGGAGGACGTGACGCGGCGCGCGCTGCGCGTGCTCGCGGAGGCCGACGTGGTCGCGTGCGAGGACACGCGGCGGACGCGCTCGCTGCTCGAACACTTCGGCATCCGCGCGCGCACCGTGAGCTACCACGAGCACAACGAGCGCGAGCGGGCGGAGGAGCTGGCGCAGTTGCTTGAAGCAGGTCAGACCGTGGCGCTCGTCTCGGACGCGGGCACGCCGGGCGTCAACGACCCCGGCTACCGCGTCGTGCGCGCGTGCGTCGAGCGACACTTACGCGTCGTGCCCGTCCCCGGCCCGACGGCCTTCGTCGCGGCGCTCACCGCCTCGGGGCTGCCGACCGACGAGTTCTACTTCGGCGGCTTCCTGCCCGCGCGCCCGCACGCGCGCCGCGAGAAGCTCGCCTCGGTCAAAAGCCTGCGCGCCACGCTCGTCTTCTACGAGACGCCGCACCGCCTCGCGCACGCGCTCGCCGACGCGCTCGAAGTCCTCGGCGAGCGCGAGGCCGCGGTCGCGCGCGAGCTGACGAAGTTGCACGAAGAGATCGTCCGCGGGCGTCTGAGCGAACTCGTCAGTCGCTTCACGCCCGAGGGCTCGGCGCGCGGCGAGATGGTGCTCGTCATCGACCGCGACGTGCTTGATGCAGGTGTTGCGGAAGGGACTCGGACGACTGCGAGCGTCGCGGACCTGGTCGCCGCCTTCACAGCCGAAGGGCTCGACCAACGCGCCGCCCTCAAGCGCGCCGCGCGCGAGCTGGGACTCACGCGCGACGCAGCCTACCGCCGCCTCACCTCAGAGCGCTCGATACAGAAGCGACAAGAGGAGTAGGGAAGATTAACCACAGAGACACAGAGACACAGCTAACACACGGATTTTTGTTTTTAGCTGTGTCTCTGTGTCTCTGTGGTTAATTCTTATTTCTCACGCGCCCGCGCGGAGCAGGTGGTCGAACCAGAGGTTGGCCAGTTTCTCCTGCACGGTGTTGGCGCGCAGGCGCGCGTTGAGGTGTTGGAAGTCGACGTGGTCGAGCGGCTGATCCTGGTTGAAGCAGGAGAAGACGAAACTTTCGGCGCCCGTCTCGGGGTCAACGTGTTTGCAGAGGCACTGCGCGCAGACCTCCTTCATCATGCACTGCATCGGGCTGTTGATGGAGCCGACGCCGACGTGCCCCTTCTTCAAGTGCGCGGCGAGCACGCCGTGGCGCGCCGCCTTCACCGCGGCCATCATGCGGTCGGAGCCGATGGCGATGATGCGGTCAACCTCGCGCAGGTCGAAGAGGGGCGCGCCGAACTTCCCTTCGGCGTAGGCGAGGATGGCCTGCACGATGTTGCCGCGGAAGTGCGCGTCCTGCGGCCGGCGCGCTTCGACCTCGCGCCCCGTGTCGGTCGACCAGATGACCTGGTCGGTCGCCTCCTCGATCTCCTCGCGCTTGAAGAGGTCTTTGCCGTCCTTGTAGCCCGCGAAGTAGACGACGCGGTTGCCCGCCGCCTTCAGCGCCTTCGCGATGGAGAAGAGGACGGCGTTGCCGAGGCCGCCGCCCGCGAGCAGCACCGTCTCGCCCTCGGGTATCTCGGTCGGCGCGCCGGTCGGCCCCATCACGACCACCTCCTGCCCCGGCCGCAGCAGCGCGCACTGGCGCGACGACGCGCCCATCTCGAGCACGATGAGGCTTAAGAGCCCGGCCTCCTTGTCCACCCACGCGCCGGTCAGGGCGAGCCCTTCCATCGTGAGCCGCGTGCCCTCGACGAGGGGCGCGTCCGTCTCGTAGTTCTGCAAGCGGTAGAACTGGCCGGGGTGGAACTTGCGCGCCTGCATCGGGGCGCGCACGACGACCTCGACGATGGTGTCGGTCAGACGATCCACGCGCTCGACGCGCGCGACGAGGCTCTCGTCGAGCGTCTCGACCAGGCGCGCGAACGACTCCTCGCGCGCCGCCTGCCCTTCCTCTTGCAACGCCGCCAGCTCTTCCGCGAAGAGCGCGACGACCTCCGGGAATCCGTCCTTCGCCGACGCCATCGCCTTGACGACGTTGCCCGCGTAGACGGGGTGGTTGTCGCCGTAGTAACTGATGAAGCGCCCGCCGTCCTCGTACGAGGTGAAGAAGCCGCGCTCGCCCTTCGCCGCCGGGACGAGCTTGAACGTCCCGCCGGCGGCACTCTCGACCCTGTGCGGCGCGAAGAACTCTTTCCACTCGTCGAGCGCGAACGTCCCCGGTCGTTCGCGCTCGTAGATGGTGTTCGGGCTCGTGCCCGCGGCGACGCAGACCGTGCGCGCCGGGACGCGCAGCGTGTCTTCACAGTTGACGTGCCACTTGCCCGTCGCCGGGTCGCGCGTCACGCGCTCGAAGACGACCGCACTCACCGCGCCGTGCTCGTCGGGGACGGCCTCGGCCGGCGACATGTTCTCGATGAAGTTGATGCCCTCTTCGAGAGCCTTCGCCACCTCTTCGTGGTTAAGCCTGTAGGCCGGCGAATCAATCAGCCGCTTGCGGTAGACGATGGAGACCCCGCCCCACGCGCGCACGAGCGAGATGAAGTCCGGCTCCTCGCCCGCGGCGGCCGCGCGCGCGCGCTCCGCGCGCACCGCGCGCCCGTGCCCGACGTACTCTTCGAGCACGGCGCGCTCCTCCGCGTCGAAGCGCCTCCAGACCTCGTCTTCGCCGAACTCCGCCGCCAGCGCCTCGAAGCGCTCCAGAGTCTTCTCGACCTGCACGGGGTAGTAGGCGAAGAGCTCCGTCGCCGTGTCGATGGCGGTGAGTCCGCCGCCGATGACGACCGCGGGCAGGCGCACCTGCAAGTTCGCCGTCGAGTCGTGCTTGGCCGCGCCGGTCAACTGCAAGGCCATCAGAAAGTCCGAAGCCTTGCGCACGCCGCGGATGAGGTTGTTCTTCATCGAGACGAGCGTGGGCTTGCCCGCGCCCGTCGCCACCGCGATGTGGTCGAAGCCCAACTGCCACGCGTCCTCGACCGAGAGCGTGCCGCCGAAGCGCACGCCGCCGTAGAAGCGGAAGCGTTCGCGCCGCGCGAGCGTCAGGTGCATCAGCGTGAGGAAGTTCTTGTCCCAGCGCACCGTGATGCCGTACTCCGACACGCCGCCGAAGCCCGCGAGCACGCGCTCGTCCAGCTCCGCCGTGATCTCCCCGTACTCGCGCACCGCGCGCGGCACGCGGCTCCCGCCGCCCCCCGTCAACGTCTCTTCCAGCGGCTCGATCTTCAGCCCGTCGATGCCGACGACGCCGAAGCCCTCGTTCAAGAGGAAGTGCGCGAGCGTGTACCCGGCCGGTCCCAACCCGACGACGAGCACGTTCTTGCCGTTGTAGGGGAGCGCGTAAGGCCGCTTCGCGTTCAAGGGGTTCCAGCGCGTGAGCAGCCCGTAGATTTCCACGCCGTAAGGCAGGGAGAGCACGTTCGTCAGCACGCCCGTCTCGGCCTGCGGGATGTTGACCGGCTCCTGCTTCTGGAAGATGCACGACTTCATGCAGTCGTTGCAGATGCGGTGCCCCGTGCCGGGACACATCGGGTTGTCGATGCAGACGATGGCGAGCGCGCCGATGGAGTCGCCGTCGCGCTGGAGCACGTGCATCTCCGAAATCTTCTCGTCGAGCGGGCAGCCTTGAAGGATGATGCCGAGCGGGTTCTTCTTCAGAGACCCGTCGCGCTCCTTCAGACCCTTCGAGCACGAGTCCTTGTCGCGCTCGTGGCAGTAGAGGCAGTAGTGAACCTCCTCCAACACCTCGCGCCGCGTGTAACGCTTGTCGGTGAGCTTGAAGCCGTCGCGGCGTCGCAAATTCTTATCCAAGCCCCGCATCAACTCGGGCAAGTCCGCCGCCGGGCGTTCGAGCTGAACCAGGTGCTCGTAGTTGAGCGGGTGCGGGAAGCGGAAACTCACCCAGCCCCGCACCCTCTCCCTCGCCTCCGGCCGCAGCGCGTGCGCCGCCGCCCAGGCCTCCAACAATCTCAACGACGAACGCACGAAAGCCCGGGTTCCGTCAGCAACACTCTCATCCTCTTCCGCCCGCCACGCCGCCAGCGCCGCCTCGCCTTCGGCCCCCTTCAAACTCTCGGCGGCGGCCCCCGCCTCCCGCGCGCGCTCCCCCGACCACGCCGCCTCCTGCCGCACGCCCTCCTTCGGGTAGTTCTTCTCCCACTCCAACAGCCGCGCCGCCATCCGCGCCACGCCCAGCTCGCGGTCGTCCCCGAGCGTGTCCGCGAACGCCGCGCGCCGCAAAAGTTCGAGCGCCGCGTCCGCCGCCTCCACGTCCAGGCCGGCGGCGCGCTCCGCCGGGAAACTCTTCGTCGCGCGCCGCTGCACGAACTGTTTGAACTGGAAGACAGGGTCTTGCGCCCTGATACTCTCCGCCAAATGTCCCCGCTCCTCTTCCACGCCGAACAGGCGCGCGACGAAGCGAGACAGGTGCGGCGCGGCCTCGATCAAAAGCTCCGACTCGGCTCGCGTCCCCTTCAGATTCTCGCCGCGCGCCGCGACGTACTCCGCGAGCCGCGCGTGCAGCGAAGCGTCCGCGCCCTCGACCTCCGCGTAGAACGCCTCGGCCAGCGCGCGCAGGCGACGGGGGCGATGGAGGTCGCCGTAAGTAAAACCCTCGATCCCTAAAGGGAAGTCTGCCGGTAACTGCTTGTCGCTGGTGGGTTCGTGCGCGGCGTCGTTGGATTCGACGAAGAGGTTACGTACCATTTAAAAGTGTCCGACCCTATGAAAACTTTGATGACGGGGAGCGATTCCCGAAGGCGCCGCGTCCACGCGGAGAGGCGCGCCGGCCGGAGTATAACACCGCCCCCGCCGCCCGCCGAAAGACGCGCGCCCCGCCCCCCATTCTGCCCCAACGCCCCGCGCGCACGTCGTGACACACATCACAGAGACTGCCCGGCCGTCCCGGACTTTACCTGCCGCGCGCTTGCCATTCCCGCCTTTACGCCTTTATAATTGCCTCGCTTTTGGCGCTATGGTGTAGTTGGTTAACACGCCGCCCTCTCAAGGCGGAGACCGCGGGTTCGAGC
>DAIRFV010000521.1:0-2246 GCA_036794905.1 Pyrinomonadaceae bacterium | reverse complement strand
TGAAGGCGAAAGGCCGGAATCTGTCGTAACGGGGCGAATAAGGGCTTGTCACTGGCGAACCCACAGACGGACGCGGAGGACGCCGAGCTGCTGCGCGCGGTGGCGCGCGGCGACGAGGCGGCGTTCGCGCGCGTCTACGACCGCTACAGCGCCATCCTCTTGGGGCTCATGCTCCGTATATTACGCAGCCGCCCTGAGGCGGAGGACGTTCTGCAGGAGGTCTTCCTGCAAGTCTGGCAGCAGGCGCGCGCCTTCGACCCCGCGCGAGGGCGCGCTTTTACGTGGCTGGCGACGCTCGCGCGCAGCCGCGCCATCGACCGCCTGCGCGCGGTGGACTCGCGCGAGCGCGCCGCGCAGCGCTCGGCCGAGGACGGCCAGCCGACGGCCGAGGAGCCGCGCGCCTGGGCCGACGAGGAGGCCATCCGCGCCGAGCGCGCCGAGGCCGTCCGCGCGGCGCTCGCCGAGCTGCCCGAGGAGCAGCGGCAGGTGCTCGTCCTCGCATACCTCGACGGCATGTCGCAGTCCGAGATCGCGGCGGCCAAGAACCAGCCGCTCGGCACCGTCAAGACGCGCACGCGCACCGGCCTCAAACGCCTGAGCGACGCGCTGCGCGGGCGACTCGGGCAGTTTGCCTGAGCAACGGGCGCGCCCCGGAAGCCGTCGAATGTTGAAGGTAAGATTTCAGTTCTGATGCGGCACGAAGACTACAAACAGTTGCTGGCGCTCGAAGCCGTGGGCGCGCTCGACCCCGAAGAGCGCGCGCGGCTTGAGGGGCACCTGCCGTCCTGCGCCGAGTGCGGCGGGGAGCTGCGCGAGCTGCGGGACGCCGCCGCGTCGCTGCTCTACACGGTCGCGCCCGTGCGGCCCTCCGCGGAGCTGCGCGCGGGCATCCTCACGCGCGTCCGCGCCGTAGACCCTTCGGAAGTTTTAGGAGACCCGTCGGGAGTCGCGGCCACCCAGAAGGCCATCGCCCCCTCGGAGGCGCGCGGGCGCGCGGAGGTTGAAGACGGCCCGCGCGGCCTGCGCGCGCTCCTGCGCGACTTGAGCCTCTGGCAGATACTCGCGTGGCGGCCCGCGCTCGGCTTCGGCGCGGCGGCGGCGGCCCTGGCCGTCGTCTTGCTCGGCATAACGACCTTCACGCTCTGGAATCGGAACCAGTCCTTGAGCGCGGAGGTGTCGAGCCTCTCCAACCGCCTGCGCGAGGCGCAGAACGAGATGACGGGGCAGCGCGAACAGCTCGCCAGCGCGCGCGCCGTCGACGAGCTGCTGGCCTCGCCCGCCGTGCGCGTCGCCGAGCTGTCGGGCAAGAAGCCCGCGCCGCAGGCGCACGCCATGCTCGCCTACGACCGCGCGACGGGGCGCGCCGTCGTCATGGCGACCGGGCTCCCGCCCTGCCCCGAAGGCCACGCCTACCAGCTCTGGCTCATCGACGACGACAAGCCGCTGCCCGGCGGCACCTTCAAAGCGGACGCGCAGGGGCGCGCGCGCCTGAGCGACCGCCTCCCGCCGGGCCACGCCGCCCCCACCTTCGCCGTCACCCTCGAACGCGAGGGCGGCGTCCCCGCCCCCGAAGGCGACATCTTCCTCGTCGGCACTTCGAAGGGATGAAGGGAGGGTGTTAGGTGTCGGGTGCTGGGATAGAAGTAACCAGCACCCAACACCTAACACCCAACACCCTTCCTTTGTTACACTGTCGGGCAAACGTTGACCCGAAGGAGCAAGGCGGAAGTGGCGGACGATAAAACGAAGGTGGCGAACGAAATTTCAGAAGGGACGGGGCAGTTCGACTCCCGCTTCGTCCTCTGGCGCACTTTCTGCGCCGAGGCCGGCATCCCCGTTGACACCCTCCCCAGCGACCTCCAGGGCGAGCACCGCGAGCGATGGGAGAAGCTCAAGGACGAGCGCCTGCACAAGCCCGCGGAAGAGAAGCAGTGACGGCCCGCTGAAGAACGACTCCACGGCGCGAACGGCGAGGCGCGGCGGGCTGAAGTAGTCCGCCGCGCCTCGCCGTTCGCGCCCCCTCCCCCGTCTCGCGCGGGCAAAGCAACCGCACGCCGCCGACAGGAGGTCTTGAACGATGACTTTGGGCGCGCGCTCCGAGAGCCTCGCGGAGGTGCTGGACGGGCTGACGCGCGAGGCGGCCGACGAGCTGACCGAACGGCTCGCAGGCCGCGACCTGCGCTGCTACGCGTGCGGCCACCGCTGCCTCGTCCGCGAGGGCAAGCGCGGCATCTGCAAGGTGCGCT
>DAIRFV010000038.1:0-31706 GCA_036794905.1 Pyrinomonadaceae bacterium | reverse complement strand
CCTCGTGCGCGACGGCGAGGTGCTGGCCGCGGCGCAGGAGGAGCGCTTCACGCGCGTGAAGCACGACCACCGCTACCCCGCCAGCGCCGTCGAGTTCTGCCTGCGCCGCGCCGGGATCACGCCGAACGAGCTGGACTACGTCGCCTTCTACGACAAGCCGCTGTTGAAATTCGAGCGGCTGCTTGAGACGTACATCGACTACGCGCCGTCGGGCTTGCGCTCGTTTTTGATGGCGATGCCGCTGTGGCTGCGCGAGAAGATTTGGATACGCGAACAGGTGTCGAAGGAGGCGGGCTTCGAGGGCAAGGTGCTCTTCACCGAGCACCACGAGTCGCACGCCGCCTCGGCCTTCTTCCCCTCGCCCTTCGAGTCGGCCGCGGTGCTGACGATGGACGGCGTCGGCGAGTGGGCGACCTCCAGTTACGGGTACGGGAAGGGGAACGAGCTGCACCTCTTAAAGGAGCTGCACTTCCCGCACTCGCTCGGACTCCTCTACTCGGCCTTCACGTACTACACGGGCTTCAAGGTCAACTCGGGCGAGTACAAGGTGATGGGGCTCGCGCCCTACGGCGAGCCGCGTTACGTGAAGCTCATCCTCGACGAGCTGGTTGAGCTGCGCGAGGACGGCAGCCTCCGCCTCAACATGAAGTACTTCAACTTCGCCGCGGGCCTGACGATGACGAACTCGGCCTTCGACCGTCTGTTCGGCGGGCGGCCCCGCGCGCCCGAGGGCGAGGTGACGCAGCGCGAGATGGACCTGGCGCGCTCGGTGCAGGAGGTGACCGAGGAGGCGATGCTGCGCATGGCGCGGCACGTCCACAAAGAGACCGGCGAGCGCAACCTCTGCCTCGCGGGCGGCGTCGCGCTCAACTGCGTCGGCAACGGGCGCATCCTGCGCGAGGGGCCTTTCGAGCGTGTCTGGATACAACCCGCCGCGGGCGACGCGGGCGGGAGTCTGGGCGCGGCGCTCTCGGTCTGGCATCAGTACCTCGGCCGCGAGCGGAAGGTCGAGGACGTGTGCCGCGGGGGCTCCGACGGGATGCGCGGCTCTTACCTCGGGCCGGAGTTCTCGAACGACGAGATCGAGGAGTCGCTCGTCACACTGGGCGCGCGGTACCGGCGCGTCCCGCACGACGAGCTGGCCGAATGGGTCGCGCGCCTGCTCGCGGAGGGGAAGGTGGCCGGCTGGTTCCAGGGGCGGATGGAGTTCGGCCCGCGCGCCCTCGGCGCGCGCTCCATCCTCGGCGACCCGCGCTCGCCCCGCATGCAGTCGCAGATGAACCTCAAGATCAAGTTCCGCGAGTCGTTCCGCCCCTTCGCCCCTTCGGTCTTGCGCGAGCGCGTCGCAGACTACTTCGAGCTTGAGACGGACTCGCCCTACATGCTGCTCGTCGCGCCGGTGCGCGCGGAGCTGCGGCGCGACGTGACCGAGGACGAGGGGCGCCTGTTCGGCATCGAACGCTTGAACGTGCCGCGCTCGACCATCCCCGCGGTGACGCACGTCGACTACTCGGCGCGCGTGCAGACCGTGAGGCGCGAGGAGAGCCCGGCCTACTACGACCTGCTCGCCGCCTTCGAGCGGCGGACGGGCTGCGCCGTGCTGGTCAACACCTCCTTCAACGTGCGCGGCGAGCCCATCGTCTGCACGCCCGCGCAGGCGTTCGCCTGCTTCATGCGCACCGAGATGGACTGCCTCGTCGTGGGCGACTTCCTGCTGCTCAAGTCGGAGCAGGGCCGGAACGCCTTCTCGGAAGACCACTCGTGGCAGGAGGAGTTTCAGCTTGATTGAGCCGAAGGGGAGCGTCGCGCACCACGCGCCCGCGGTCACGAACGCGCAGGCGCGCAAGAGCGCGCTGCTCGTCGCCGCCGTGCTGCTCGGCATCGCCGCGTGGAACCTGTACCGCGGGCGCACGGCGGTCGTCATCATCTTCGGCGCCCTGGGCGGGGCGCTGCTCGTCGCGGGGCTCTTGGTGCCGCCCGCGGCGCGAGCGTTCCACACGGCGTGGATGCGCTTCGCAGTCCTGCTCGGGCACGTCAACAGCCGCGTGCTCCTGACGCTGGTCTACTACCTCGTCGTGACGCCCTACGGCGTCGTGACGCGTCTGGTCGGGCGCGACCCCCTGCGGCGGCGCGGGGCGCGCGCTGAGAGTTACTGGGTCGAGCGCAAGACGACCCGGCAGGCGCGCGAGCAGTTCGAGCGCCTGTTCTGAGGGTTCGAGTTTGAAGGGTCGGAGGGATTCGGGTTCCTATGGGTATGCTCTCGCTCGCCGGTGAGGTCTGGATGTTCCTGCGCCAGAACAAGAAGCTCTGGCTGCTGCCAATCGTCGTCATCCTGCTCCTCCTCGGAGCCCTGCTCGTCTTCGCGCAGTCGTCGGCGCTCGCGCCCTTCATCTACACGATTTTTTAGCGTGAACCGTGACGGGAGCGTGAACCGTGAACCGTAAACCGTGACAAGTGAAAGAACTGTCTTTAACTTGTCACGGTTTACGGTTCACGGTTCACGCTTCTTTTGTTAACACCCCGCGCCGCCCCCGCGTCTATACCGGCGTAGGGGGCGGGAGTCAGTCGCCGCAGGCGCTAATAACGACGCTCGCCGCGGCGTAAACTTTTTCAAGGCATGTTCGAGGTAGAGACCGGCACATTGCTCTTCGCCGAGCAGCGGCGGGAGGCGGCGGCGGAGGCACAGCCTCCGGAGGTCGCGCTCGTCGAGTCGGCGCGCGCGGGCGACCGCGCGGCCTTCGAGAGCCTCTACCGCGCCTACTCGCCGCTCGTGCACGGCGTGCTGCTGGCGCGCGTGCCGTACGGCGAGGTCTCAGACCTCGTGCAGGACGTTTTCCTGACGGCGTTCCGCAAGCTCGGGGCCTTGCGCGACCCCGCGCGCTTCGGGCCGTGGGTCGCCATCATCGCGCGCAACCGCGCGGCCGACTTCTACCGGCGCGCGCGCCAGACCGAGGAGCTGCACGACGAGCTGGCGCAGGGGCCGCCGCCGCGAGCCGAGGCGTGCGAGGCGCTGGAGATCATCCGCTCGCTGCCCGAGGCTTACCGCGAGACGCTCGTGCTCCGCCTCGTCGAGGGCATGACCGGCCCCGAGATCGCCGAGCGGACGGGGCTGCGGCCCGCGTCGGTGCGCGTCAACCTGCACCGCGGGATGAAGCTCCTGCGCCAGCGGCTCGGCGTGGCAGTGAAGTCTGACGGAATTTAAAGGACGGGCGTTTATGAGCGACTACCTCTGGGACAGGAAGGGCGAGCCCGACGCGGATGTCGCGCGGCTCGAAACGCTGCTCGGCACATTCAAGCACGCGCCGCGCGCGCTGGACTTGCCGGCCGAGCCCGCCGTGCCCGAGCCGCGGCCGGCCGGGCTTCTACACTTCGCGCCCCGCCTCCGCGCGTCGAGACTCTTCGCGCCGGCCGCGCTCGCGGCGGCGGCCGCGCTCCTCGTCGCCTCAGTCCTCGTCGCCTCGGCCTTCCTGCGCGCGCGCGTGCCGGCCCAGGACGAGCGCGCCAACGCGCCGGAGTCTCCGCGGCCGAAGGACGATGCTTTGAAGGACGCTGCCCCGAAGGACGTACGCCCGCAGCGGCACGAGGTCGTGCGGGGCATGTTGGAGCCGCCGCCGCCCCTGGGCGGGGTGAAGGATAAGACTAAAGTCGAGAGTGTCGCTGTCGGGAATTTATCGAACGGCGCGCGCCGGCGGAAGGACGTGCAAACGTCGGTCGCCACGACGAAGCGGCGTCAGAAGCTGCCGGACGCCGTGACGGGCGAGGCGGGTGCGGGCGAAGGCTTAACCCTCGAAGCGATGCGCTCGGGCTTCAGCGGGTCGGCGCTCGTCGAGAACGCGCGGCTGCTGACGAAGGAGCAGTTGGTCTACGCGCTGCGCCTGACCGGCACGAAGCTGCGGGACGTGCGGGAGAGGGCGCAGGGGACGGAGGGGGAAAGCAGTAGGCAGTAGGCGGATGGCAGCCGGCAGTTAAGAGCGCCGCTGTCGGAAACTCTGACTTAATCTTTCAACTAACGTGACGCGGAGCGGCTGCCTGCTGCCTACTGCCATCTGCCTACTGCCAGTGAGGAAGTTATGAGACAGTCGATTCTTAAAACCATCGTTCTCATCACGACGACTTTCGTCGTCGCGTCGGCGTGCGCGGCACCGGCCGGGGCGCAGACGGCGGCGGGGCGTCTGCGGCTCGACAGCCTTGAGCGGCTCGCGCCGAAGGCGGCCGAGTCGGTCAACATCGAGCTCGACGGCATCCTCATCAAGTTCGCCGGCTCGATCCTCTCGGACAATGACGAAGAGGAGCGCGCCGCCAAGGAGGTCATCGAGGGGCTGCAGGGCATCTACGTGCGCAGCTACGAGTTCAAGTCTGCGGGGGAGTTCAACGACGCGGACGTGGCGGCGCTGCGCGAGCAGTTGCGCGCGCCCGGTTGGTCGCGCGTCGTGGACGTGAAGTCTAAGGGGCTCGATTTCGGCGACGCGGAAGTTTATCTGGCGACGGCTGCCGGGCGCGTCGAGGGCTTAGCGCTGCTCTTCGTCGAACCGCGCGAGCTGACCGTCATCAACATCGTCGGCTCGCTCGACCTCGACAAGCTCCGACGGCTCGGCGACAACCTCCCGCGCGTCCGCATCAAGAGGAAGAAGACGACGGGGAATTAAGAGCGGCTTGAAGTCGGATGTAACCGCGATTCTTTAACCGCCGCGGACACGGGGGCACAGCTAAATCCACTTGGCTGTGCCCCCGTGTCCGCGGCGGTTAAATGCCGACGCTTATGCCGACCGCTTTAGCTTTTGGCGGCGCCGCGCGCGAAGAGGTAGCGCGGGTCGGGTTTGGAGTTGAACCAGCCGGCGAGCGCGGTCTTCGGCACGGCGCCCTCAACGTCGAGGACGCGGTGCTCGAAGCGCGGGGCGATGGGGAAGAGGATGGCGTCGCCGAAGCCCGTGTTGGGCAGCTCGCAGACGACGCGCTTCGTGTCGGCCTCGCGGACGAGCGTCGTCCCGCCGCGGTAGACGTGCTCGCTCAGGTTGACGCTGAGCGTAATCATCCGGCCGTCGTCGTTGAGGTCGGTGTGCCAGCGGCTGACGTGGCTCTGCCCGGGCGCGCGCCGGTAGATGCGCCCGGTGAAGCACGCGACCGGCGGGCAGCCCGTGAGCCGCGGGATGAGGTCGAGCATCGCGCGGCTGTTCAGCAGAAGCTCGAGGGCGAAGTAGGGCGCGGCGTCGAGCGGGCGCAGCTCGCTGCCCACGTCGCGGTCGATGCGCGCGAAGTCGGCCGCGGCCAGTTTCCCGCGCAGCATGCCGAGCAGCGCCGGGTCGAGGAAGCCCGGCAGCGAAAGGTGATGCCGCTCCTCGAAGTGCGCGCGCATCCGCGCCAGCTCCTCGCCCGCGCCGGCGAGCACGGGCCCCGACCTCGTCAACCTCACGACCCCGTTCACCAGGGCAGCCCCCCGATCTCGATCCGCCCCGGGGGCCACACGCGCTCGCCGCACGGCAGCACCATCATGCGGTAGGGCCAGATTCTCTTGCCGTCGGGCTGGTCGATCTCGACTTCATCTTCGAGCGCCTGCCAGCCCTGCCGCGCGTAGAAGGGTTCGAGGCGCGGCAGGCAGAAGAGCATGCCGAACTCCGCGCCCAGCTCGCGGCAGATGAACTCGGCGGCCTGTCGCATGCCGGCGTGGACGAGGTGCCGCCCCTGGGCCTCGGGGACGGTGACGACGCCGCCGATGCCGCCGACCGTGACCTCGCGCCCGCCCGCGCTCACCGTCGTCTTGATGACGCCGACGTGGCTCAAGGGTCGCCCGTCCTCTTCGGCGATGAAGTGGTAGTCCTTCGGCCGCCAGCGGTAGTCCCGGTCCTCCAGCCCGAAGATGTCCTGGCCCCAGCCGAAGAGCGCCTGCCGCTCCTCATCCGTCAGCGCCTCCGCGTAACGAATCTCGACGCTCAAATCTGCCACGCTCCCTTAAAATGCCGATTGCCCGCGGGGGCGAAAGGCAATATAGTGTCCCGCACACGTCAAAGTCGAAGACAGCCGTTTTAAAGCTTTCCCGGCCGGAACACAAGAACATTCTTCCTGAGGAGCCTTGCACATGTTGAGGGTACGTCTTCTCTCGCGGGCGTCCGCGCCCGCGGCCTCTCTGCTCGCCGTCCTTCTGCTCTTGAACGTGCCGCCCGCCGCGTCGCGCGCGCAGCAGGCCGGCGCGCCGTCGCCCGCACAGGGCAATTCGCCGGTTCGCAGGCCGCTCGCGCCGCTCGCCTACAGGCAGATCGGGCCGTTCCGCGGCGGGCGCTCGGCGGCGGTCGCGGGCGTCGCGTCACAGCCCTTCGTCTACTACTTCGGCGCGACGGGCGGCGGCGTGTGGAAGACCTCGGACGGCGGCGTGACGTGGGAGCCTCTGGGCGACGGGACGTTTAAGACCGGCTCGGTCGGCGCCGTCGCCGTGTCGGAGTCCGACCCGAACGTCGTCTACGTCGGCATGGGCGAGCAGACCCTGCGCGGCAACCTCTCGCACGGCGACGGGATGTACAAATCAACCGACGCGGGGAAGACCTGGAAGAAGCTCGCGGGCCTCGACGACACGCGCCACATCTCGCGCGTGCGCGTGCACCCGCGCAACCCCGACCTCGTCTACGTCGCGGCCATCGGCCACGCCTTCGGCCCGAACGAGCAGCGCGGCGTCTTCCGCTCGAAGGACGGCGGCAGGACGTGGGAGAAGATTCTCTACCGCGGGCCGCAGGCGGGCGGGATTGATTTGACGTTCGACCCGACGAACGCGGGCGTCCTCTACGCCTCGCTCTGGCAGGTCGTGCGCAGGCCCTGGACGTTCGAGAGCGGCGGCCCGTCGAGCGGCCTCTTCAAGTCCACGGACGGCGGCGACACCTGGGTTGACCTCACGCGCAACGCGGGGCTGCCGCGCGGGATGGTCGGCAAGATCGGCGTCGCGGCCTCGGCCGCCGCGCCCGAGCGCGTGTGGGCCATCGTCGAGGCCGAGGACGGCGGCGTCTTCCGGTCCGAGAACGGCGGCGCGACGTGGGCGAAGGTCAACGAGTCGCGCACCCTCCGGCAGCGCGCCTGGTACTACACGCGCATCTACGCCGACCCGCTGAACCCCGAGACGGTCTACGTGCTCAACGTCGGGTTCCACAAGTCTTCGGACGGCGGCCGCACCTTCGCGCAGGTCGCCACGCCGCACAGCGACAACCACGACCTCTGGATCGCGCCCAACGACTCGAACCGCATGGTCGAGGCCAACGACGGCGGCGCCAACGTCTCCTTCAACGGCGGGCGCACCTGGACGGAGCAGGATCAGCCGACCGCGCAGTTCTACCGCGTCGCCCTCGACAACGACTTCCCGTACAACGTCTACGGCGCGCAGCAGGACAACTCGACCATCAAGATACGCAGCCGCACCGAGGAGTTCGGCATCGGCCCCGAGTCGTGGCACGACGTGGGCGGCGGCGAGTCGGGCTGGATCGCGCCGAAGCCCACGGACTCGAACGTCGTCTTCGCCGGCTCCTACGGCGGCTACCTGACGCGCTACGACCACCGCACCAAACAACTGCGCGCCGTCAACGTCTGGCCCGACAACCCGATGGGCCACGGCGCGGAGGGGATGAAGTACCGCTTCCAGTGGAACTACCCCATCCTCTTCTCGCCGCACGACCCGAATGTTTTGTACGCCGCGGGCGACCACCTCTTCCGCTCGACCAACGAGGGGCAGTCGTGGGAGACGATCAGCCCCGACCTCACGCGCAACGACAAGTCGAAGCAGGGGCCCGCGGGCGGCCCCATCACGAAGGACAACACGAGCGTCGAGTACTACAACACCATCTTCAGCGTGGCCGAGTCGCCCGTCGCGCGCGGCGTCATCTGGGCGGGCTCGGACGACGGCCTCGTGCAGGTCACCCGGGACAACGGCAAGACGTGGGCGAACGTGACGCCCAAAGGCATCCCCGAGTGGATTCAGATCAACACGGTCGAAGCCTCGCCGCACGAGGCGGGCGCGGCCTACGTCGCCGCGACCATGTACAAGTCCGACGACTTCAAGCCCTACCTCTACAAGACGAGCGACTACGGCCGGACGTGGAAGAAGATCGACGCGGGGATTCCGGACGGCGCCTTCACGCGCGTCATCCGCGAAGACCCCGCGCGGCGCGGCCTGCTCTACGCGGGGACGGAGACGGGCATGTACATCTCCTTCGACGACGGCGAGCGCTGGCAGCCCTTCCAGTTGAATCTGCCCCACGTGCCCATCACCGACCTCGCCGTCCACAAGCGCGAGAAGGATTTGGTCGTCGCCACGCAGGGCCGCAGCTTCTGGATTCTCGACGACCTCCCGGTGCTGCATCAGTTGACCGACGCGCAGCGCACGGGCGCGGGCGAGACGACGCTCCTGAAGCCCGAGGACGCCTACCGCATGCCGGGCGCGGGCGGCTTCGCGCTGCCCGCCACGGCGACCCTCGGCGCGAACCCGGCGGGCGGCGTCGTCGTCTACTACTACCTCAAGTCGCGCCCCGCCACCGACGTGACGCTCGAATTCATAGACCCGGCGGGCCGCTCGGTGCAGAAGTTCACGGCCAAGACCCCGCCGCGCCCGACACCCACGCCGGCGGGCGGGACGGCCGGGCAGCCCGGGGCCTCGACCGCGCCCGGCTCGGCGCAGGTGCAGACGCCGCCCGAACAGTCCACCGCGCCGTCGGGCGAAGAGTCGTCCGAGTTCACGGGGCGGCGCGGAGGCGGCGCGCCGCGCGTCTCGACCGAGGGGGGCTTGAACCGCTTCGTCTGGGACATGCGTTACGCGGAGGCGGCGCGCTTCCCCGGCATGATTCTGTGGGCGGGCGGCACGAACGGCCCGCGCGCCGTGCCCGGCACGTATCAGGTGAGACTCACGGCCGACGGGCAGACCCACACGCAGAGCTTCGAGATCAGGAAAGACCCGCGGCTCCAGACGACGCAGGAGGAGTTCGACAAGCAGTTCGCGCTGCTCCTGAAGATACGCGACAAGCTGACCGAGACGCACAACGCCGTCGCGCAGATACGCGACGTGCGTCGGCAGTTGGACGACCTCCTGAAGCGCGTCAGTGACCAGCCGAACGCGAAGCCACTCGTCGCGGCCGGCGCCAACCTCAACCGGAAGCTCCAGACAATCGAGGAGGCGCTCTACCAGACGAAGAACCAGAGCAGCCAGGACCCTCTGAACTACCCCATCCGGCTCAACAATAAGCTGGCCGCCCTGGGGTCAATCGTCGCCAGCGCCGACGCGCAGCCGACCGAACAGTCCTACGCGCTCTACGAAGAACTCGCGGCGCAGATCGACGCGCAGCTCCGGCAGCTCAGTCGGGTGTTGGCGGACGACCTCAAGAGCTTCAACGCGCTCGCGCGCTCGACGGACATCCCCTTCGTCATCGTCAAACCGGCGGCGCCCGCGGCCGCGCCGCCGCCGGGTGGCGGCGGGCAGGAGGAGGCGCCCGAACCGGAGAATTGAGCGCGCCCTCCGGGGGGCCGGAGGGTTGCGGCGTCTCGGGGGTTGGGGGTATAAAGCTCAAGCCTCTACGCGACCTCCGCGCGACAGCGCCTGCGGCGTTGAACCTCAAAGTGAACCGCTCGCGAGTTGTAAGAAAGAAAGGCGGCCCCGTCATGTTGCACTCCGACCCGAAACGAAATCTCTTCGGCAAGCTCATCCTGCTGTCGGCGACCGTGCTCTGCGTGGCGGCGCTCGGCGTCGCGCAGACGCAGGAGAAGGAAGACGTCGTGCGCGTCGAAACCGAGCTGGTGCAGACGGACGTGATGGTCTTCGACAAGTCGGGCAAGTTCGCGGGCGACCTGACGCGCGAGCAGTTCGAGCTGCGCGTGGACGGGCGCGCGGTGCCGCTGGCCTTCTTCGAGCGCGTGACGGCGCCCACGCCGAAGGGCGAGGCCGCCCCGGGCGCGGCGGCGGCGGCCGCCAACGCGGCCATCGCCTCGCGCGCGCGCGGGCGCACCATCGTCTTCTTCATCGACGACCTGCACCTCTCGCTCGACAGCCTCAACCCGACGCGCTCGGCCCTGACGCGCTTCATCGACGACGAGATGGCGCCGGGCGACCTCGTCGCCATCGTCACGGCCTCGGGGCAGCTCGGATTCCTGCAACAGTTCACCGACAACAAGTCCGTGCTGCGCGCGGCGGCCGCGCGCCTCAAGAACCTCCCCCCTCAGTTACACGACGCCGAGCAGCCGCCGATGTCCGAGTTCATCGCCACCCGCATCGCCAACGGCGACCGGCAGGCGGCCGGCTTCTACATCACCAAGATTCAGGAGGGCTTCTTCTCCAAGGAGGCCGGCAAGGCGGGCATGCAGAACCCGGCCAGCAATTCCAACGCCGTTTACGAGATGGTCAAGACGCGCGCGGCCAACATCACGAAGCAGATGGAGTCGGTGACGAGCGGCTCGCTCGCCGCGCTCGAAAGGCTCGTGAGCACGGCGGGCGGCATCGAGGGGCGCAAGACGATCTTCTTCATCTCGGACGGCTTCTACCTCGACGGCAAGGGCTCGGTCTCGACGGCCAACCGCCGCCTCCAGCTCGTCACCGACACGGCCGCGCGGACGGGGAGCGTCATCTACAGCATCGACGCGCGCGGGCTGTTCGCGCCCGGCGGCCTGGACGCCACGGGGACGAAGGCGCGCGACCCGAACGGCTTCCTCGACCGCTCCTCGGTCGGCGAGGCCGCGCTCGCGCAGGACGGGCTCGCCAACCTCGCGGGCGAGACGGGCGGGCAGTTCCTCAAGAACCAGAACTACTTCGACCGCTGGGTCTCGCGCGTGATGGACGAGACCTCGAACTACTACCGCATCGCCTGGAAGCCCGAGGCCGACGAGCAGAAGGGCGGGAAGTATAAGCGGGTCGAGGTCGCGGTCGCGGGCCGCCCCGACCTGACCGTGCGGCTGCACCGCGGCTACGTGCCGGCGGCCGCGCGCGCGGCCGAGGAGGCGAAGTCGGACAAGGCCGCGGCGAAGGCCGACGCGAAGGCCGACGCGAAGGGCGCCGAGGCCGACTTCCGCGCGGCGCTCGCGGCGCCCGCGGGCAAGCGCGGCGTGCCGACCGCGCTCTCGGCGACGTTCGTGGACGTGCCGGGCAGCGGCGCGGTGCTCACCAGCTCGGTCGAGGTCGGGGCGGGCGCGCTCGACTACGGCGCGGACGGCAAACAGGCTGCGTCAATCGATCTGGTCGGCGTCGTCTACAGCGACCAGGGGAAGCCCGTCACTAACTTCAGCAAGCGCCTGACGGTCGCGCCGTCGGCGTCCAACTCGGGCGAGCAGCCGGGCGTCATCTACAACCACCGGGCGCCGCTCGCGCCCGGCCTCTACCAGGTGAAGGCGGCGGTGCGCGACTCGCGCGGCGGGCAGGTGGGGAGCGCCGTGCAGTGGATCGAGATACCCGACCTCTCGAAGAAGCTGCTCAGCTTGAGCAGCCTGCACCTCGGCGGGCGTCAGGTGGGGGGCGGCGCGGACGGGAGCGCGCCGCAGATTCAGTTCAGCGTAGACCGCCGGTTCCAGCGCTCGACGAAGGTGGACTTCCTCGGGTTCGTCTACAACGCGGCGCGCGCCGGCGGCGCCGGCGCGGTCGATCTGTCCGTGACCGTGAAGGTGCTGCGCGACAACAAGGCGGTCGTCTCGTCGCCCGCGCGCAAGCTCGCGCCCGAGGCGGGCGGCGACTTCGCGCGCATCCCCGTCACCGGCGCCCTCTCGCTCGGGCAGTTGCCCCCCGGCCGCTACGAACTCGAAGTCGGCGTCACGGACAACCTCGCCCGCACGACCGCCGCCGAGCGCGTCGTGTTTGAAATCAAGTAGACAGTAGTTTGTAGTCAGTAGACCGTAGGAAGACAAAGCGGCGCGCCCGGTTTAACTGCCGAGGCGCGCCGGCTCTCTTTTCTACTGACTACTGCCTACTGCCTACTGTCTAACCGTCTCCCCCGCTGGGCGCATTGACAGGTCAACGGGGAATTGGTATTCCAACGTAACGCTCCGGCACTCCCTACGCGTCGGCCGCCGTCGCTGAAACCCTCGGAAGGAGTTCGATTGAATGCGCGCCTCCCTTTCGCTGTGCGTCGTGCTCTGCCTCGCGTCGCTCGCGGGCTGCGCCGAACAGAATCAGAACCGGGGCGGCGCGCCGACTCCGCCCGCGCCGCCACCGGCCGCGGCCGCCGCGAATCCATACCAGCCGACGCCCTACGTCAAGCTCAAACACCCCGAGTGGGCCAGGAACGCCGTCATCTACCAGATCAACACGCGCCAGTTCACGCCCGAGGGCACCTTCCGCGCGGCCGAGGCGCACCTGCCGCGCCTCAAAGCACTGGGCGTTGACATCCTCTGGCTGATGCCGATTCATCAGATCGGCGAGAAGAACCGCAAGGGCACTCTGGGGAGCCCTTACTCGGTCAGGGACTACTACAGCGTCAACCCCGAGTTCGGCACGCTCGAAGACCTCAAGCACTTCGTCTCGGCCGCGCACGCCGGAGGGTTCCGCGTCATCCTCGACTGGGTGGCGAACCACACGGCTTGGGACAACAACCTCGTCGGCGAGCACCCCGAGTGGTACGACCGCGACTACAAGGGCGACTTCCGCCCGACGCCGTGGTGGGACTGGTCGGACATCATCGACCTCGACTTCAAGCACGAAGGCTTGCGCCGGTACATGACCGACGCGATGAAGTACTGGGTGCGCGAGGCCGACGTGGACGGCTACCGCTGCGACGTGGCCGGCTTCGTCCCCCTCGACTTCTGGAACAACGCCCGCCGGGAGCTGGACGCCGTCAAGCCGGTCTTCATGCTCGCCGAGTGGGAGTCGCGCGACCTCCACGCCGAGGCGTTCGACATGACCTACGCGTGGAGCTGGTACGACGCGGTTCATCAGATAACCTCGGGCCAGAAGAAAGACCTGAGCGGCCTCTTCGTCTACTACTCCTGGAACGAAAGCTCGTACCCGCGCGAGAGCATCCGGATGACCTTCCTCACCAACCACGACAAGAACGCCTGGGAGGGGACGGAGTTCGAGGCCTTCGGCGCAGGGCTGGAGCCGGCGATGGTGCTCTCGGTCGTCGGCGAGGGGATGCCGCTCGTCTACAACGGGCAGGAGGCGGGCAACACACGGCGCCTGAAGTTCTTCGAGAAAGACCCCATCGAATGGCGCGAGCACCCGAACGGCGAGCTGTACCGGAGACTCTTCGCGCTGAAGAAGCGGAACACGGCGCTCTGGAACGGGCCGTGGGGCGCGACGATGGTGCTCGTGCCCAACAGCGCGCCCGCCGAAGTCTTCAGCTTCGTGCGCCGGAATGAAACCGACAAGGTCTTCGCCGTCATCAACTTCTCCGGCCGGCCGCAGGCCGTGACGTTTAGGGAGACGCTCTACCACGGCCGCTACACAGACTACTTCGGCGGCGAGACGGTAGACCTCGACGCCGCGACCCGCCTTGAGCTGAAGCCGTGGGGCTACAGGGTGTTTGTCAAATAGTACCGCGGGCGGTACTGACCCGGCGCCGCACAAAGACTCATAGACTGGGAAAAGAAAACTAAACATGCGCATCTCGTCGAAGAAAATCCTGCTGTCGCTCGTCGCGCTGCTGTGCCTGACCGCCGGGGCGTCCGCGAAAGTGTCCACCTTCCGCGTGGCCTCGCCCGACCGGAAGATCGAGGTGATAATCAGCACCGCCTCGGGTCGTATCCAGTACAACGTGCTGGTGGGGGGGAAGACCCTCCTGCGCGACTCGACGCTCTCGATGGACATCGACCGCCGGACGCTCGGGCTCAACCCCAAGGTGGTTCGGGCCCCGCCGCGCTCCCACGACGGCTGGATCGAGCCGCCCGTCCGCCAGAAGTCCGCGCGCGTGCGCGACAACTACAACGAGCTGCGGCTTGAGATGGAAGGCGACTACGCCGTCGTCTTCCGCGCCTACAACGAGGGCGTCGCCTACCGCTTCGAGACGACGCTCCCGCGGGCGGAGGTGAAGGTCTACAAGGAGGAGGCCGCCTTCAACTTCGCCGACAACTACACGGTCTTCTTCCCGCAGGAGGAGAGCCTCTTCTCGCACAACGAGCGCCACTACCTGCCGCGCCCCTTGAAGGAGATCGCCGCGGCGGCCTTCGCCTCGCTGCCGGCGGTGGTTGACGCGAACGGCGTGAAGATAGCCGTCGCCGAGTCGGACGTTGAAGACTACCCCGGCCTCTGGCTGCGCGGCACGGGCGGCGCGGGGCTCGGGGCGATGTTCCCGCCCTACCCCCTGAAGGAGGAGCTGACGGGCGACCGCGACTTTAAAGTCACCGAGGCGGCCGACTACCTCGCCGTCACGAAGGGCACGCGCACGTACCCGTGGCGGCTGCTCGGGCTGGCGGAGCGCGACGGCGACCTGCTCACGAACCAGCTCGTCTACCTGCTGGCGAGCCCTTCGCGCGTCGAGGACGCGTCGTGGATCAGGCCGGGCAAGGTGGCCTGGGACTGGTGGAACGCCAACAACGTCTACGGCGTGGACTTCCGGGCCGGCGTCAACACGGCGACCTACAAGCACTTCATCGACTTCGCCTCGAAGCACGGCGTCGAGTACGTCGTGCTGGACGAGGGCTGGTACAAGCTCGGCAACCTGCTCGAAGTCGTCCCCGACATCAACGTCGAGGAGTTGGTCGCTTACGGCAGGCAGAAGAACGTCGGCATCATCCTCTGGGTCGTGTGGAAGACGCTCGACGACCAGTTGGAGCCCGCGCTCACGCAGTTCGAGAAGTGGGGCGTGCGCGGCATCAAGGTCGACTTCATGCAGCGCGACGACCAGCGGGTGGTCAACTTCTACCACCGCCTCTCGCGCGAGGCGGCGCGGCGCAGGATGCTGGTCGATTACCACGGCGGGCAGCGCGCGGCGTTGATGACGAGGACGTGGCCGAACATCGTCAGCAACGAGGGCGTGCGCGGGCTGGAGTGGAGCAAGTGGAGCGCCGACGCGCACCCCGAGCACAACGTCACGCTGCCGTTCACGCGGATGTTTCTGGGGCCGATGGACTACACGCCGGGCGCGATGCTCAACGCGCAGCAGAAGAGCTTCGCGAAAATCTTCGACCGCCCGATGTCGCTCGGGACGCGCTGCCACCAGCTCGCCATGTACGTCGTCTTCGAGAGCCCCTTGCAGATGCTCGCCGACAGCCCCTCGAACTACCAGCGCGAGCCCGAGGCGATGGAGTTCCTCTCGGCCGTCCCGACGGTCTGGGACGAGACGCGCGTGCTCGACGGGCGGATCGGCGACTACGTCGTCGTCGCGCGCCGCAGCGGCCGCGAGTGGTACGTCGGCGCGATGACCGACTGGACGGCGCGCGAATTGGAGGTGGACTTCTCCTTCCTGCCGGAAGGCAGTTTCACGTTGGACGCCTATCAGGACGGCGTGAACGCCGACCGCGCGGCGTCCGACTATAAGAAGGTGACGGGGCGCGCCGACCGCGCGACGCGCCTCAAGATTAAACTCGCCGAGGGCGGCGGCTGGGCCGCGCGCCTCCGCCCGTGAGCGAAATCTCTGTTCCACGAACCCCAGCGAGGAGAGACTGAGGTGTGGTCGAGAACCTTGAGCGTGATGTTCGTCCTGGGCTGTGCGCTGCCGCTGCTCGCCTTTGTCCCCGCGGCCGAAAGCGTCTACACAGACCTCGCGCCCGCGCGCTGCAAGACGGTCGAAGTGACGGAGGAGTCGGGCGGCTCCGTGCAGAAGTGCCCCGGCGTCGCGGGCCACGAGCTGCTGGTCGAGGACGACGACCTGCGGCAGTCCGTCACCGTCGTGACGCCGGACGGGAAGAGGCACCCGCTCAACTACTGGCACGTCATCACGACGGCCTTCTCCAGTCTCGGCGAGAAGGCCGAGTGGCGCGTGGAGAAGAAGGGCGGCAAGTTGAAGCCCTACGCCCTCATCGTGCGCGTCAACGCCAGCGAGAACCCCGAGAAGCCCAACGAGAAGACCTCGTACCTCGCGGTGGCGAAGATCACGGCCGCCAAGGTCTGCGTGACGGACAAGGTGAAGACGAACGGAGAGGCGCGGGCCGCGGCCGACGCCTCGGCAAACAAGCCCTGCCTCGAATCCGAGTAGGGCTCGGGGCCGATTATTTAACGAGCCGAGAGGTGTCGGAATGAACGTTAGAAGATGTAAGGCTTACCCGCTGGCGCTCGCGGCCGTGCTGCTGCTGGCGCCGTGCTTCGCCGCACGCGCGCAACAGCCCGCGGCGGCGCCGGCCCGGCCCGCGGCCGAGGAGGCGCGCGTCGCGCGGCTGGTCGGGCTGGCGAAGGTCTGGGGCGCGGTGAAGTACTTCCACCCGTCGCTCGCCTACCGCGAGATAGACTGGGACAAGGCGCTCGTCGAGGCGATACCGAAAGTCCAGGCGGCCAAAACGCCGCAGGAGTACAGGGCGGCTTTGAACCAGATGCTCGCCGCGCTCGGCGACGAGAGCACGCGCGCGTCGAACGAGACGGAGGCCCGTCCCGCGCCGCCCGCCCAGGCGGCCACTCCATCCGCTCAAGCGGCCGCGCCCGCGCGCGAGCACGTGCGGACGGAGAACGGCGTCCTCTTCATCGACGCGACGCGGATCGCCGAAGCGGGCGCGCGCGACAACACGGCCTACCGCGTCCTGCTCGGCAAGCTCGGCGAGACGATACCTTCGGCCAGTGCCGTCGTGATAGACGCGCGGGCCCCCGGCGGGCCGGCGGAGTTCGCCGGGTACATCTTCGGAGACCTGCTGCGACAGGTGCTGCCGCAGTTGCTCGACACGAACGTGACGCTCGGCTCCAGCCGCCACCGCATCCACAACGGCTACGCCACGCAGACGGGCGGGGCCTCCTTCTACTACTCGGCCTTCGCCAACGTCGCGCCGCAGACCCTCGCCGGGCGGAACAAGGCGAAGACGCCGCCCGTCGTCTTCGTCGTCAACGAGCACACGCCGCCCGCGATCGAACTGCTCGGCGGCTTGCAGCACGCCGGCCGCGCCTTCGTCATACAGGACGGCGAGCGCGCGCCCGAGGCGGGCGGCAGGTCTTTCACGATGGAGTTGCCGGACGGCGTGCGTGCGCGACTGAGGACGAGCGAGTCCGTCAACCCGGACGGCTCGCTCGGGTTTACGGCCGACGCGGTCGTTAAGGGCGCGGGCGAGGACGCGGCGATGCGCGAGGCCGTGCGCGCCGCGCAGGAGGCCAAGGTCAGCCAGGCGGGCCGGAAGGGCGCCGCGACCCCCGCGACGCAGGTCAGCCAGAAGGAGAAGACCTACGCGGAGATGGAATTCCCCGCGCCCGAGTACCGGCTGCTGGCGCTGTTTCGTTACTGGAACGTCGTCAACTATTTCTACCCGTACAGGCATCTCATCGAGGACACGTGGGCGACGGTGCTGCCGCGCTACATCCCGAAGTTCGAGGCGAACCGGGACGCGGCCGACTACCAGTTGACGGTGCGCGAGCTGGTCACGGAGATGTACGACTCGCACGGCGGCGTCCAGAACGCGAACGCCTCGGCCGAGAGGCTGGGCACGTACCTGCCGCCGGTCGTCGTGCGCCACGTCGAGAACCGGTCGGTCGTCGCGAAGGTGCTCGACGACAAGCTGCCCGTCAAAGTCGGCGACGTGATCCTGACCGTTGACGGCGAGCCGATCGAGAAGCGCGTCGAGTTTTTGTCGCGCTACACGGCCGCCTCCACGCCGCAGGCTTTGATGCGGAGCGTCCACGCGAACCTGCTGCGCGGGCAGAAGGACACCGCGGCGAAGTTGCGCGTGCGCGGCCTGGACGGCGCGGAGCGCGACGCGGAAGTGCCGCGCTCGTTCGGCAACGCCGACCGGGCCAAGCTGTTCGCCGCGACGCAGCGCGCGGCGCCCGTCTTCCACGTCATGCCGGAAGGCTACGGCTACGTAGACCTCGCGCGCCTACAGGCGGGCGAGGTCGAAAAGATGTTCGAGGCGATTAAGGACACGCCGGCCGTCGTCTTCGACATGCGCGGCTACCCGAACGGCACCGCGTGGTCAATCGCGCCGCGCCTGTCGGAGAAGCGGACGCCGGTCGCCGCGCTCTTCTCGCGGCCCTTCCTCGAAGCGACGAGCTTGAGCGACCAGGAGCTGGCCGGGAGCGCGCAGTACACCTTCTCGCAGAGGATACCCGCGCGGCGGGGCGACGCGTACAAGGGCCGGGTCGTGATGCTGATTAACGAGGACGCCATCAGCCAGTCCGAACACACCTGCCTCTTCTTCGAGACGGCGACCGACGTGACCTTCGTCGGGACGCCGACGACGGGCGCCAACGGCGACGTGACCTTCATGGTGCTGCCCGGGAACCTGGCCGTCAGCTTCACCGGCCACAACGTGCGCCACGCCGACGGCCGTCAACTGCAAAGAGTCGGCATCCAGCCCGACATCAAAGTCGCGCCGACGGTGCGCGGCGTCGCCGCCGGGCGCGACGAGGTGCTCGAGGCCGCCGTCAAACATCTCCGGGAGGGGTTGAAGAAGTAGTACGACGATGCGCCCGCCGGTCTCCTTCGACGGCCGGGCGCGCGGGTTCGGGAGGGCGGACCTGGGTTATTATATGGCGGAAGAACAGGAGGCCGGGCGGAGGATTCGACGCCCGCGCCGCATCTGCAAAACGGGGGGCAACAGCATGTTACAGCGCGGCAGAATTTTAAGGCTGGCGGCGGCGGCACTGATTCTCTTCAGTCTCGCCGCGCCCGGCTTCGCGACGCAGGACAAGAAGGATAAGAAGAAGAAGGAGCCGCCGCCGCAGGGCACGCCCGTGCTCTGGCGCGAGCACGCGGACGTCTCCGCGCTCGACCTCCTCGCGGGGCCGGGCGGCGAGGAGCTGAGGCCGCAGGCGCCCTTCACCTTCGTCGAGGAGGAGAAGGGCGGCTACTCGAAGAAGTACCGCGTGAAGGATGCGAAGGGGCGCGTGTGGGTGGCGAAGATCGGCGTCGAGGCGCAGCCCGAGACGGCCGTGACGCGCCTGGTCTGGGCCGCCGGCTACATCCCCGAGGTCACCTACCTCGCCCCGTGCGCGAGGATCGAGGGCGCGCCCGACCCCGGCAAGGATTTCGCGCGGTGCCAGGGCGACGGCCTCGCAAACGTCCGGTTCGAGGCGAGGCCCGAGAACACGAAGCGCTACGGCGAGTGGCGCTGGGCGAGCAACCCCTTCTCGGGCAAGCGCGAGCTGCAAGGGCTCAAGATCATGATGGCGCTCTTCGAGAACTGGGACATCAAGGACGACAACAACCGCATCCTCGCCGTGACCGGGGCGGGCGGCACGGAGCTACACTACATCGTGAGCGACCTCGGCGCGACCGTCGGCAAGACCGGCGGGGTGGGCGGGATGATGGCCCGCATCCGCCAGATCAAGGGCACCCGCAACAACCCCGAAGACTTCGCCTCCGACAAGTTCATCGAGGGCGTCGAGGCCGGCCGCGTCCGCTTCAGCTTCGAGGGGAAGAACAAGGAGCTCATGCAGGACGTGACGGTCGCCGACGCGCAGTGGCTCGCGGCCATTCTGTCGCGCCTCTCCGACAAGCAGATCGGCGACGCCTTCCGCGCGGCCAACTACACGGACGAAGAGGTGCGCCTGCTCACCAACGCCGTCCGCGCGCGCATCAACCAACTGGCGGCGGTTAAATAGACCCCCGCCGGCTAATAAAAGTTAGCCCGCCACGCCGCCCTTGCACGTCGTGTGGGGGCGGCGGGTGATGCCGGGCGTCGGCGTCCTGTTCGTATCCACGGCCGTAAGCTTTTGCTATGATTGCGGCGCGAGGTGACGGCTTATGAGTCGAGAGGTGTTAATCCAGCGCTCCGAGGAGCTTCTCGGCGGGACGCCCGTTTTCGCGGGCACGCGCGTGCCCGTGCAGACGCTCTTCGACTACCTTGAAGGGGGCGATACCCTCGACGAGTTCCTCGACGATTTCCCCGCCGTGAGTCGGGAGCACGCCGTGAAGGTGCTCGAAAGGTTGAAGGAGACGCTCCTGGCGCAAGAGTATGAGAGTGCTGCTTGACGAGTGCGTCCCGCGCCGGCTCAAGAGAGAGTTGCCGGGACACGAGGTGCACACAGTCACGGAGCGCGGCTGGTCGGGGGTGAAGAACGGGGAACTCTTAGCCCTGGCCGATGCGGAGTTTGACGTGTTCCTCACCATCGACCAGAACCTGAAGTATCAGCAGAACCTCACGGCCTTCCGAATCGCGGTCGTCCTGTTGGTGGCGCGAAACAACCGACTGCAAACGTTACTGCCGCTGATGCCCGAGGTGAGAGAGACGTTAGGTAAGATCGGGGTGGGCGAGTTCGTTCGCGTCGGCGGAGGCTAACTACCGAATGCGCCCGATGAGAAAGAGCGGCACGATTCTTTGCGCGGTGGCGCTGGTGACCTGCGTCTTCTCTCAGCTCGCCTTCGGGCGGCAGGAGGCGGACGCGTCGCCGGCGGAAGAGGTGGTGAGGGTCAACGCGGAGCTGGTGCAGACGGGCGTCAGCGTCTTCGACAGGCAGGGGCGGTTCGTTGACGGGTTGCGGAGGGAAGACTTCGAGCTGCGCGTGGACGGGCGCCCCGTCCCCATCACCTTCTTCGAGAACATCGTGGCCGGGAGTTCGAGAGACCGGCTGGCGCGCGCCCCGGAGGCGGGCGGGCCGGCCGCCAGGACACCCGAGTCCGCGCCCTCTTTCCGCCAGCGCACCGTCGTCTTCTTCCTCGACGACCGCCACCTCTCGCTCGACAGCGTCGGGCGCACGCGCCAGCTCCTGCTCGACTTCATCGACAGGGAGATGGGCGAGGGCGACCTCGTCGCCGTCGCCTCGTCAAGCGGCCGCATCGGCTTCCTCCAACAGTTCACCGACAACAAGGAGATACTGCGCGCGGCCGTCGCGCGCGTCGGCCACGTCCCCTACGTCGTCTCGGACTACGGCCGCAACCCCGGCGGCGCCATGACCGAGTACATGGCGCTCACCGTCGAGGCGAGGGACGACCCCAACGTCTACGAGTTCTACGTGGGCGAGTGCATGAAGTGGGCCTTGAAGGGCTTCACGCGCCAGGAGCGCGGCGCCATCCGCCGCCAGTGCGAGGTGGAGGTGCAGAACCGCGCGCGGCAGATTCTCCTCCAGGCCGGCGCGGTCACGGCCAACACCTACTACTCGCTCGAAACCCTCCTGCGCTACGCCGCGAAACTGCCGGGCAGTAAGCTGGCCTTCTTCATCTCGGACGGCTTCCTGGCCGACACGGGGCCGCGCAGCCCCGTCGGGCGCGACCGCCTCGCGCGCATCACCGACGAGGCGCGCCGCGCGGGCGTCGTCATCTACACCATCGACGCGCGCGGCCTCATCTCGGGCGCGCCCGACGCGACCGGCAACACGGCGACCGACCCCGACGGCAGACTCCAGACCGCCAGCGTGCGCGAGATCGCCGCCTCGCAGGACGCCCTGAACGCGCTCGCCGCGGACACGGGCGGGCGGGCTCTGCGCAACCAGAACGCCTTCGGCCGGTTCGTGGGCGAGGCGATGGCCGAGACCTCGCGCTACTACCTCATCGCCTGGCGGCCGGAGACGGACGGGGGCCGGAATGAGAAGCTGCGTAAGATAGAGGTGAGCGTCGCGGGTCGCCCCGACCTGACGGTGCGCTCGGCGCGCGGCTTCGTCAGCGGCGGCGCGCCGAGGGATGAGAAGGCGGGGGCGCAGGGCGAAGAGAAAGGCGCGGCGAAGGGCGCAGGCAAGGGGGCGTCGAAGAATGAGCAGAGGCCGGACGGCGACCTGCGCCGCGCGCTCACGGACTTCTACCCGAGGCGCGCGCTCCCGCTGCACCTCGCCCTGATATACCTCGACACCCCTTCGAGCGGCACCGTGCTCACGACCTCGGTGCAGGCGTTCACGGAAGTCCTCTCGTACGGCGCCGAGGACAGAGAGCCCGCGCGGTTGACCGTCGAGGGCGTGGTGCTCGACGACCAGGGCAGGCCGGCGGCGAGCTTCAGGACGGGGCTGAAGGTCAACCCGCCGGCGGGGGATGACGGCGCGCGCGGGCGCTCTTCGAGCGTCATCTACAACCACCCCGCGCCGCTGAAGCCGGGCACCTACCAGGTGCGCGTGGCGGCGCGCGACGAGCGCAGTCAACTCGTGGGCACGGCCTCGGAGTGGGTCATCATCCCCGACCTCTCGATTCGGCAGGTCGCTCTGAGCAGTCTGATTCTGGGGCTCGAAGGCGTGGGCGACAGCGGCGCCGCAGGAGGGCGCATCCAGTGGAGCGTGGATCGGCGTTTCGCGCGCGGCGCGCGCCTCCGGCTCATGGCCTTCGTCTACAACGCCTCGCCCGCGAACCTTGCGGCGCGCGTGCGGGTCTACAGAGACGGCCGCGAGGTCGTCGCCACGCCCTTCCGCAGCGTCGGGACGGACGCGCAGACGGACCCGGCGCGCGTCCCCTTCACGGCCGAGATCGGCCTCGGAGATTTGCAGCCCGGCCGCTACACCTTGCAGGTGACGGTCGAAGACCGCGCCGCGCAGAGGACGGCCTCGCAACAGGCGGCCTTCTACGTCCAGTGACAGCTTGAAGGGGACTTCATGGCCGAACGCACAGACCTCTTCTACAACACCTACGGCCACTTCGTCGAGGGCGAGGAGCGCTTCGAAAGTCTCCAGAAATTCTTCGACGCCGTGCACCGCCTCACGACCGAAAGGCGCCTGTCCCGAATCTTCTACCCCGCCGAGAGGCCGGCCGCCTAGCCGCCGGTCTTTCGCGCCGGCGATTGGACGAAGGAACCGGCCGAAGTAACTCTGTGTTCTCGAAAACATTTAAAGCCGTGGTTCGAGTCCTGGCGGCGGCCGTTCTGCTGCACGTGCCCGTGAGTCCCGACTCGTACGCACAGGAGGCCGTGACCCCCGAGCAGTTCACGCAGGACTTCGACCACCTTTGGGCGCAGTTGAGGGACGACTACGCCTACTTCGACAGGAAGGAGACCGACTGGGGCCGGGTCAGGGAGTTCTACCGCCCGCGGGTTCGTGGGGTCCGGACGCGGAGGGAGTTCGTGACCTTCCTTGAGAGGGTTTTGGAGGAGTTGTACGACCCTCACACCCACCTCAAAGTCAACACCGGCAGTTCGCCCCGGCTCGTCCCCACGGGGTTGGACGTGTGGGCCGAATGGGAGAACGGCCGGGCCGTCATCACGCAGTTGCGCGAGGGTTTCAGCGCCGAGCAGTCGGGGTTAAAAATCGGCATGGAGATTACGTCCATCGGCGGCGTGCCCGTGGAAGCGGCCGTCGGCGACAGGCTCGGCGTGGCGTTGAAAAAAGTCGCCGACCCCGCCAGAGGCTGGGCGCTGCGGGCGCTGCTGGCGGGGACGCGGGACAGGCCGAGGGTCATTGAGGCGAGGGCGGCGGGCGGCGCGAAGGTCACGTTCCGGCTCGACCTGCCGGGCCACAGAACCGTGGACAACTATCGGGGCGGCCCCCAGGTCGAGTGGCGGGTGTTGAAGGGGGGCTTCGGCTACGTCAGGATTAACGACCTCGGGTCGGGCGAGACGGCCGCGCGGTTCGACGCCGCGCTCGAAGGGATCAGGACGACTCGCGGCTTAATCATCGACCTCCGCGCCACGCAGAGCGGCGGCAACACGTCCGTGGCGGAGCCGATCATGGGGCGGCTCGTCGGGCGCCGGATGCCTTACCAGAAGGGCGCGCCCGCGCGCGGCGAAGGGTGGACGCGGGAAGTCTCGCCCGCGGGCGGCTGGACGTACACGGCGCCGGTCGTGGTGCTGGTCGGGCGCTGGACGGCGAGCATGGGCGAGGGCCTCGCCATCGGGCTGGACGGGATGGGGCGGGCGACGGTCGTCGGCACGCGCATGGCGGGTCTGAACGGCGCGGTCTTCGACTTACAGTTGCCCAACACCGGCATCAGGCTCAACTACGCCGCCGAAAAGTTGTTCCACCTGAACGGGACTCCGAGGGAAGATTTCGTGCCGCCCGTCGAGGTCAGGCTTACGGGCAAAAGTACGGGCGACGTAATCCTCGCCGAAGGCGTCAGGACGTTGAGGGGCTTACGGCGGCGGCGGCCGCCGCACGAGCCGGCGCGCGAGTAGCGGCGCTTTCGTCTCCGGTGTGACGTGACAGACGACAGTCCCGACATTCGGATTCAGCCTACACGGCGACGAGCGGCAGGGTTCGGTAGCGCTTGCCCGTCAGCTTCGTCAGCGCGTTGACGACCGCGGGCGAGATGACGGGGACGGGCGGCTCGCCGCAGCCCGTGGGCGCGTCCGCGCTCGGGACGATGTGCACGTCCACGGCGACCGGCGCGTCGGGCATGTAGGGCGGGACGTAGGTGTCGAAGTTGCGCTGCTCGACCACGCCGTCCTTCAGCGTGACGGCGCCGCCCGCCATCAGTTGCGAGAGCCCGAAGCCGACGCCCGCCTGGAACTGGCTCTCGACGGTGAGCGGGTTGACGGCCAGCCCGCAGTTGACCGCGACGGTCACGCGGTGAATCAGCGGCCGCTTGTTCCGGATGGAGACCTCCGCGGCGCAGGCGACGCCCGTCCCGAAAGACTCGTGGCAGGCGAAGCCGACGGCGTGCCCCTTCGGGAGCCGGTTCCGCCAGGCGGCGCTCTTCTCGTCCATCAGGTCGAGCGCGGACAGAAGCTTCTTCGTCTCGGGCGCGGGCTTGAGGAGCTTGCGCCGGTAGGCAATCGGGTCCACCTTGGCGCGCGCCGCCAGCTCCTCGATCAAAGTCTCCATCACGAAGGCCGAGTGCGTGTGGCCGACCGAGCGCCACCACAGCACGGGCACGTTCACCTGCGGGTGGTGCACCGAGACGCCGAAGTTCGGCACGGCGTAGTGCGTGTCGTTGACGCCCTCGACGGCCGAGTTGTCCACGCCGTCCTTCATCATCGCGGCGAAGGGCGTGCCGGCCAGGAGCGACTGGCCGACGACGACGTGCCGCCACGCGTCGGGCAGGCCGTCACGGCCGACGCCGATCTCGACGCGGTGGACGTGCATCGGCCGGTAGTAGCCGCCGCGTATGTCGTCCTCGCGCGACCAGACGAGCTTGACCGGCGTCCCCTTGAAGCGTTTGGCGATTGACGCCGACTCGCGCTGCACGTGCGAGTCGGCCACGGCGCGCCGGCCGAAGCCGCCGCCGGCCATCTCCGTGTGGAAGGTGACGCGCTCGGGCTTGAGACTCAGCACCTCGGCGACGGCCGCGTGGTCGAGGGTCTGGAACTGCGAGCCGGCCCAGACCTCGGCCGCGTCCCCGTCGAAGCGGACGGTCGTGTTGAGCGGCTCCATCGGCGCGTGCGGCAGGTACGGAAACTCGTACTCGGCGACGAGGAGGTCGGCGGGCGCGACGCGCTCGATGGCCTTGGCGTCGCCGCGCGCGGCCGCCGAGAGTCCGGCCTTGCGCGCGAGCTGTCGGTACTGCTCGAAGAGTTTCGTGGTGTCGGCGCGCTCCACATTCGCGTCGTCCCACTCGATCTTGAGGAGGTCGCGCGCGCGCTTCGCGGGCCAGAACTTGTCGGCGACGACCGCCAGTCCCGTCCCGCCGCGCGTGACGGGAATCTCGAAGACCTCGCGCACGCCCTCGACCGCGCGCGCCGCCCGGTCGTCGAAGCGTTTGACCTTCGCGCCCCAGACGGGCGGGCGCGCGACGACGGCCACCAGCATGCCGGGCAGGTCGAGGTCTAAACCGAACTTCAGAGACCCGTCGCACTTCGCGCGGCTGTCGAGCCGCCTGACCTTCCTGCCGATCAGTTTGAACTCGGAAGGCTCTTTGAGTCGCACCGCCTTCGGCACGGGTTGGCGCGCGGCGTCGGCGGCCAGCTCGCCGTACTTCAGAGACTGGCCCGCGGGGCCGCGGACGACGGACGCCTCCGTGCGGCAACTGCCGGGCGCGACGTTCCAGCGCGCGGCGGCGGCGTTGACGAGCATCGCGCGAGTCTTCGCGCCCAGCTCGCGGTACTGCTGGTAGGAGTGCGCGATGGAGCCCGAGCCGCCGACCATCTGGATGCCGAACAGGGGGTCTTTGTAAACGTCGGCCGCGGGCGCGAGTTCGCCGGAGACCCGCGACCAGTCGGCGTCCAACTCGTCGGCGAGGATCAAGGGCAGCGCCGTCTGCACGCCCTGCCCGAACTCAAGGCGGTTGACCTGTATGACGACCTTGTTGTCCGGCGTGACGCGGACGAAGGCGTCGGGCGGGTACTCCTTCTTCGGCTGCGGCGGTATCTGATCGGGCCTGACGCCCTCCTGCGCGGTCGCCGGTCGGCTCAGGTAGAGCGAGACGAGCAGGCCGCCCGCGGCGGTCGCGGTGGCGCGCAGGAAGCCGCGGCGGTCGGGGCGAGAGGCTTCGACTTTCGTCTTCGAGTTGGCCAACGGTCGTCCTCCTTCCCTCACTTGAGCTTCTGCGCGGCGGCGTGGACGGCCTCGCGGATGCGGACGTAGGTGGCGCAGCGGCAGACGTTGCCGCCCAAAGACTCGTCGATGTTGGCGTCGGTCGGCTGCGGCGTGTGCTTGAGCAGCGCGACGGCGCTCATGATCTGCCCGCTCTGGCAGTAGCCGCACTGCACCACGTCCCGCTCGACCCAGGCGTCCTGCACGGCGCGGCCCACGGGGTCGTTTGCCACCGCCTCGATCGTCACCACGGGGCGCTCGCCGAGGAGCGCGACCGGCAGCACGCACGAGCGCGTCGCCACGCCCGCGACGTGGACGGTGCACGCGCCGCAGGCGCTGATGCCGCAGCCGAACTTCGTCCCCGTCATCTTCAGGTCTTCGCGCAGCACCCAGAGCAGCGGCGTCGAAGGGTCGGCCGAGACCTCGCGGCGCTCGCCGTTGACGTTGAGCTGGTACTTCGCCATCGGGCGTTCCTCCTTCAACTAGCGGGCGGGGCAGGGCGTGCCGGCCGCGACCCAGCGGCGGGTCGCGGCGACGAACGCGGCGTGCGAGAGGGGCGGCGCCGCGCGCATCGTCCCGTCGGGGCGGCGGCCCGGCTCCCACGCCCAGAGCACGAGCGCCGCGTCCTCGTGGTGCTTGAGCAGCGCCTGCGCGTTCATGTTGCCGTTGCGTTTGGGGTCTACGACCTGCCGGCAGACCTCGCCGCTCGGGAGCGGGCGGTCGTCGGCGTCCTGCCACCTCATCGAGAGCGGCGCGAGGTGCCAGTCCGGCCCGCCGGGGACGCCCGTGCTGTCGGCGTTCGACTGCTGGTGACAGCTCACGCAGTTGAGGCCGGGCACGCCGTGGCCGTCGGGGCCGCGCACGACGTTGGCGAAGTGGCGGCGGCGCTCGTCGCCCTGCTGCGGGTAGTTCGTCGCCGTGTGGCAGTTGATGCAGCGCGGGTGGACGAGCACGCCGTAGACCTGCTCCCACGCGGCGAGCCCGTCGGCGCGGCGGCCGGCCGAGCGCTGCGCCGCGAGCGCCCCGGCGCGCGAGCCCGACAGCAACGCCCACGCCCCGAACCCGCAGAAGAGCGCGGCGACGACGAGGCCGGCGACACGTGTTCGCGTCATTGGAAGATTCTCCTGCTGAGTCCTCTTGAGACGGCCGCTTGATGCGAGAAAGATTGGTTCATTCTAATGCTATTCCGGGAATTGGCAAGAAGAAGTAGGCAGAAGGGAGAATACAGTAGGCAGTAGGCAGTTGAAGGCCGGTTGCGGAGCCAGGGAGGGGTGTGATTGTTGAGGAGCCCCGGAGGGGTGGGATGTTGATAGACGCCGGCAACAATAATTTCGATAAGCTCCGGAGGAGCGGCACAACGCATGTCGCCCCTGACGGGGCTCCGGGTTGATTAGAATGTGGGGCTATACACATCCCGCCCCTCCGGGGCTCCCCGGAAAGTTTTAACTGCCTACTGCCATCTGCCTTCTGCCTGCTAATACGCCCGGCGCGTTCAGAAGATGACGACCATCGAGCCCGCGGGGAGTTGGTCGTAGAACTTACTCACGTCGGAGAGGTGGAGGACGACGCAGCCCCAGGAGAGGTGGCGGGGGCCCTGGTCGTCCCACTCGCGCGCCCAGCCGTGGAAGCCGATGCCGCCGCCGAGCGGCGTCTTTTCGAGCGTCGGCGCGCGGCGCTCCCACGCGGCGGCGATTGAGGATTCCTGCGCGGGTGTGATGAGGCGCGCGGCGCGACCCCGCGCGGCGTCGTAACGGTTCGGGTAGTTGATCTTGATCCAGTGGCCGCCGTAGAAGGCGCCGTAGTCCCCGGGGAACTCGCCGCGGTGTTTCTGGACGACGAAGTACATGCCCTTCGGCGTCTTGTTGTCGCCCTCGACCTGCTTCTCGCCCACGCCCTGACCGAGGCTGATGTTGTACTCGCCGGCCGGGCGCCCGCCCGCGTAGAGCCGCGCCTTGTAACGCTGCTGGTCAACTAAGACGAGCGTGCCCTCCGTCTGCGGGACGTGGAGCTTGCGGTGCGATTTGATGAAGGCCGAAGGCTCCGCGTAGTGCTCGCGCAGCCACGCGGCGTCCTTGCCGTCGGAGGAGGGCCAGTAGGTCGGCGCGAGGCTCGGGTTCCAGCGCAGCTCAAGGTGCAGGTGCGCGCTGAAGAGCCTGTCGGGGTCTTGCCCGACGGTGCCTACGACCTGCCGGCGGCGCACCTCTTCGCCCTCGCGCACCCTGATCTCGTCGAGGTGCGCGTAGAGCGAGTGTATCTCGCGCCGCTCGTGGTTCTCGTAGAAGACGTGCTCGACGACGACGACGTTGCCCCACAGGCGCCCGCAGTCCTTCGCCACGCGGACGCGGCCGTGGGCGACCGCGTGGACGGGCTGGCCGAGGTCGGTGTTGCCGCCGCCCTTGCCGTTCCAGTCTTCGCCGGTGTGCAGCCCCATGCTGTACTGCTCGGCGAAGCGCGTCGCCACGTACCAGCCGTTGTGCCGTTTGCCGTCGGCGGGGTCGGTGTAGGAGCCGCCGCCCTCGCCGTCGCCGAAGGGGAAGTCGAAGCCGTCGGCCGCGGCGAAGTCGGCGCGCATGTACTCGTCGAAGTCCGGGGGGCGTCGCGCCGCGCCGGCTGCCGCCGCCGCGTTGCCGGCCGTGCCGGGGCCCGCGCGCGGGGCGGAGGAGCAGGCCGGGCTTAAGAACGAGAGCGCCGCGAGCGCGAGCGCGAAAGCAGATTTAAACAAAGTCCTCATCGTCAACGTCAGTACGTATGACGCCGGGCGGGCGCCCGCGGTTCCCTCCGGGCCCCGGCGGCGTGCGCGGCGGGTTTTGCGTGTGCGGCGGAGTAGTTGTTAAATAAGGGTCAGCAGAAACTCCTTCGTCGGACTGTTCGTCAGAGTCGGGGCGCGCCGAGGCGCCGTGTGACTTTATAAGAGAGGCACGATTATGAGAAGAACATTCAGCGCATTCGTCATCGTTCTGGCCTTCGCCTTCGCGCTCGCGGGGTGCCGCAGGGGGGCGCAGCAGGGGCAGCAGGGGCAGGAGGAGCCGCCGCGGCCCCCGTTCACGCTGCCGCAGTCGGGCGGTGCGGCGCCCGCCGCGGCCGGCTCCTACGCCGACGTGGTCGCGCGCGTCGCGCCCGCGGTCGTCACCATCCGCGCGGAGCGTCAGCGCGCGCCGCGCCAGCACCCCTTCCTCGACGACCCGAGCCTGCGCGACTTCTTCGGCGGGCGCCAGCCGCAGTTGGAGCAGCCGCAGCCGCAGCCGCGCCAGCGCGCCATGGGCTCGGGCGTCATCATCAGCTCGGACGGCTACGTCGTCACCAACCACCACGTCGTCGACGGCGCGGAGAAGATCACGGTCGAGTTCACCGACCGCCGCAGCCTCCCCGCCAAGCTCGTCGGCACCGACCAGCCCTCCGACCTCGCCGTGCTCAAGGTCGAGGCGAAGGACTTGCCGCTGCTCACGCTCGGCGACTCGGACAAGGTTCGGGTCGGGGACGTGGTGCTGGCCGTCGGGAACCCGCTCGGCGTCGGGCAGACGGTGACCTCGGGGATAGTCTCGGCCAAGGGGCGCTACACGGGGCTCTCCGACGGGAGCTTCGAGGACTTCATCCAGACCGACGCGGCCATCAACCAGGGCAACTCGGGCGGCGCGCTCGTCAGCACGGCGGGCGAGCTCGTCGGCATCAACTCGCAGATACTCAGCCCCTCGGGCGGCAACATCGGCATCGGCTTCGCCATCCCCTCGAACATGACGCGCACCGTCACCGAGCAGCTCATCAACAAGGGGCGCGTGCGGCGCGGGCAGCTCGGCGTCGTCGTGCAGCCGGTGACCGAAGACCTCGCGCAGGGTCTCGGCCTCAAGGAGGTCAAGGGCGTCGTCGTCAGCACGGTGCAGCCGGGGAGCGCGGCGGAGAAGGCGGGCCTGCGCCGGGGCGACGTGATCGTGGCCTTCAACGGCGCGGCCGTCAACGAGCCGAACGAGCTGCGCAACCACGTCGCCGCGACGCAGCCGGGCACCGACGCCACGCTCAGGCTCCTGCGCGACGGGAGCGAGCAGGAGGTGAAGATCACGGTCGGCGAGCTTCAGGCGAACAGCGGCGGCGGCGGCGGACGCGGCAGAGATGAAGGCGGCGGCGGCGGGGGCTTGGGCGACGAGGCCGGCGGGCGGCTCGGCGTCGGCGTGACGCCGCTCACGCCGGAACTCGCCGTGCGCCTGCGCCTGCCCGCGGACAGGGAGGGGCTCGTCGTCACGGAGGTTGACCCGGCGGGGCCCGCGGCCGACGCGGGGCTCCGGCAGGGCGACCTCATCGAGCAGGCGAACCGCGAGCCCGTCCGCTCGACGGAAGACCTCCGCGCCGCGGTCGAGGCCGCGGGCGAGCGCGCCTTGCTCCTCCTCGTCACGCGCGGCAACGAGGGCTCGACCTTCATCACCGTCCGGCCGAGGAGGTAAAGAGGGTGCCGGGTGCTGGGTGTTAGGTGCGGGGTAAAAGCCTCTTCTTCCCCAACACCCAGCACCCGGCACCCAGCACCCCTTTAATCCGCCGCGGTGGCGTGGACTTCGCCGCGGGGGAGGCCGAAGTCGGGCTCGCCGACTTTAACCGGCTCCTCTTTGGTGTAGGAGGTGCCCGTCACCAGCCCGAGGACGAAGTAGCCGAGCAGGAGCGCGCCGGCCGCGAAGATGGAGTCGCCGACGGCGCGCATCCAGCGGAGGTTCGACATCAGCCCGGTCTGCATGAACTCGGCCGAGCGCGCGTACCACGTGCCGTGCTCGACCGCCGCCCACGTCTGCAAGAGCCCGATGGGGAGTAAGCTGAGGAGCGCCATCAGCGCCAGCCCGCCGTTGATGCCCCAGAAGGCGTACTTGACCGGCCACTCCTTCCAACGCCGCCCCTGCCCGAGCGCCCGCAAGCTGAAGAGCATGAGCCCGATCCCCAACATCCCGTAGACGCCGAAGAGCGCCGTGTGGCCGTGCAGCGGCGTCAGGTTCAGGCCCTGCATGTAGTAGAGCGCGACCGGCGGGTTGATGAGGAAGCCGAAGAGCCCCGCGCCGACGAAGTTCCAGAAGGCGACCGCGACGAAGAAGTAGAGCGGCCACTTGTACGCCGCCATCCACGCCTTCGCGCGCGCGAGCCGCAGGTTGTCCCACGCCTCGAAGCCGATGAGGACGAGCGGCACGATCTCCAGCGCCGAGAAGGTCGCGCCGAGCGCGAGCACCGAGTTCGGCGTGCCCGTGAAGTAGAGGTGGTGGAACGTGCCGACGATGCCGCCCGAAAGAAAGATGATGGTCGAGAAGAGCGTCGCCTTCGTCGCCGTCACGACCGAGAGCAGGCGCAGGCGCGTGAAGAGGAAGGCGATGACGACCGTGGCGAAGACCTCGAAGAAGCCCTCGACCCAGAGGTG
>DAIRFV010000265.1:0-8778 GCA_036794905.1 Pyrinomonadaceae bacterium | reverse complement strand
TCTTCCCGAAGCTCAACTAAGGCGTAAGCCGTAAACCGTAAACCGTGACGAGAGGAAGAACCTGCCCCTCTCGTCACGGTTTACGGTTTACGGTTCACTACTTTTGGCGTTCGAGGGCGAGGCGGGCGAGGCCGCGGAGCATGGGCGTCGGCGTGTCCAGCGGGTCGAGCGCGGCGCAGGCCGACTCGTAAACTTCGCGCGCGCGCGCGCGCGCCGCTTCCATGCCGTAGAGCGCCGGGTAGGTGGCCTTCTGCGCGCGCGCGTCCTTGCCCGGCGTCTTGCCGAGGTCGGACGCGCTCGCCGTCACGTCGAGCAGGTCGTCCGTTATCTGGAAGAGCAGCCCGAGGTCGTGGGCATAAGCGTTGACCGCCTCGACCTCCACCGGGTTCGCGCCCGCGACGAGCGCGCCCGCGCGCGCGGCGGCCGCGATGAGCGCGCCGGTCTTGCGCCGGTGAATCAGCTCAAGCTCTTCGCCGCGCACGTCGGCGCGCGACTCGGCCGCGAGGTCGTGCGCCTGACCGGCGACCATCCCCCCGGGAGTCCCCGCGGCGCGCGCCAGCTCCGCGACGAGGCGGACGCGTAAGCTTGCGTCCAACGATTCGTCTTCCGCGATGGTCTGAAAGGCTAAAGTCTGAAGTGCGTCGCCCGCGAGGACGGCCGTCGCCTCGCCGAACTTGACGTGGCAGGTCGGGCGTCCGCGCCGCAGGTCGTCGTCGTCCATCGCGGGCAGGTCGTCGTGGACGAGCGAGTATGTGTGCAGAAGCTCGAAGGCGCAGGCGGTTCCGATTAACTTTTCAAGCGGCGCGCCGAACGTCTCGCCGGAGGCCGCGACGAGCAGCGGGCGGAAGCGCTTGGCGGGCGCGAACAGGCTCCAGCGGATGGCGGCGTGCACGGACGGCGGGTCTGCGTCCTCCGGGGGGACGAGGCGGTCGAGCTCGGTCTCGACGGCCGCGCGCACGCGCACGGCGTAGTCGCGCACCTCCCCGGGCGCGGCCCCGCGCGCGCCTCCGCGCCCGGCCGAATCGTGCGCGTCAGAAGACCGTGTCGTCATCCGACTCGCCCTCGTCCTCGATCAGCTCTTCCGACTCGAACGGCACGGCGATGGTCGCGCCGTCGCCGCCGCGCAGCAGCACCTCGATGCGCCGCTCGGCCTCGTTCAGGCGCTCCTGGCACTCGCGCGAGAGCTTGACGCCCTGCTCGAACAGGTCGAGGCTCTGCTCCAGCGGCAGGTCGCCGCGCTCCAACTCCCTCACGATGCGCTCCAGCGTCGCGAGCTGCGCCTCGAAGCTCGACGGCGCCGCGCTTTTCACTTGTTCTCGTTTCGGCATCTTTTTTTGGGTGCTGGGTGCTGGGTAGGAAGGGGTGCTGGGTGCTGGTTAAAAGCCTGTTCTTCCCCAACACCTAAAACCCAAAACCTAAAACCCAGCACCCAGCACCCAGCACCCCCTTCACTATCTTGTCCCCCGTCGGCGCGGCTGGTTCTGCGGCGTCGGCGTCGGCGCGGCGGGGAGGCTCGCGGCGAGGCGCGTGGCGATGTCGGAAGCCAACTGCGGGTCTTTGACGGTGACGAGCTTCCAGCGCTCGCCGTCGCGGCGCATCGAGAGTTCGACGGGGCGTTCGCCCGCGTTGACGGTGACGGTCGCCGCGTCGCCGCGCTCGACGACCGTCGCGGACTGACGCACGCCGAGCGCCTTGGCGAAGAAGGGCAGGCTCGAAGACTCGTTCTGCGAGAGCCCCTTCATCGCGCGCGCGATCTCGTCGCGCATCGTCTCGCGCACGCGCGGCAGGAGCGCGGGCAGCATCGCCGTCAGAGACGCGCGCGCCTGCGGCGGGAGCTGCGAGCCCGTGCCCGCGAGGTTGTCTATGACCTGCGGGACGAAACCCTGTGCGATCTGGTCGGCGTCGATCATCGTCTCGACCGCGGCCACGTCGTCGTGCTGCGCCGCGTCGAGCAGGAGCGCGAGGCTGTAGGGCGGGCTCTTCTTAAAGCCCTGGTACCACATGTACGAGCCGACGAGCAGGACGAGCAGCGCGCCGATGACGACCGCCCCCGTCACGCCCAGCACGCGCCCCGCGCGGCCGAAGCGGCGCGACCTCTTCTCGCGCGCCTCGGCCCGCACGCGGTCAACGTCGATGACGATGCGGCTCCTGCGTCCCTGCGGCATCAGCCCTCCCGACTCCCCTCGCTCTTCAGTTCTTCAGAAGGCCCCACGGCCCCCTCGACGCGGCAGCGCAGAGAGCCTTCGGCGAGGCGCACGCGCACCGTCTCGCCCGCGCCGACCATCCGTGCCGAACGCAGCACGCGGCCCCGCTCGTCGGTCGCCAGCGCGTAGCCGCGCCCGAGCACCGCCAGCGGCGACATCGCGTCGAGCGAAGCGACCGCCAGCCCCAGCCGCCTCCGCGCGTCGTCGAGCCGCACGCGCGCCGCCGCCTCCAAAGCCGCGCCGCCCACCGCCAGCCTCACGCGCGTGCGCGAGGCGGAGGCGGCCATCCCCGCGGGCGAAAGCCGTCCCCTCACCGCGTCGAGCCCGCGCCGCGCCGCCCGACTCAAATCACCCCCGCGGTTCTCCAGACGGCAGCGCACGTCGTCGAGTTCTTCGCGCGCGACGCGCAGGCGCATCCGCACCTCGTCGAAGCCCTGCGACATCGCCGCCTCCTGCACGCGCGCACGGTCGGCGAGCACGCGGTAGCGCGCGGCGTTGACGAGGCCGTGCGTGAGCCGCTCGACGTAGCCGCCGATCTCGTCCTCGCGCTCGGCGACGATCTCGGCGGCGGCCGTCGGCGTGGCCGCGCGCACGTCGGCCGCGAAGTCGGCGATGGTGAAGTCGGTCTCGTGCCCGACGGCCGAGATGACGGGGACGTGCGACGCGCGGATGGCGCGCGCCACCTCCTCCTCGTTGAAGGCCCACAGGTCTTCGCTCGACCCGCCGCCGCGCCCGACGATAATCACGTCCACCTGCTCCCCCGTCAGCCCTTCCCGTAAGGCGCGCAGGTGGTGTTCGTTCAGGGCGCGTATCGCCCGCGCGACCTCCGCGCCCGCGCCCTCGCCCTGCACGCGCGTCGGGGCGAGGAGGATGCTGACGGTGCGCGTGCGGCGCTCGACCGTGCGGATGATGTCGCGGACGGCGGCGCCCGTCGGGCTCGTCACGACGCCGACGCGGCGCGGGAGCAGCGGCAGCTCTCTCTTCAAAGACTCGTCGAAGAGACCTTCGGCGGCCAGCCTCTCCTTCAACTGCTCGAAGGCGACGCGCAGGGCGCCCGCGCCGACGGGGTCGAGCGCCTCGACGATGAGTTCGTACTCGCCGCGCGGCTCGTAGACGGTCATGCGGCCGCGCACGCGCACCAGCAGCCCGTCCGAGGGGCGGAAGCGTATGCGCGAGTTGACGCCGCGGAAGCAGGTCGAGCGCAACTGCGCGCCCTCGTCGCGCACGGTGAAGTACCAGTGGCCGGAAGCCGCCTGCCGGAAGTTACTGATCTCGCCCTCGACCCACACGGACGCGAAGCGGCTCTCCAGAGCCCCGCGCACCTGCGTGGTCAGCTCGGAGACCGACAGCGGCCGGCGCTCCGTCTCGTCGAACAGAGACATGAGAAGGGGGCGAGACATCGTGACGGGAAGGATGAAGGATGGAGGGGGAAAATTCAAGTAGGCGGTGGCAGATGGCAGTAAGGAAGGTGCTGGGTGTGAGGTGCTGGGTGCCGGGGACGACAGTCCGCTCTTACCCGACACCTCACACCCAGCACCCAACACCCTCTTACCCACCTACGGCACCTTCGCGTAGTAGCCCTGCCGGTAGGAGAGGCGGAGGTTCTGCTTCTTGAGTTGGGGGTTGGTGATTTCGATCTGGAGGCGGCGGTAGCTGCCGTCGCGGGCGCGGTTGGTGGGGGTGTAGGAGATGAGGTATTGCGCGCGCAGCTCCTGCTCGATCTGGGCGAAGGCGGCGGGGAGGTCTGCGGGGCGCTTGGGGAAGAAGGCGCGGCCGCCGGTCTCTTCGGCGAGGTTCTTGAGGAAGTCTTTGCGCATCTGCCCGCCGGGGAACTTCTCGTCACGGATGCCGATGGCGTAGACGACCGTGTTGTGGCGGCCGGCGTACTCGACCGCCTGGTAGAGGCGCACGCGGCTGTCGTAGTCGTCGCCGTCCGAGAGGAGGATGATGGCGCGGCGCGCGCGCTCGGGCGTCCGGGCGAGCACCTCGCGGATGGCGATGACGACGGCGTCCCACACGGCCGTGCCGCAGCGCAGCCGCACGATGTCCGGGGCGTCGCGATCCATGCACTCGGGGCTCTTGTTCGTCCAGCGCACCTTGAGCGAGTTGACCGCGGCGAGCAGCGGCGCGGCGTCCGCGGTGAGCCCCTGTTCGATGCGCGAGACGCCGGTGAAGGAGAGGACGGCCGCCGCGTCCTTCGCGGGTCGGAGCACGGAGCGGATGAAGGCGGACGCCGCCTCCTGCTCGTCCTTCAAGACCAGCTCCTGCGAGGCCGAGGTGTCCACGAGCAGGGCCAGCGAGAGCGGCGCGTCCGTCTCGCGCTCGAAGGAGCTGATGCGCTGCTCGACGCCGTCTTCGAGCAGGCGCAGGTCTTCGGCGCGCAGCGTCGTGACGAACTGCCGCTTCTTGTCCGTCGCCGACAGCAACACGCTCGTCAGGTCTGTGTCGATGCGCTCGACCTGCTCGGCCTCTTCGGGCGTCGGAGTTGGCGTCGGGCCGGGACTCGGCGAAGGGCTCGGCGTGGCCTCCGGGGTCGGCGTCTGTTCCGGCGTCTGTTCCGGCGTCGGGCCAGGCGTCGGGGTGGGCGTCGGCGTCTGGACTGTCTGTTGATTTTCCCGAGCGGGCGGGGGCGGCTGCGTGCGCGCTCCGCGCGCGCCGAGGGCGGCCGCCGAGAGGAGCAGCGCGAGCGGCAGCGCGAGGAGGAGAAGCCTTCCACGGCGCAGGACAGAAGAACTCAAAAACATCTCGCCCCTTGTTCTGGAAAGCCTACTGCGCGGGGCTCGTCGCGGCGGCGGCGACGGCGACCGCGGGGCTCAGGCGCACGCTCGCGCCCTCGCGCGCGACCTTCACGCGCACGCGCGAGTCCGGGCGCGCCGCCGGGTCGGTCTCGTAGGTGATCGTGTAGGCCGTGCGCAGTTGCGCGGCCACGTCGTCGTAGGCGCGCTGCAACTGTTCGAGCCGCGTGATGGGGTAGTAACGGCCGCCCGAGATTTCGGCGAGCCGCGCCCCTTCCTCTTCCGCCCGCGAAGTGAGTTCGAGGAAGCGCGTGCGCGTCGGGTCGAGCGTCGAGGTGGCGGCCGGCGCGCTCGAAGAGGGGATGAGCCCCGACGGAACATAAAGCGGATAGATGATGGCGCCCGTCTCGTAGACCGCTTCCTCGATGACGGGGAACGAGAGGAACGAGCGGTTGTCGTCGCCGTCCGAGAGCACCACGACGCCCGTGCGCTCGCCGCGCAGCGGGCGCAGGACGTGGACGAGCGAGTAGCCGAGCGCGTCGTAGAGCGCGGTGGCGCCGCCCGCCTGAATGTCCTTGATGCGCTCGGTCAGCACCCCGCGGTCGGCCGTGAACTCGGAGACTTGCTGCACGTCGTCGCGGAAGCTGATGATGGAGATGCGATCCTGCGGGCCCGCCGTGTTGAGGAAGGCGAGCGCGGCCTTGCGGATGAAGTCGATGCGCTCCTCGACGCTGCCCGACACGTCGAGGAGGAGGACGAGGTTGAAGGGCGCGGTCGTCGGCGTGACCTCGCGGACGGCGCGCTCGACGCCGCCCTCCGTGACGGTGAAGTCCTTGGCCGTGAGCCCCGTCACGGCGCGACCCGTGCGGTCTGTGACGCGCGCCTGCACGCGCGCGAGCGCGGAGCCGGCGGGCGTGCGCACGTCGAAGGGGCTCGCGCTTCGCGCGCCGAGCGTGGGGCCGCCGCGGCGGTCGCCGAGCGTCTCGGCGTACTCGCCGACGAGGCGCGGGGCGACCTTGCGGATGGCGTCCGTCAGTTCGGTGTCGCCGCTGCGGATGATGGCGCGGGCGGCGTCCGTCAGCGTGCGCTCGCGCAGGTCGGAGGGGACGCGCGCCTCGTCCTTGACGCCGAAGAGGAGGACGCCGCGCGCCGTCTCAAGGTTCAACTTAATCTGCGTCTCCTTCAAAGCCTTCTCGGCCGCGGCCCTCGCGGCCTTCGCGCGCTCCTCGCGCGCCTTCTTCAGCGCCTCTTCCTTCTTCTCGGCCTCCTCTTCCTTCCGCTCGGCCTCCTCGCGCCTGCGCTCCTCATCCTTCCTGGCCTCTTCCCTCTTCCTGCGCTCCTCCTTCTGAAGCTCGTCCTTACTCGGCGGCTCCGCCCTCTTGACCTCTTCCTTCTTGACCGTCTCCACCGCCGGCGCGGCCGGCGTCGGCGTTTCGACAGCGGCGCCCTCGACGGCCGCCGCCTCGTCCGACTCCTCCTCTAAAGGCTCGGGCTCGTCCTTCTTCTTCTTCCCCTTCTCCTTCTCGGGGAAGCGGCCAGAGATTTCGTAGACGCCGCCGCGCTTCTCCTTCACCTTCGGCAGCTCGACCTCCGAGAAGAAGCGCGGGCGGCTGAGCGTCCAGCGGAAGCTGTAGCGCAGTGCGTCCAGCGGCACGTCGGCGCGGATGGTGCCGGTCTCGGTCTTGGCCTCGGCGGAGGCCCAGTTGCCGACGACATCCACGGCGCCCGCCTCCGTCTCGACCCACACGCGCGAGCGCGCGGGCACGCGCACCGTCAGGTCGATGCGTTCGCGCTCGACCTGCGCCGGGCTCGGCACGATCTCCCTCCCGTCAGCGGAGCGCTTGGGCGCCGCGCCCTCGCGCTCGACCTCGATCTGGATGGCGCCGGCCACGGTCGCCACGCGCACGTCGCGCTCGGTCACCGCCACGCCGGCGGCCGAAGTCGCGCGCAGCGAGACGCGCTTCGACTCCTCCTCGGCCAAAACGGTCACGCGCCCCGTGCGGTTCTTCACGCGCAGCTCGACGGGCGCCGCCGCGTCGAGGTCGCGCTCGAAGACGGCGGCCTCTCCTTGCGCGCGCGCGCGCGGCAGCGGCGACGCCAGCAGCAGTATGACGAGGGCTATTGTTTGAAGACGGAAGACGCGGCCGGACGACTCCGCGGAGGGAACTCGGTAAAACATAGGCTGAAATCTTGCCCGCCGGGGGCGCGGGGGTCAAGGGGAGAGGGGTGTTGGGTTCCGGGTTTTAGGTGTTGGGTAAGAGGAGGCAGATGTACCCAACGCCTAAAACCCGGAACCCAACACCCCTCATCCGTTCCTCTTATGTATGTACTCGCCGATGGCGTCGCGCAGTTCGGCGGCCTGCTCTTCGGAGAGGGTGCCGGTGACGGCGCGCCCCTCCTGGAAGCCGATGACGGTGACGCGGCCGTCCATCTGGAAGTTGAAGGTGAAAGTGCTGCCGTTCTCCAGCTCGAAGACGAGCGCGGGCGAGACGCTGGCCGCGCTGTTTGACTCAAGTGGCATCTCTGTAGCCTTCTCCGCCTGCTTTGGGAAGTGTTGTCAGGAACCGGGCGCGCGCCGCGCCGTTTGAAATCCGCGCGGCTCGTTCCGGCGGCGCCATTCTAACAGAGTCGGCGCCGAGGCGCGCAGTCTGACCGTAGACTTTGCGGACGCGCCCGCGGGGGCCAAAGCCGGGCGTCTTTGACGAACCGCGGGTGCCCCCCGCGCATCTCAATTGCCGTACGCGTGAAGCTAACCTCTCCACGATTTTCGGGCTATAATCCTCCAAAGTTCGGCCGGGCGGTTTAGAGTTCAAGGATGAGACAGCAGAAGACCCAACTCGCCGTGTTCGCCGTCGTGCTCGCAGGGCTCGTGACCTTCGCCATGCTCTTCGCGGTCGGCGGCCGCGGCCAGTCGCAGGCGGGAGCCCCTTCGGCCGCGGGCGCCGCCGTGCAGCCCCTCGTCGTCGAGAAGAGGACGGACGACGTCGCCGCCGCCCCCGCCCCGGAGAAGAAGGACGCCTCGCTCTTCGCCGAAGCGGCCGCGCGCAACACGGCCCTGAAGTACGAGCTGGGCTGGGCCTTCGGCGGGAAGCAGCAGCGCGGCTGGTACCTCTACACGCCGCTCATCTCCCGGACGCTTGAGACGGGCGACGAGGCCGCCGGGTCGGACTTCGCCTCGGCGCTCTCGCGCTGGCAGACGCAGGCGGGGCTCCGGCCGAGCGGCGTGCTCGACGGCGAGACGCTCTACCGCATGGTCTCGACGTGGCAGGGCGCGCGCCTGAAGCACAAGGAGTACGCGACGCCCGACCGCCTGCTGCAAGCGCCCGCCTCGGACTTCTACGACCCGACGCGCGCCGACGCGCTCCGGCAGGTCGAGCGCGAGACCTACGCCGCCTACAAGCGCATGGTCGCGGCGGCCGCGGCCGACCCCGGCCTGGGTCTGAAGGTGACGGCCGCGGGCGAGCTGGCGCCCGAGGAGAAGTTCCTCAAGATCATCTCCTCCTTCCGCTCGCGCGAGCACCAGGCTTCCTTGCGCGCGCAGTCTCCCGGCTCCGGCCGCGCGGGACTGGCCGTCAACAGCCCGCACTTCACGGGTCGCGCCCTCGACCTCTACGTCGGCGGCGAGCCCGTCGAGACCAAAGACTCCAACCGCGCCCTACAGGTGCAGACGCCCGCCTACCGCTGGCTCGTCGCGAACGCCGAGCGCTTCGGCTTCCGCCCCTACTACTACGAGCCGTGGCACTGGGAGTACGTCGGCACGACCGCCGCGTCGAAGTAAGCAAAATTAACCACCGCAGGCACAGAGGCACGGCTTAAAGCATCATGTCTTTAAGCCGTGC
>DAIRFV010000520.1:0-2258 GCA_036794905.1 Pyrinomonadaceae bacterium | reverse complement strand
GGTCGGTGGTGGTCGCGAAGTTGTCGCCGCGGTTGATGGCGGCGTTGTTGACGAGGATGTCGAGCCCGCCCCACTCCTTGACCAGCTCCCTCGTCATGTGTTTCAGCGCGACGCGGTCGGTGACGGAGATTTTGAAGGCTTGGGCGCGCCGCCCGTGCGCCTCGATCCTGGCCTTCGTCTCTTCGGCCAAATCTTCGCGCGTGTGGTAGTTGAAGGCCACGTCGGCGCCCTCGCGAGCGAAGACCTCGCAGATGGCGGCGCCGAGGCCCCGCGTCCCGCCCGTCACGAACGCACGCTTCCCTTCCAGAAGAAGACTCAAAGCGACCGTCTCCCGTTCGACGCACACGCGCGCGTACCCTCGAAGGTTCGGCGTGCGCGTTTTGCTGATGAATAGAACGTCTTCGATTAAAGCTTAAAGGCGGAGGGCGCGTCAACTTCGCCGCCCCTTCAGGCCGGGCGGGTCTCGAAGTGCGCGGGCTCCTCTTCGGGGGCGAGCGGCGCGGGGATGAGCGCCGTGATCTCTTCGACGATGCGGCGGGTCGCGTCGGGGAACGCGAGTCCGGCGGTGGCGGCGCGCAGGTTGGCGTAGTAGCGCGAGTCTTCGACCATCCGGCGCACCTCGGGCACGATGTCGGCGGCGCGCTTGAGCAGGACGCCCGCGCCCCGGCGCGCGAGCATCGTCGCCGCGCCCGACTCCTGCGGCATCGGCGGCGTGGTCGTGTCGGCGATGATGGGCACGCGGCAGGCGAGCGCCTCGAAGGTGGTCAGGCCGCCGAGCTTGGAGACCATCACGTTGGCCGCCTGCATCAACTGCTCGACCTGCTCGGAGTAGCCGATGACCTTGACGGGGAACTTCGCGCCCGCGGCAATCGACTCGGCCTCAGTGCGCAGCTCCTCGTTGCGGCCGGCGAGGAAGATGGCCTGCACGTCCAGCTCGCCGCGCACCAGCTCCCTGAATATCTGCGGGATGTTGCCGCCGCCGACCCAGCCCGCGTTGACGAAGACGGTGAACTTCTGCGGGTCGAGCCCCAGCTCGCGGCGCGCGGCCTGAGCCGAGCGCTCGTCCGGCAGCTCGAACTTCGGGTGGACGGGCATCCCCGAGACCTTGATGCGCTCGGGGCGGATGCCGTAGTCGATGAGCTGCTGCTTGGCCTCGTCGCTGGCGACGAGGTAGAGGGTCACGTCGTCGCACGCCCAGCCCTTCCAGAAGCCGTAGCAGGGGTCTGTGACGACGGTGACGAGCGGCACCTTGTCCGCGAGCCCGAGTTCCTTGAGGACGCGCGCGAAAATGTGCTGCGTGAGCGGGTGGACGCTGACGACGACGTGCGGGCACCAGCGCTCGAAGAGGTCGCGGACGAACCCGATGCTGCGGCGGTGGAAGAACTCGCGCGTCTCGGGGCGGAAGCGGTTGACGCACCAGTAGAGGTACTTCATCCAGTGCTGCCGGTTGCGGAGCACCCAGTTGTAGACCCCGACGAGCTTCGCCGAGAGGCGGTGCGACTCTTCGACCGCCTTCACGACGCGCACGGCGTAGGAGTCGCCGCCCCAGAACTTCTGCACGCCTGCGACGATGGCCGCCGCGGCGGACTTGTGACCGCCGCCGGTGTCGGACGAGATGATGAGTATCTTCGGTAAGCGCGCGCCGGACATCTCGGGTGGTTCGAACGAAGGCGCCTTCAAGCCTTGACGGCCACGCCGTCGGTCGTCGCTTCCTGCTGGGCGAGTTTCCGGCTCGCCTTCTTCATCTCGCGCTCAAGGCGCTTGATCTGGATGAGGTGCTTCGGGTTGAACGGCAGGCTCGGGTAGTAGCTGTTCGACTCGTGCGTGCAGAAGCAGCCGTCGGCCGCCTCCTTGCGCCGCGCCTTCATCGCCTCCGTACGCCAGAGCGACTGGAAGTTCCAGTCGTGGTCGCGCAGGTTCCCGACGGCCGCCTTGTTCTCGCAGGAGGAGACGGTGCCCTCGTCGTAGATGACGGCGCCGGCCGTGCCCGCGTAGCAGGTCATCTGCGCCTTCTGCTCGCGCTGCGCCCGGTCGATGAGGCCGTGCATGTAGATGTCGATGGCGGCCTTGAAGTAGCCGGCCTCGCCGCCGTAGTTATTCTTGAGGACGGCGTGGCGCGAGTCGTCGTCGATCATCCGCGCGAGCCGGGCGTAGCGCTCGTGGTCGATGTCGAGCTCGACGGGGTCGGCCGACGGCGGGCGGATGTAGTTGAAGTTGACCTTGTCGGGCTTCAGCTCGTACTTGAGGAAGTCGTACCA
>DAIRFV010000519.1:0-2261 GCA_036794905.1 Pyrinomonadaceae bacterium | reverse complement strand
CAGTTAAGAACCTTAAAGTCCAAACTCCGCACCGACTTTTCAACATCCGAAACGCGGAGCGTACTGCCTACTACCTACTGCCACCTGCCTACTATTAATCGTTTCAGAGGCCGCTGGTCGCCTCCCAGGCGTAGTAGAGCCCGAAGATGACGCTGGCGGCTCCGGCGAGCAGGCGGACGGGGATGTCTATGCGGCGGAAGCGCCGTGCGGTGAGGACGAAGGGCAGCCCCACGAGCGTGCTCATCAGAAGCATCCCGCCGATTGAGCCCGCGCCGAAGATAAGCAGGTAGGCGAACCCCAAAAGTTTCGACCCGCCGCGCATGACTTCGGCCAGCACGAAGAGCGTCAACGCGGCCGATCCCGCCAGCCCGTGCACCGCCCCGACCGCCACCGGGCGCCAGCCCCAAAGCCCTCGGTGCCACGCGTGCGAGACGGCGTGCGCGTCGGCGGTGGCGTGCGCGTCCTGGCGGCCGTGGAAGTGCAGGTGCGTGTGCATCCGCCCGTCGTGCGCGTGCTCGTGTACGTGCACGTCTCGCCGGCGCCGCAGCACGAGGTAGAGGATGCGCGTGCCGAGCAACACGATCATCAGCGCCACCAGGAGTTCGAGCGCGGTCGCGACGCCTTCGGGTATCTGGACGCGCAGCGCGATGAGCACGGCGCCCGCGACGAAGAGCGAAGCGGTGTGACCCAACCCCCACAGCCCCCCGACGGCCGCCGAGCGCCAGATCGAACGGTGTTCGCTGACGATGGTCGAGACGGCGACAAGGTGGTCGGCCTCGGTCGCGTGCTTGAGCCCGAGCACGAAGCCGAGGCCGAGAAGGGGGAGTGCAGAGTCCATAGCCCCATCTTATACTCTGGCTCAACCCAAAGTAAGCACGGTCGGCGTCCGCCGCAAGACCAGGAGACTGAAATCTCTCAAACTGACATGCGGCCGGTTTCATCCTGACCGGTTGCCTGAACCGTCCGCGCCTGCCTGAAACTTCAGAAATCCTAATTTCCTATTGAAAACGGGAATCCGGACGGGCGCACACTCGGGCACGGCCGTTGCCGAAGCAGGGGCGTGCGTACAGCACTCTCTTCTTACCGACTTCGGCGACGAGTTCAACATCATGCTCGAAAACGCGACTGACACACGCGAGGTCTCTGCCATCGCGCAGCTCATCCGGAAGGAACCGGCGCTGCCCTCCGACCTCGGCGGGCGCGGGGTCTTCGAGAAGGCGATGCGCGCGCGCGCCGTCAAGCTTCTGCACGCGAACACGGACTTGCGGCGCGCGCTCGAACGGAGGGAGTTCGCCGTCTACTACCAGCCCATCGTCGCGCTCGGGACGGGCGAGACGATGGGCTTCGAGGCGCTGCTGCGCTGGCGCCACCCGGCGCACGGCTTCATCGCGCCCGACGAGTTCATCCCTGTCGCGGAGGGGACGGGGCTTATGCTCCCCATCGGGCGCTGGGCGCTCGAAGAGGCGTGCCGGCAGATGCGCGAGTGGCAGACGCAGTTCCCGGGCGCGGCCGCGATGTACGTGAGCGTTAACCTCTCCGGCCGCCAGTCCGCTAACCCCGAGCTGTGCGAACAGATCGAGAAGGCTCTGGCGACGACGGGGCTCAGGGCCGAAAGCCTAAAGCTCGAAATCACCGAGTCGGTCTTGACGGAGGAGAGCGGGCAGACCGACGAGACGCTGCGGCAGCTGCGCTCGCTCGGCGTCGAGTCGAGCATAGACGACTTCGGCACCGGCCACTCTTCGCCCTCACGCCTCCGCCGCTTCCCCTCGACGACGCTCAAGATCGACCGCTCCTTCATCAACCGGATGGGCGGCGCGGCCGAGAACATGGAGGTCGTCCGCGCCGCCCTCCTGCTCGCGCGCAACCTCGGCCTGCGCGTCGTCGCCGAGGGCGTCGAGACAGAGGAGCAGCGGGCGCGGCTCCGCGCGCTCTCCTGCGAATACGCACAGGGTCACCTCTTCTCGAAGGCCGTCAACGCCGCCGCCGTCGGCCGCATGCTCTCCGAAGCCTCGCCCCAATCCCTCCGCGCCGCCAACTCCAGAGGACTCGCCGGCCTCCGCCTGCTCGTCGCGTGAAAAAGCAGTAGGCAGTAGGCAGATGGCAGTGGGCCGTTAAGGGCAGAAAGTCTTCCTTGATGCGTCCGTCCTAAAGACGATGCGTCTGTCATAAACAGACGGAGGCGGCGAGATTCGTTACTCGCCGCCTCCGTCTGTTTCAGGCCCTTTATTGTCTTTAACTGCTTACTGCCATCTGCCTACTGC
>DAIRFV010000264.1:5573-8806 GCA_036794905.1 Pyrinomonadaceae bacterium | reverse complement strand
TTCGTCAACGACACGATGATGGAGCACACGTTCCACCTGCACGGGATGTGGATGCACCTGGAGAACGGCGCGGGCGAGTACCTGCCGCGCAAGCACACGGTCATCGTCAAGCCGGCCGAGCGCGTCTCGGTCGCCGTCACCGCCGACGCGCCCGGCCGCTGGGCCTTCCACTGCCACCTGCTCCTGCACATGGAGACCGGCATGTTCCGCATCGTCGAGGTGTCGGCCGGGGGGACGGAGGTGCGTTCATGAGGGCATACTTGCGAACCGCCCTGCCGCTCATCTTCGTCTGCCTGCTCGGCGCGGCGGACGCCCCGGCGCTGGGGGGGCAGCACACCGGACACCCCGCGCCGGCCGGCCAGACGCCGACCCCGACGCCCACGCCCCCGGCTGCAAGTCCGGCCGCGACTCCAGGCCCCACGCCGGCCGCCGCGCCCTCTTCCGGCCAGACCGGCGGGCAGGGGAGCGGGCAGGGCAACCTGTCGCCGGGCGAGGACTGGCCCAGCCCCGTAGACGACGAGATGAAGCACACCTACCTGCTCGCCGACGTGCTGGAGATCCGGCCGGCGCGCGACGGCGGCGACTTCCGCTGGGACGTCGAGGGCTGGCGCGGCGGCGACTTCAACCGCGTCTGGTTCAAGAGCGAGGGCGAGCGCGACACGGCCTTCAAGGCCGAGTACGACATCGACCTGCAACTGCTCTACGGGCGCTTCGTCAAGAAGTATTACGACTTCCAGGTCGGCGTCCGCGTCGAGACGCACGGCTCCCGGGGGGCCAACGTGACGCGCGCGCACGCCGTCGTCGGGATCGAGGGGTTCGTCCCCAACCGCTGGGATTTCGAGTCCGCGATGTTCGTCTCCCACCAGGGCGACGTCTCGGGGCGCGTCTCGTTCGCCAGGGATTTCCTCGTGACCCAGCGCTGGGTCCTCCAGCCGCGCTTCGAGACCAACGTCGCCGCGCAGAGGGTGGAGCGGTTCGGGGTCGGCAGCGGGCTCAACAACGTCGAGGCGGGATTGCGCCTGCGCTACGAAATCCGGCGCAAGGTCGCGCCGTACTTCGGCGTCTCGTTCGAGCGCAGTTTCTTCGGGACCGCGGCCCTCGTGCGGCAGGACGGCGGCGACCCGAGTCAGGTCCGCTTCGTGGCGGGCGTGCGGCTGTGGCGCTGAACGGCAGCCGCCGGGGTCGTGAAGCGAGGTTGGGCCGACACTGAGTTATAAACCTTGAGGCAGCTCGACGGGGAGGGACGGCCGTGGAGAATGAGGGCGGGATCGTCATCGTCACAGGTTCCAACGGGAGGATCGGGCAGGCAGTCATGCGGCGCTTCGCCGGCCGCTTCGGCGACGTGGTCGGCTTCGACCGCAAGGCGCCCGCGCCGCCCCCGCCCGGCTGCACCTACGTCCCCGTCGAGATCACCTCGGACGAGAGCGTGCGGGAGGGCCTGCGCGTCATCCGCGAACACCACGGCTCGCGCGTGGCCTCGGTCATCCACCTCGCCGCCTACTACGACTTCTTCGGCGCGCCGAGCGAGAAGTACGACGAGATCACCGTGCGCGGCACCGAACGCCTGCTCCGGGGCCTCGGCGAGGCGGGCCTCCGGGTCGAGCAGTTCGTCTTCTCCAGCACGATGCTCGTCCACCGACCGGGTGAGCCGGGGCTGTTCATCGACGAAGACTGTCCCTTAGAGCCGACGTGGGCGTACCCCGAGTCGAAGGTGCGCGCCGAGCGGCTCATCAGCGAGCAGCGCGGCGAGATTCCCGCCGTGCTCCTGCGCATCTCCGGCGTCTACGACGACCTGTGTCACTCTATCCCGCTGGCGAACCAGATCAAGCGCATCTACGAGGGGCGGCTCACGAGCCGAATCTACTCCGGGAGCACCTCGCACGGTCAGTCCTTCATGCACATGGACGACCTGGTCGCCGCCGTGGAGATGGCGGTCGAACGCCGCGCCCAACTCCCGCCCGTAGTGCCGATCCTGCTCGGCGAGCCGGAGGTGCTCAGCTACGACGAGCTCCAGCACACGTTCGCCCGCCTCATCCACGGCGAGGGCTGGGAGACGCTGGAAGTCCCCGGCCCGCTCTCGGCGCTGGCGAAGGCGGGCGCGTGGGTGATGGAGAGACTCCCCGGCGCCGACCCCTTCATCAAGCCGTGGATGATCGAGCGCGCCAACGACCACTACGCGCTCGACGTCACGCGCGCGCGCACGCTCCTCGGATGGGGGCCGAAGCGATCCCTGCGCGCCACGATCCCGAAGATGGTGGCCGCGCTCAAGGCCGACCCGCTCGGCTTCTACCGCGAGAACGACCTAGAGCCGCCCGAGTGGCTCGCCGGGCAGGGGGCGGACGCGGGAGGCGCGCCGTGAGCGGAGAGCGCGACGAGCACGCGCACGCCTCGGCGGAACAGGAGGGCGACGCCTCGGACGTGCGTCAGCCTGGGGCGAGGGCACACGCCGCGCACGTGGCCGGCGGGCACGGCTTGACGGGCGAGGGGCGTGAAGAGACATCGGGCGGGGCGGCGGGCGGGGAAGAGACGGGCGTCGGTCACGGGACGAGTATGGTCCATGGCGGGATGGCGGCGATGGGGGGCGCCGACCACGGGCGGGCGATGTACCTCGATTCCCTCTGGGCCTCGTTCGTAAACCTGCTCCTCGGCCTCTGGCTGGTGTCGAGCCCGCCGACTCTCGGCTACGGCGGCCCGCTCGCCCTGAGCGACTACGCGAGCGGCGCGGCCGTAATCATCCTCTCTGTCCTGGCCTTCATCCCGCGACTGAACACGTACGCGCGGTGGGTGGTCTCCGTCGTGGGCGTCTGGCTGATGTTCGCGCCGCTCGTCTTCTGGACGACCTCGCCGGCCGCCTACCTCAACGACAGCCTCGTCGGAGCCCTCGTCGTCGCCTTCGCCGTCCTCGTCACCATGATGCCCGGCATGGACATGTCGGTGATGGCGGGGGGGCCGGACGTGCCGCCCGGCTGGTCCTACAACCCCTCGACTTGGTTGCAGCGCGCGCCCATCATCCTGCTCGCGGCCGTCGGGTTCTTCGCCTCGCGCTACATGGCGGCGTTCCAGCTCGGGCACATCGACGAAGTTTGGGACCCGCTCTTCGGCGACGGGACTCGCCGCGTGCTCCAGTCCGACGTGTCGAAGATGTTTCCGGTCTCAGACGCGGGACTGGGCGCGGCCGCCTACCTGCTCGAAATCCTGATGGGCTTCATGGGCGACCGCGCGCGCTGGCGGAC
>DAIRFV010000264.1:0-5473 GCA_036794905.1 Pyrinomonadaceae bacterium | reverse complement strand
CCTACCTGCTCGAAATCCTGATGGGCTTCATGGGCGACCGCGCGCGCTGGCGGACCATGCCGTGGATGGTCACGTTCTTCGCCGTCCTCGTCGTCCCGCTGGGCGTGACGAGCATCGTCCTGGTCATCCTGCAACCCCTCTCGGTCGGCGCCTGGTGCTTCCTCTGCCTGCTGGCCGCCGTCGCGATGCTCGCGATGGTGCCGGCGACGCTCGACGAGGTGGTGGCGATGGCCCAGTTCCTCTCGCGCGCGCGGCGCGAGGGCAAGCCGCTTTGGCGCACGTTCTGGCTCGGCGGCGCAGACGAGGGGGGCCGCCGGGACGAGCGGCTGACGCCCTTCGGCTGGTCGCGGCCGGGGGAGATATTCGGAGGGTGGCTCGCGGGCAACTGGCACCTGCTGGCCGCGGCGGGGCTGGGGGGCTGGCTGATGTTCGCGCCCGACTTCTTCGGCACCGCGGGCCGGGCGTCGGACAGCGACAGGCTCGCCGGCGCGCTCGTCGTGACGTTCGCCCTCGTCGCGACCGCAGAAGTGGCCCGCGCCGCGCGCCTCCTCAACCTCCTCTTCGGGGCGTGGCTGCTCGTCGCGCCGTGGGTGCTCGGCGGGTTCACCGCGGGCGCGCGGTGGAACGACATGGCCGCGGGCGTCGCCCTAGTCGCGCTCAGTCTGCCGCGCGGGCGGGTGAGGGGGCAGTACGGGGCCTGGCAGACTTACATCGTCTGAGCACACTGCGCGGACGGGCGACGTCCGGGAAGGGAAGTAATGAGGGCCGGGAGTTCACGCGCGAGGAGTGCGGGTTAGGTGCTGTCCGTACTCGAACACCGGCTCACCCCGCGGGCCGGCGCGTGAGCCGCCCGTCGCCGGCGGGCGGCGCGGCCCTGCGTCGCCCGAGGCCGCGTCACCCGCCGCGGTCATCATAGGCGGGCCTCGGCGTTGAAAGGGGGGCGTCTTGACCGCCGCGCCCGCCGGGCGGACCGGACACCGCCGCGCAAGCCGTCCGGGTGTTGCGCGGCCTCGGGCGCCGGAGAAACCGTCCGGCGCTACACGCCCCGCGGCGCGTTCTGAAGGGGCGGACGGGCCTACGCCCGTCCCGCAAGTTGTGATACCCTGTACGGGTATGCCAGCGGCGGGGCGCGCGGCGGCCCGGCGGGACCTGCGGAGGGGGTTTGTTGTGACCGACGGCGAGCGAAGTCGGCTGAGGTGGGCGGGGGCGGCGGCCCTGGCCGCCGCGGCGCTCGTGTTCGCGGCCGACGTCGTCATGCTCGGGCTCCCGGTCAGCGGCGCCGAGGCGGCCTCGGCCGACCTCGGCGCCCTCTCGGCGCTCCCGGGATGGCGGCTGCGCGTCGGCGGCTACGGCGCCTTCCTGATCCCGGCCTTCATCGTCGGGGTCTGGCAGTTGTACGAAGGGGTCAGGCCGGCCGGCGCTCGCTGGTCCGTGCCGCCCTTCCTGCTCCTCTCGAACTTCTTCGCCGCCGGTGCGGTCTACCACTACCTGCTGGCGTTCGCCGTTGCGGCGGCCGAGGCGCAGGGCGGGGACGGGGCGCGGACTGTCTGGGAGGCGGCGCGAGGCTACCTGCTCGTGCCGTTCGGCGTGTGCGTCTTCTCGTTGACTGCCTGCTCGCTCTGGTTCGCCGCGGCCGTCCTGTTCCGCCGCACGCACTTCCCGCGCCGGATGGCGCTCCTCAGTCCGGCCTTACCCATCGGCGCGGCCATCGCCGTCACGTGGTCGCTGCCCGCGCCGGCCGGCGGCTACCTCTTCCCGGCGGCGATTCATCTGGCGACGCCGGTCATCTTCGGCACGTCGACGGCGTTGCTCTGGAACGTGGGGCGCGACTGTTCTAACCCGGCTGCGAGATGGTGACGCGCGGCTCACGCCGGGCCGCTGCGCCCCGTATATTTTTTCGGCGAAATGTCTTAACGCTGATACCAGACCAAGCCCTGGAGGACAAGAACATGAGTACGACTTCCGGCGCGCGCGTTACCGTTTACATCGGCAGAGTTCTGCTCACATTGGCCTTTCTCGCGCTTCTGGGCGCGTGGGTCACGCAGCTGACGGGCGGGACTCTCTTCGGCATGGGGCAGCAGCATCTTTTTAACGACGCCACCGTGCTCGCGCTGCTCGGCATCGGCATGTTTCTCGACGCGCTCTGGCACGCGCGCAACGTGTGACGAACACGGAAGGGGCGAGGCGCGATGCGGCTCGCCCGCCGAAAGGAAGGGGGACGTGAAACGGGAGAAGAAGGTCGCTCTCTTCGTCGGGGTACTACTGATTATCAGCAGTCCAGAGGCGTCCGGACTGTGTCATGAACCCGGCGCAAGCCACGCCCGCTTCGGCGCTGAAGCGGGCGTGCGACGGTCGGCCCAGCGGGCCGGCCCGGTGAAGGATCTGAAGGGTCTGATCGGCGGGTTGCGCGCCGGCGGGGCGCGCGTCAGGCGCGCGGGCAGAGTATCACAGCCCTTCTTCTCGGTGAGAGGCCGGGCGCTGACCATGCACGGCGAGCAGGTGCAGGTTTTCGAATACGCGAATGCGGAGGCGGCCGAGCGGGAGGCTCGTCTCGTCGACCCGTCCGGCTCGAGCGTGGGCACGAGCATGATGTCGTGGACAGGGCCGCCCCACTTCTACAAAGGCGGCCGGCTGATCGTGCTCTACGTAGGCGGCAACCGGGGCGTCATTAGGGCGCTGGAGTCCGCGCTCGGCCCGCAGTTCGCCGGCGGGTGAAACTAGGCGGGGGAGTCGGGGGATGCGGGCGGACAAAGCACTGTCAGAGTCCTCAAGGGGCCTGATCATGGCCGACACGCCGCGCGGCATCGTGACGATTCGTTGCGGTGCTGGCGCCGAAGCGGTCGCGGCGGGGGCCTTCCAAGTGCGCGTCGAGCCGCGAGGCCGCGGCGGCCGGCTCAGTGCGTCGGGGTCAGAGCCGGTCGGCTCGTACGACGACCTCGACACCGCCCTCACCATCGCCGCCGTCGGCTACGGCGCGACCGAGGCGGGGTGGGTTCCGGCCGACTCGCGGCCGCTTGCGCCCGCGGGTTGGGAAGACTGAGCCGGCCCGCGGGCGAACGAAAAAGTGTATGGGTGAAGCAGCGCATGACAGGGCCGTGCCCTTCGGCCTGTGGGAGCTGGACGACGCCGGCACGGTGATTGGTTTCGAGCCCCCGCGGGGCGAGGAGCCGCTTTTCCGGGCGTCGGAGGTTGCGGGGAAGAACTTTTTCGCCGACGTGGCGCCAGCCGCCCTGGCCGAAGAGCTGCGGGAGCGGGTCACCGGCTTCGCGTCGGGCCAGGCGCCGGCGCAGAGCTTCGACTGCACCGTACCGTCGGCGGAGGGCGGCGTCCGCGCGAGGGTCCTTTTGGGGAGAATTAACGGGCGGTCCGCCGCGGGCTCACCGGGGTCGGTGCTCGTTCACGTCAGGAGGGCGTAGGCTTTTTTGGGAAGCGGGGCGGGAGGGCGAGGTGTCGCGACTCATTCGGGGCTGCGTGCTGGCGGCGGCCGTGTTCGTCGCCGCCGCGCCCGCCTCGGGGCAGGCGGAGCGGGCGTCGGGCGTCGGGACGGCGGGTTGCGCCGACGGCGTCGGGCAGCCCCTACCAGGCCCGCCAAAGGCCCTCTGCACACCACCTTCCGGTACCGGGCAGCGGTTCAAAGGCGGACCGAAGGCGCGGCTGGACCTCCGGCGCCGCCTGGCCTATCACGAACGCCTCCTGCGCGAGGCGGCGGAGTCCGGCCCCCGAGTCGAAGTGGTGTTGGACGTGGAAGAGGTGCGGCGCTCGCTGCGCTTCCTCGCGGAGAATGGGGCCCGGGCGGGGGCGAAAACCGCCGCCGCCGTCGCGCGCCTCTTCTCCCGGACGGAGGACGAGGAGGCGCGCCGGCTCTGCCTGGCCGCCCTCTACCGGATAGACGACGAGAGGGCGAAGCGCGAACTGCTCTCGGTCGCGCGCGACCCGGGGGTCGAGGCCCGGTGGCGCGAGGCTAGCGTCTGTCTACTGCGCCTGGCCGTGCATGAGCGGCAGCGCATGCGGGCGGAGGACGCGAAGGCGCTCACGGCCTTCGGCCCCGCGGTCGGGCGGTGAGCGCTGCCGCGGGCCGCTCGCCTCACGCCGCCGGCGTCTCGGGAGCTTCGCCCTTTTCTTCCGGAAGGACCTATGACGGGCGGACGGCAGAAGGACACGGAAAACCTGGACATCGCCCTGATGCGCGCCGTCGTCAACGGCGACGCGGCGGCCGTGAAGGAGCTGCTGGGGGAGGGGGCCGACCCCGACGTCAGGGACAAGGGCGGGCTGACCGCCCTGATGTGGGCGGCCGGGGGCGGTCACTTGAACGTCGTGCGGCTGCTGCTGGCCGCCGGCGCGCGCGCGGACGCCGAGAGCGCGGTGGGCAGGACGGCGCTCATGTTCGCGGCGCAGGCGGGCCACACGGCGGTCGTGATGGGGCTGCTCGTGGCGGGCGCGGACGCGGGGGCGACGGACGAGAACGGCCTGACGGCGCTCCAGATCGCCGAGCGCCACGGCCGCGACGATGTGGTCAGGCTGCTCCGGTGAGGGGGGCCGCGGGACGACCCCGGCCGACGGGCCGGGACGACATACTGACGGAGGTGTATCGCATGAGAAGTAGGCACGTATCCGCCGCCGCCGCGCTCGTCGCGGCGCTGCTGCTCTCGACCGGAATCGCCCTCGCGCACGACCTCTGGCTCGTGCCGGCGCGCTTCGCGGTCGCGCCCGGCGCGAGGGTCGCCGTCTCGCTCAACACGGGCGACACGTTCCCGGTGAGCGAGGGCGCGGTCAAGCCGGAGCGCGTCGAGCGCGCCGCGCTCGTCACGGCCGCCGGGGCGAGCGCCCTCACTTCGTTCCGCGCCGACGGCAACTCCACCGTCGTGGACGTGACCGCCCCTCCGGACGCTGGCGGGGCCGTGGTCGAGGTGGTGCTCAAGCCGGTCGCCACGAAGCAGCCGCGCGCCGGCTTCGACGAGTTCGTCAGGCACGAGGGTCTCGACGCGGTCGCGGAGGCGCTCGCGCGCCAGCCCGCCCGGCGCGCCGAGGAGCGGCGCACCTACGCCAAGTACGCGAAGACGCTGCTGCGGGTCGGGGACGGCCGCGGCGCGGCGGCGCTCTACGCGAAGCCCCTCGGCCACCGGCTGGAGGTCGTCCCCGAGGCCGACCCTTACGCGCTCGGGCCAGGTGACGCGCTCCCCGTGCGCCTCCTCTTCGACGGCCGGCCGCTCGGCGGCGCCCGCCTCGTCGTCGGCTCGACCGCGGCGGCCGCGGCGACACAGTCTAAAATGGCCGGCGTGCGCACCGACGCCGAAGGGCGCGCCAGCCTCCGGCTCGACAAGTCGGGCGGCCCGCACTACGTCCACACGCTGCACATGGTCCCGGCCGCCGGCAGGTCGGACGTCGAGTGGGAGAGTTTCTGGGCGACGCTGACGTTCGCGCCGGGGCGTTAATGCCCGCTGCCGTTGGCGGCTTGATTCGCCGCCGGGCGCGG
>DAIRFV010000263.1:0-8810 GCA_036794905.1 Pyrinomonadaceae bacterium | reverse complement strand
CCCCCGCAGGCTGAGCCTTGTCGCTCCCGCGGTTCTTGAACTGGATGAGCGCTTCGACCGAGGAGTAAATCTGAAGATACATCTGCGTCTCGCGCGGGATGAGCGTGCGCCAGCCCGCGCCGCCGCGGCGCAGGTAGAGCGGCAGCCGCGCGGGGTTCGAGTTGTAGCCGGCGGCCATCAACTCCGCGCGCGTCGCCGACTTGTTCGCGAGCGCGTCGAGCACCTCCTCGCTGAGCGCGAGGCCGTTCCAGGTGTCCTGCATGTAGAGCAGCATCGCTTCGAGCGCGTTGCCGTGGTTGCGCATCCCGACGACGAAGTCCGGGTTGAGGCCGACGCCCGGGTGCATGCGCCGAACCATCTGGTACGTCGAGGGGATCATCTGCACCATCCCGCCCGCGCCCGCCGAGCTGACCGAGTAGCGGTACGTGTCCAGCTCGTTCAAAGAGTAGAGCGCGTAGACCTCCTCGTAGAGCTTCTTGCGGTCTTCGGCCCGGAAGCGGCCGTGGTCTACGTGCTCGACGAGGCAGAGGCGCTCGGCGATGTCCACGGTCTCGGGCGAGATGGTCTTGCCCTTGTCCTTGAGGCGCTGCGCCGCGAGGTCGAGCATGTTGCGCACGTACGACTGCCCGTGCTTGGTGATCTCGGGCGAGACGAGCGCGGGGTGGACGGAGGTGTAGTAGGCCATCTCGCGGAAGCGCCCGAACTTCTCGATGGGGTACTCGACGACGAGCGGCGTCAACTGCTTGCCCGTCGCCGCCTCAGAGACGAGGACCGCCGTGTTGACGTAGTTCGAGCGGACGATCTGCAAGCGCACGTTCAACCCCTGGGCCGTCGTCAGCACCACGTCGGCGCCGCGCCTGAGAAACGTCTCCTTCGGCAGGCTCAAGGTGTGAATCTTCGACGAGCCCTCTTCGAGCGCGGCGAGCGTGACGAAGGCCGTGTTGGGCGTCGAGGACGTGAGCGTCAGTCGCGTCTTCAGAAGCTTCTGCGCCTCCGCCGTGCGCTCGCGGAACTTCGAGAGTGACGGCGGGTGCGCCGGCTGCAAGGGTACGGCCGGCGGCACGTACTGCGGCACGGTCGTCTGCGCGCCCTGCGTCGAGTTGGGCGCGGGCGCGGCAGACGGCGCGGGCGAGGTACCCTGCTGACTTGTTCCGGCAGGCCGTGTCGGCGTCGGTCTCGGCGCGGGCGTCTGCGTCACCGCGGGCGTCGCGGTCGGCGGCGTTGACTGCTGCGAGGCGCTGACGACGCGCGGTCGTGTGAAGGCCGGCGACGGCGTCGCCTGTTGCGCGCGCGCGTCGAGCGCGGGCGCAAACACGACGGCCGTCAAACTCATGAGCAGAAAAGAGCGGTTGTTCATCTTCTTAACTTTAGGGCTGTAGGCTTAGTCCGCACTGGGGGGCGGCACTTGCTGCCATAAGATTCTCGCGACGACGCCACGGTTGTCAATACCACTTTCCGCCTTCGCGTCAAATTGGCAGCGGTGGACGGTAATCAAGCAGTAGGCAGCAGGCGGTAGGCGGTAGGCAGTCGGCAGTTGAGAGTGCCGCTGTCGAGACCTCCGAGTTAACCTTTCAACGTCCGAAACGCGGAGCGGCTGCCGACTGCCATCTGCCTCCTGCCTACTGCCTCCCGCCTGCCATTCAAAACTCTCGGGGGCTGCCGGCGCGGGCTCCGGCGGCGCGGTCTTGGGGCGCGCCGTCGCGCCGGTGCTGCGCGAGGCGGAAGCGCGCGGCGAGCGCGTAGCCCACGTCGAAGCCCGCGTCCGCGTCCAGCTCGTAGAGTTCGCGCGTGAGCACGTCCTGCGCGACACGCTCGACCAACGGGCGCAGCTCCTCCGCCGCCGCGTCGAGCCCCTCGACGATGACGACTTCCGTCTCGCTGCCGGAGCGCGAGCGTCGGCGCGCGTGCTCGCGCAGGCGTGAGCGCGCCTCGTCGTGCACCTTGCCCGCGGCGACGACCACCATGTGCGTCGCGTGCGCGTCCGACTCGCCCTCGACCGCGCGCCGCGCGTGCGCGGCCGTGAAGTCGCCGTCGCGCAGGACGAACAGGAAGGGCTCGCCCGAGACGTGCGCCAACAACTGCGCCTCGCCCTCCGACTGCGCCTCGCGCGGCACGGTCTGACTCTCCGGCACGCCGAGCCCCGACAGTATCGCGCGCAGGCTGCTCAGGAGCCACGCGCCGTCCTTCAGCAGGGACGAGGCGAGCGGCGTCGGCGTCACAAGCTCTTCCGCGCGCTCGTCGGCCACGGCCGAACCGCACTCGCTGCACACGGCGTTGCTCGCCGTGACGATTGAGAGCGCCTCCGTCGAAGGCAGGCGGAAGAGCGAGCGGCCGTCCTTGCGGCAACTGACCTGCACCTCGCGCCGCACCAGCCCCGCGCCCGCGAGCCTCGCCACCAGAGACTCCTGCTCAGACCCGCGCCCGCCCGCGACGAACTCTGCGGCGCGGCCGTCGGCGTGCGCTTCGCCCAAACGCTGTAGGAAACCGCGCGCGGCCGCGTCCTCAAGCATCTCGACGCCGCGCGCACGCTCCGGCGTGCCGGCGGCGCGGCGCGGCGCGGCGTCCGAAGCGTCAACGGCCCCGCCCCGGCCGAACGTGCTTGTCGTCTGCCCCTCGCGCGCACGCCACTCGAAACGTCGGGCCGCTTCCGAGTCCGGGTCGGCACCCGAGCCCGCCGTCTCGCGCGCGGCCTCCCCGTACGCCTCTTCGACGTTGCGGCAGAAAGCTTCGAGACGCTCGGACGGGGCGGCCGTCTCCGCGTCGTAGACTATCCCTGCGCGGAGCCCAGCCACGTCCCCGCCTAGACGGTCGCCGAAGATGAGGTAGAGCACGAAATCTTCAAAAGAGAAGAGATCGCCGCGCACGTAAGGCTCCTCGCCCTCGGCCGCGGCGCGCTCGTCGAGCGCCCTCTCCAGTTCGCGCGCGCCCTGCGCGCCGCCCGCCGCCTGCTCGAAAAAGTGCAGCCGCGCCGAGCGAATCAGGGGGACGAGTCCGCGCCTCCGCAGGGCTTCGAGGACGGGCATCCGCAGGTGTTTTTCGACGTTGAGGTCGGCCGTCCTGCTCTCGACGAAAAGCATAAAAGCGGTCTCCTTTATGGCGGCGCATGCTATCACGCCGCGCCCGGAAATTTCCACGGGAAAAGAGTTTATGTGGATTGCTTTACCTTTTGCCGTACCGAACCCGTCCCCTCGGCTTCAAGTTGAACGATTGGCACGTCCCCTTTCCGTCCAAACTTGGAGACGGTCTTGCTGCGTCGTCACGAAACAGTCACATTGATTGTGGTGGCGTCTGTATCTGTTGTGTAGTATGGACTTCAGGCGTTAGACCTGAAGGGCTGCGCCTCCACCTCAAACACAGCAATACCCCAGAGCAATTGTAGACTTTGGCAGAGGAGACCGTTCCCCTAGATGTCTTTTTGTAAACTGTTCCCCCGGCCGCTCGCGGCCACGTTCGTCCTGTCCCTGCTCGCACTGTCCGCACAGGCGCAGACTGCCACGCGCCCGCGCCAGGCGACCGCCGCGGAGCCCACGACCGTCACGACACAGGCACAGGGGCGCACGCGCCTCGAAAACGACATCTTCGTGGTCGAGTCGGCGCCGGAGGGCGAGGCCGAGCCCGAAGCGTTGAAGCCGCAGTTCGGCGTGCCGACGGCGAAGCTCGGCTTTGTCGAGCAGACGATGCTGGCGGCGATTGAGGAGCGTCTGGGGACGCCTTACAGGATGGGGACGGAGGGGCCTTACCGTTACGACTGCTCGGGGTTCGTGTGGAGCGTCTTCCAGCAGGCGGGCGTGGCCTTCGAGCGCACCTCGGCGCGCACCCTCTGGAATGATTTCGCGCCGCCGACCGCGGAGGAGAAGTACAAGTTCGGCACGCTGGTCTTCTTCAACAACCTGCGCCACGTCGGCATCGTCGTTGACGAGAACGGCTTCTACCACGCCTCGACGAGCCGCGGCGTCGTCTACTCGCGCTTCGACGAGTACTGGACGAAGCGCCTCAGCGGCTTCCGCCGCGTGCCGCTCGCGCCGGGGACGGCGTTCATCGCCTCCGCCGGCAGGTAAGGCTCGCGGGCGATTCCGAAGCACGTCAGGCCGACGCCCTCCGGAGAGGGGTCGGCCTGAAACCTTTTACGGCCGACCCTTCACTTACCGCGGAAGCCGACGACGAAGCCCGCGCGCTGATCACCCGACTTGGTCTCGCTGAAGACGATGATGCGCTCGATGGCGACGTAGAACATCTGGTCGTCCTCGTCCACCATGTGCGCCACGCCCTCGTCCACCTTGACGAGTTTCCCCCTCAGGCTCGACGTGCCGCCGCAGAACAGGTCGAGCTTCTTCCCCACCATCTTCGTCAAAATTTCTCGCATCTGCTGAACACCTCCGCAAGGGTGATAAGTGCTGAGTATAAGTGAAGCTGTTAGCTTTTAGCTATTGGCTTTTAGCCGGGGCCGGAGAAGCCGACCGCTTAGTACCGGCCTCAGAGCTAAAAGCCAACAGCCAACAGCTAACAGCTAACAGCTTCTTTTATCACTTCTCAGGCTGCCACTCCCAGACCTTCTCGCACTGGTCGTCCACTTCCGGCCCCTTCTCGACCTCGCGGAAGGTGATCTGGACGAGGGGGATGACGGTCTCGTCGTTCTGCTGGCGGCGCTCGAACTGGAGCACGTCGTAGTAGGCGCAGCGCACGCGGTCGGGGTACTCGCGGCAGACGCCGGGGCGCGCGTGGTAGATGGTGCAGCCGCGCTTCTCCTGGTCGAGGAACATGCAGGTCTCCGGGAAGATAACGTCCTTGACCCTCTTGAGGACGCGCTCGTCCTCCCACTGCTTCGTGTAGCGGCGGCGCGCGACCTCGAAGGTGACGCCGAAGTGCTTGGCGAGGCGCGTGATGTCCCGCTTGGTCACCTGCACGCGCTCGTAGATCGAGCAGCAGAAGGCCGGGCACTTCGTGCAGTCGAAGTACGTGCGCGGCTGGTCGTCCTTGATCGTTTTAACCATTTGATTACCGTGAACCGTGAACCGTCACCCGTGACAAGATAAAACCAGTTCTTAACTCGTCACGGTTGACGGTTCACGGTTCACGGCTTTTCACCTTCTTTCCGATTTGTCGTATTCAGAAAGCAGCAGTTCCATCAGCTCGGCGCGGCGGTCGTAGAGCCGCTTGAGCGGGCGCGGCGCGTGGCGCGCGAGCGCGTAGGAGGTCAGGACGGGGAGCGCGATGGTCGAGTCCACGTAGCAGACGACCGCGTCGGGCAGGCGCTCGGGGTCAACCTTGCCCCACGAGACGGCCTCGCCCGGCGTCGCTCCCGACAGGCCGCCGGTGTCGGGGCGCGCGTCGGTGATTTGGAGGAAGTAGTCGTGCCCGCGCTCGTCGATGCCTAAGACTTCCTGTATCTGCGGCTCGGTCTGGAGCATGAAGTTCTTCGGGCTCCCGCCGCCGAGGATGAAGACGGCCGACTTGCCGCCGTGCTTCTTGCCCCTGTCGCCGCGGCCGTGGATGGCGCCGCGCTTGGCGGCGAGGACGAGCGCCGCCGTCTCGTTCACGTCGGCCGAAGGGTCGAAGGCGAGCTTGTTCCCTTGAATCGCCTTGGCCGCGACGTTCATGCCGATGGACGAGTCGCCCGGGCTCGAAGTGTAGAGCGGCACGCCGAACTCGTAGGCGGCGGCGAGGAAAGACTTGTTCTCCAGCCCCAGCTTACGCTCGCGCTCAAGCACGTACTTGCCGCAGAGGTTGTGGAACTCGGCCGTGGACATCGGCCGCTGGAACTCCTCGCCCTCGATGAGGCGGCGGAAGAAGGCGTCGGTGTCTAAGAGCACCGAGTAGTCGAAGAAGATGTCGTAGATGCGGACGACCTCCTCCTCGCGCAGCACCACGTCGGAGATGGCCGTGTTCCCCTGGTGGAGCGCGAGGCCGATGCCGAAGTGCGTGTCGTGGTAGAGGTTCGCGCCCGTCGTGATGACCCAGTCCACGAAGCCCGCGCGCATGAGCGGGATGAGCGCCGAAATCCCGAGCCCCGCCGGGGTGAGTGCGCCCGTGATCGAGAGCCCGACGGTCACGTCCGGCTCCAGCATCTTCCGCGAAAACAACTGGCACGCCTCGCGCAGGCGCCCCGCGTTGTACGCGAGGAAGGTCTCGTCCACGAGGTCGGCCACCGTCTCGCCGCCCTCAATCGCGCGCGGGTCGATGCGCCGCCCCGACAGGTACTTGCTGCTCTTCTTCTTCGCCATGCTTCCCCTGTGAAAGTCGTTATTTGGACAGAGCTACTCTGACGCGGCGGCGGCCTCGCCGTCCTCCTGCGTGCGGCGCAGGCGGAGGCGGCCGATGCGGCGGTCGTCGGCTTCGAGGACTTCCACGTCGAGGCCGCGGAAGTTGAGCCGCGTCCCCGGCGCGGGCACGCGCCCCGACTCGTTGATGACGAGCCCGGCGATGGTCGTGAAGTCGTCGTCCTCGATTTCGAGGTCGAAGAGCCGCTCGATCTTCCCGACCTCGGTCGAGCCGAGCACGTCGTAGTAGCCGTCGTCGGACTCGACGATCTCGACGATGTCCTCACTCTCGATGTCCTCGTCCTCGATCTCGCCGACTATCTCTTCGAGGATGTCCTCGACGGTGACGAGGCCGGCGAGGCCCCCGTACTCGTCGATGACGAGCGCGAGCTGGACGTGTGACTTCTGCATCTCTTCGAGCAGTTCGTCCACCGACTTCGTCTCGGGGACGAAGTAGGCGGGACGCAGCAGCGGCTCGATCCCTTCGTCCTCGCGCCCCTCGGCCCAGTAGGAGAGGAGGTCGCGGACGTAGATGATGCCGACCACGTCCTCGATCTGCTCGCGGTAGACGGGCAGGCGCGAGTACTTCGACTCCTCCATCACGTCGCGCGCCTCGCGCACGGTGGCCGTCGAGGGGAGGGCGACGATGTCCGTGCGCGGCGTCATCACCTCGCCGGCGCGCGTCTCGCCGAACTCGATGATGGACTGGATGAGCTCGCCCTCCTCCTCTTCGAGGATGCCCTCCTCCTCGCCCACGTCGATGAGCGCCTGGATGTCGCCGCCGTTGTCGTCGCCGTCCTCGTCCGCCCCTTCGGCGGCCGCGCGCGTGAGGTGGATGTCGTCGCCGCCGCGCCGCGCCGCCCGCTCGGCCGACACCTGCCGCGGCATCGCGGCCAGCGAGAGCACGCCGTAGAAGGGGCGGTAGAGGGGCAGCAGCGCCAGCAGCGTCCGCTCCGGGTTCCCCGCCGCGAGCAGCCGCGGGATGATCTGCCGGAAGAGGAGCGTCAGCGCCAGCGCGATGAAGAACGCGGTGAGCAGGAAGCGCCGCTCCGCCCCGAGCAGTTGGTAGCAGACCGAGGTGACCAGCACGACGACCGCGACCAGCACGACCTGGATGGCGGCGTTCAGCGTGAAGCGGAAGCGCGGCCGGTTCTCCAGCACCTCGCCCAGGAACTCGACGGAAGGGCTCGGGCGCTCGTCGCGCTCGCCCGTCAGCCGCCTGAGCCCCACGTCGCTCAACTGGCCGAACGCCGCGTCCACCGTCGAGAGGAAAGCCAGCACGACCAGCAGCAACAGGCCCGCCCCGATTTCTAGCTGAGTCTCCATAAAGGCCGTGAACAGTAAACGGTAAACCGTGACAGGACGCAAGCCTCTTGTCACGGTTTACGGTTGACGGTTTACGAGATTATATCCCGAGCCGGCGGCGCAGCCTCAACTCCAGCGCGTTCATCTCGCCGCCGTCCAGTTCGTGGTCGTAGCCGCACAGGTGCAGGAGCCCGTGCAGGATGAGTTGCTCCACCTCATTCTCAAGCTCCAACCCGTGCTCCGCGGCCTGCCGCGCCGCCTGCTCGACGGAGATGACCACGTCACCCAGGCTCGCCCCCCCGCCCTTCTCAAACTCCTCCTGCCCCGACGGGAACGACAGAACGTCCGTCGTCCCCCGCTTCCCCCTCCAACGTTTATTCAAAGACCGCATCGCCCGATCCGACACGAACGCCACGGTCGCCCCCGCCCCCTTCGCCGGCACGACTTTGAGAGCCCGCTCCGCGAACGCCCGCCAGCGCTCGCAATCGACCGGCAACTTCCGCTGGCGGTTAACGACATCAATCATGGGCGATAAGCGAAGCGTGTTGGGAAAGAGCCGTGAGCCGTAAGCCGTGACGAGAAGGGCCGGGCCTCCCCGTCACGGCTTACGGCTCACGGCTCCCGCTGCCGTCACTCTTCGAGCTGGCCGTCTGCGATTCGTATGCCTTGATGATCTGTTGGACGAGGCGGTGGCGGACGACGTCCTTGTCGGTGAAGTAGACGAACTCGATGCCCTCGACTTTGGAGAGGATGCGCTCGGCCTCGACGAGGCCGCTGCGCTTGCCGGTGGGCAAATCTATCTGCGTCACGTCGCCCGTGATGACCGCTTTCGAGCCGAACCCGATGCGCGTCAGCGCCATCTTCATCTGCTCGCTCGTCGTGTTCTGCGCCTCGTCGAGGATGATGAAGGCGTCCGCGAGGGTTCTGCCGCGCATGAAGGCCAGGGGGGCGACTTCGATGATGCGCTTCTCCAGCATCTTGGCGACGCGCTCGGCGTCCATGAGGTCGAAGAGGGCGTCGTAGAGGGGGCGGAGGTAGGGGTCAACCTTCTCCTGGAGGTCGCCGGGGAGGAAGCCGAGGCGCTCGCCGGCCTCGACCGCGGGGCGCGCGAGGACGATGCGGGTCACCTGCTTCTGCGTCAGAGCCTGCACGGCCATCGCGACGGCGAGGTACGATTTGCCCGTGCCGGCGGGGCCGATGCCGAAGACGATGTCGTTGGACTGGATGGCCTCGATGTAGCGGCGCTGG
>DAIRFV010000518.1:0-2269 GCA_036794905.1 Pyrinomonadaceae bacterium | reverse complement strand
GCTACTTACACTTCGAGTAGCCGCAGTCGCGGCAGAAGTCGCAGCCGGAGGCGTGCTCCAGTTGCCCGTGGCACTCGGGGCAGTCGGCGATGAGCGAGTAGTTGCGGCTTGCGGTCTCGACGCTGTCGGGGACGCTGACCTGTATCGTCGGCTGCGCCTGCTGCTGGTAGGCGTGGGCGCGCGCCGAGTCGGGCTGGCTCTGGAGCCGGCGGCTCGTGAGCATGACGCACTCGGCGACGGCCTGCTCGGGAGAAGTCAGCAGGCGCTCGTTGAACCAGACCGAGTGCGTGCCCGTCACCTTGTTGAGCGAGCGCGCCACCTCGCGCGCGTCGAAGCCGCCGCGCAGCATCTTCGAGGCGAGCAATCCGACGCCGCCCGAGATGGGGCCGGTGGCGAAGACTTCGAGGATGTCCACGCCGTCGTGGTTGACCGTGACGTAGAGGTTCTGCCCGTCGAACGGAATCTGCCACGTCGCGCCGACCAGCTCGCGCGGGCGCTCGATGCGCACCACGTCGCCCGACTCCGTCCGGCGCACGGCCGGCGCGGGGGCCGCCAGCGACGGCACGGTCGGGGCTTCGGCCTTCGCGGTCGGCGCGGGCGCCGCGGCGGTCCCGGCCGTCACGGCCTCGGCCACGATGGGCGCGTCGCACGCGACCTCGCCCTTCGGCTCCGCGCCCTTCACGGCCGAGAGCACCTGCGAGTCGCGGCTCCCGTCGCGGTAGTAGCTGACGGCCTTGCAGCCCAGCTCGCGCGCGAGGCGGTAGAGCCTGTCCACGCTCTCAAGCGTGTCGTCGCGCGAGCCGTTGCAGGTCTTCGACACGCCGTTGTCGACGTTGCGCTGCGCGGCGGCGAGCACGTAGACGTGCTGCTCGGCCGTGATCGACATCGCCGAGATGAAGTAGTCGGGCAGCTCCGCCTCGTGCGCGCAGACGTGCTCGGCCGCGCGGTCGATGGACTCCTGGTCGGTCTGGTCGACCGTCATCCCGAGCGCCTCGGCCGCGAGCGTGTGGACGTACGTGCGCTTCCCCAAAGTGTCCTGCCGGACGTAGGCCCACGAGAAGTTCGGCTCCACGCCCGAAGAGGTCTCGGCGACGAGCGAGATGGTTCCCGTGGGGGCGATCGTCGTCGTCTCGTAGTTGCGCGGGGTCAGCTCGATCTCCTCGGGGATGCCGATCTCCTCGCGCAGGAACTTGTCGTAGGCTTCCTGGTTCGGCTTGTACTCGGGGAAGACGCCCTTCTCCGCGCCGAGGCGGCACGACTCGACCCACGCCTCGCGCCGCACGAAGCCCATCGCCTCGTGCATCAGGTCAATCGAAGTGTTCGAGCCGTACTTGATCTTGAGCTGCAGGCACAAGTCCGCGAAGCCCATGATGCCGAGGCCGACGGGGCGCGTGCGCTTCACGACATCGTCGATCTCGGGGAGCGGCCACGCGCAGGTGTCGATGACGTTGTCGAGGAAGCGGACGCACCAGTGGACGGCGTCGGCCAGGCGCTCCCAGTCGAGCCGCGTCTCGGGGTCGTAGAACTTGGCGAGGTCGATCGAGCCGAGGTTGCACGAGTTGTTGAAGTGCAGCGCCTGCTCCGCGCAGGGGTTCGTCGCGTAGATGGGGCCCATGGACTCCATCATGTGGTTGTTGCGGTTGACCTCGTCGATGAAGATGACGCCCGGCTCGGCGTAGCGGTGCGCGCTGGCGACGATGCGGTTCCACACGTCCGGCGCGTAGACCATCCCCGGCGCGGGCGGCTCCTCGCGCGTGCACTGGTCGAGGAGTCCCGACTCCTTCGCCTCCAGGAACGCCGCGCGGTCGCGGAACGTCACGGTGTCTCCGTCCGACAGGCGGTAGACCGCGTAGGTGTCTTCCTGCACCGCGTCGTAGACGGGCTCGTCCCACGGCTCGCCGTCGAAGGAGAGCTGGTACCACTGCTTCGAGTCCACGGCCCCGAAGAACTTGTCGGTCACCGTCACCGAGATGTTGAAGTTCGTCAGGGAGTGCTGGTCGTTCTTCGCGTGGATGAAGCGGAGCACGTCCGGGTGGTCGACGCGCATGATGCCCATGTTCGCGCCGCGGCGGACGCCCCCCTGCTTCACCGTGTCGGTCGTCGTGTTGAAGATGTTCATGAACGACACGGGGCCCGAGGCCACGCCGTGCGTCGAGCGCACCATCGCGCCCGCGGGGCGCAGCTTCTCGAAGGTGAAGCCGGTGCCGCCGCCCGTCTGGTGGATGATGGCGGCGTCGGTCGCCGTCTTCATGATGCCGGCGATGGAGTC
>DAIRFV010000262.1:0-8833 GCA_036794905.1 Pyrinomonadaceae bacterium | reverse complement strand
CCTGGACGTGACCCCGAGCTACGGGCAGTCTCATAATCAGGATTCTGTTCCGACCTCAGCCTGACGTTTCACCTCTACCTGCCTGAGCGATTCCGCGCGGCTCTTGATGCCGAGCAACATCTTCCGCTCCATGATGAAGTGCGCCGGCTCGAACAGAACGTACCCGCCGAGCCGGCTCATTAGCCCCGGCTTCCAGTCGCCGCGCCCGCGGATGACAAGGCGCGTCGTACCCTCGTCTACCACTTTGAGGTAGAAGCCCCACGTCCCCGGATAATCCATGTTGTTGCCGAGGACGAGCGTGCGGGGCGGCTCACAGATGAGGACGGGCAGCGGCGGCGCCTGCGGGTGCAGACGCACCGTGTCGCCGGCCTTGAGTTGCTGGAATTCGGGCAGGATGCGGTCTGCGTTGTGCAGTCGGCAGCCGGCCAGGTTTTCGAGCCAGGAGTAGCTGTAGAACCCGCCCTTGTCCTGCCCGATTTGCACGAGCCAGGGCCAAACCTCCTCGACGGGGGCGCTGATGGTGATGGCGTGTGTCGCCTCGACGTTCGGGTGCTCGACCATCTCGTCGCCCGGAAGCCTTTCGCTCACCTCCTCATCCGTCGCGCCCCACCTGAGGTGCCACGGGCGGACTCCCAGAACGTATGCGGCCAGCGCCCCGGCGCCTGCGCCGGCCAGTGCGGCCCCGGTGTAAATCTGTCTTCTCATCTCACACTACCTTTTCAAAGAGTGTCGCCGCGAGGCCGTCGAGGCGATGAGGGGCGCGGTCGCCCTCGCTACGGACGCGCCCCCCTCCCGCGGGGCGGCGCAGTGTAACCCGCGTGCATTCCCCGCGAGTGAGTTCTCTTCCCTCAGCTCACCAGAAACGCAACCGATGTTCCGTTCAAAGATTCTTCTATCGCCCGGACGTTGGCGGCGGCGGCCGCGCCGCGCTGACGCCGTGCGTGCTTTTACGCCTGGGCATGCGTAAGTTTCCGCACGGCCGACCGGCCCCGGCTTTCTCATCCCACAAAAGGTCGTGAAGGAACGGGCATACCCGTTGCTCTTGGTCGCAGGAAGGGTGTGGCGCCCGTCCGTGCTCGGGCGGGCACCAACCCGCAGTGCCACGGGAGTTGAAATCTGGAGGAGGAGACTGAGAATGAAAGTCAAAGACGTTATGACCGCCGGCGCGAAGGCGTGCCTGCCGGAGGAGAGTCTCGCCGCGGCGGCGTCGCTCATGTGGGAGAACGATTGCGGGGCGCTCCCCGTCGTGAGCGTCGAGGACAAGGTGGTCGGCATGATTACCGACCGCGACATCTGCTTCGGCGCGACGACCAAGAACCGCCCGGCCTCCGAGATCGCCGTCGCCGAGGTCATCGCGGGGCAGGTCTTCGCCTGCACGCCCGAGGACGACATCCGCGAGGCGCTCAAGACCATGCGGCGGGAACGCGTCCGCCGGCTCCCCGTCGTCGGAGCCGACGGGAGGCTCCGAGGGATAGTCTCGATGAACGATGTCGTGCTCAAAGCCGAGGAGCAGTCAAACGACGATGTCCCCGAACTCTCTTACGGAGACGTGGTGCAGACCTACAAGGCCATCTGCGCTCACAACCTCCTGCCGCAACTCGCGGAGCGGCCCGCGGCGGAGGCCGCCGGGGACTGAGGTGACAATCGTCAACGTCAAAGGGGCGGTGCGCCGTGGAACAACGAGCCGCACGGCGGGCGGATGTCTGCCACCGGCCGAGTCAACGATTAGGCGGCAGTGCCGCCGCGCGCGCCACGGCATACACGTTGCACCTTGAGGGGGTTGTGAGAGAGTTATTCAAACCGGCGAAGACGTGGGGTGCGCCAGATGTCGTCGGACGGCGAGTGTTGGGTTAAGGCACTGGAACGGAGCTGCGTTCACTGTAGCCGCGAGGCTCCCGGTGAGGTCTACTCAGGCCGGGAATACCTGCGCGCGTTGCAGGCGCTGAGGGGCGACGCGGCGGAGTGGCAGGCGCATAAGGTGGAGCCGTTCTTCTGGTCTGACGCGGAAATGATGCACGTCCACCTGTGCGACGACTGCGTCAATCGCCTCGGCATCGGGAGTCTGGAGACGGCGTACGCGCCCCGGCTTCGGGCGCACGCGTGTCACCAGTTCTAACTGTCTTCCGCACTCTTCCGCCGTCGGACGATTTCGACGGAGCAGGGGGCGTGTGACGCCACGGCCTGCGACACCGACCCCGGGAGCAGGCGATTCCAGAAGCCGTAGCCGTGTGAGCCGACGACGACGAGGTCGGCGCCCCAGCTCTCTGCCTCCTCCGGTATGCGCCGCTTCGGCTGACCCTCCAGCACCTCCGTCATCACCCTGAGCGTCTTGTCTTCGCGTGCGTTGAGGATGCGCGTGGCCGTTTCGAGCGTCTGCCGTCCCCGGGCGCGCTTCCACTGGTTCAACTCACCGAAGTAATCCTCATACGAGCCGGCCCACGTCCCCGCCGCGGGCTGCGGCGTCGTCTCGACGACGTGGACGACGAGCACCTCGCTGCCCGCCGGCCAACGTCCGCGGGCTACCTCCCTGACCGCGTCCTCCCCGAACTCAGACCCGTCGGTTGCGAGTAGGATTCTCACAGCGTCACCTCCTCATGTCTGACTGCACCGCGGCGCGCGCGCTTTGCGGGCAGGCATACCGCACGGGCGGCGGTCAGACTGTCTTCAACTTCGGCGAGAGCATTACTCATGCCAGCACTGGCTGCCTCAGGGCGGCAGACAACTGAGTATTTCCCGGCCACGCGTTGGGCCGGCGTGAGTGGTTTTCCACCCCGTGCGCAAAAGCTCGCACGGGTGAGCGGCCGACGCCCCCACACTCGGCTCTCGGGTGAAATTCAGTCGGCGGCGTATCGGACGTAGTCCCCTTGAGGGACTTGGGCGGTTGCGGGTTTGAACGGGCGCGCGACGAGGACGGGGCACGGCGACTGTCTGAGCACGCGGTCAACGTTCGAGCCGAAGAGGGCGTGCGGGGAGCGGTCTACGCCGTCCGAGCCTATGCAGATCAGGTCAATCTCCTTCTCCGCGGCGTAGGAGAGAATCTCTTCGTAGGCCCGGCCCCTTAACACTGCGTGCCTGACCTTACTCGGGGCGTCCATCTCGCCCGGCACGGCCCCCTGTAGTCTACGCACCGAAGAGTGGTACAGCCCCTGTGCCGTGCCCGGCACCCAAGCCAGCTCGGGCGCGTCGCGCTCCGGCTCACGCAGGACGTGGAGCAGGTGAAGCTCGGCCCCGAATTTTCCCGCCAGAGAGACCCCGTGCTGGAGGCCCAGTTCCGACCTGTCGGAGAAGTCGTGCGCGACGAGCACGCGCTCCAGGCAGATGTCGCCGGCCGACGCCCCCACCCACTCGCGCTGATGTCGGTGCGTGACGAGGACTGAACAGGGCGCGGTGCGGCACACGGTCTCGGCGGTCGAGCCGAGCAGGGCCGCCCGGTAAGGACGGCGCCGCGAGCGCATCACGATCAGGTCGGCCCGGCGCTCGGCCGCCTCGCGGGTAATCAGCGCGCCCGGGTCGTCGCCTTCCAGCAGGAAGCCCTCCCAGGCCAGGTGCGCGAAGTCCGTCATCCCCAGATGCCGTGCGAGCGTGCCCTCGAACATGCTGCCGAAGTGACGTTCGGTCCCGTCTTCGTCACACGCGGACGCCGACGACCGCCCGCCGCAGTGGCAGAGCATGAGCCGCGCCTTGTAGACGCGCGCGAGCGCCACGGCGTAGCGGAGCGCCTCTTCGGACTCGGGCGTTAAATCAATCGGGCAAAGGATTCTTTCTATCTTGACCATCGAAGGCTTCCGCCGCGCCGCGCCGACGCCCCCTTTCTCAGAACTCTCCCACGCGTCTAAAGCAACGGACGTACCGCCGCCGCGGTCGCCCGGTTTGGCTTAACTTTCAACAATTGTGAGAAGCGGCGGAAGAGCTGAGCGGATTTTTACGCCCGCGCCGTGGGCCGTCCTCGAATGCGCGCCCGACCTATTGATGTCTCACGCGACTGCGTCGGACGCGCTGCGAAAAATATGCTCCTCAGGTCTCCGCCGGGAGTGGCAGGCGTATGGCGAACGTGGAGCCGCGACCCTGCTCCGAGCTGACTTCGACACGCCCGCCGTGCGCCTGCGCGATGCGGCGCACCGAGGGCAGCCCCAGCCCCGTCCCGCCCTCAGTCGTGGTGTAGAAAGGACTGAAGATGCGCCCGAGGTCTTCCGCGGCAATCCCCCTCCCGGTGTCTCTCACCTCGATGAAGGCTTCCGCTGGCGCGTCGCGCCCGACGCCGACGACCACCCGGCCGTCGCCCTCGACGGCCTCGATGCCGTTGAGGATGAGGTTCAGCACCGCGTCCTCGATGCGGGCGGCGTCAATCGTCAGCACCAAAGTCTCTTGAGGGTGTTCAAAGACGACCTCGACGCGGCGGCCCGCGGCGGCGGCGGCGTTGGCGGCGTGGTGGCGCGCCATCAGCACGGCGCGATGCACCGACTCGACCAGCGACGCGGGGGCCAGCCGCGGCGGGCGCGGACTCGCGCGCTCCAGCAGCGCCCGCACCGTCCCGTCGATGCGCTCGACGGCGTGGCGCACGTCTTCCAGCACGGCGACTTCCGGGTCGCCCGCCTCGCGCCGCTGGATGAGGATATCGACGACGCCCCTGATGCCGGCGAGGGGGTTCTTGACTTCGTGCGCCAGCCCCGCGGCCAGCTCGCCGACGAGCGAGAGGTGCGAGGCTCGCGCCAGTTCCGCTTCGAGCCTACGCTTCTCCGTGATGTCTACGGCCGAGGCGACGAGGTGCGTGACACGGCCCCCCCCGTCGGAGAGTGGCGCGAGCATGAAATCCACCGTGATGAACTGGTCGGCCGCGACACGATTTACGGCGTCGAAGCGCGAAGGCTCGCCGCGCGCGGCGCGTGTGATGGCCGCGCGCAGCCGCGCCCGGACGCCGGGCGAATACGACCACCAGTAGGTCTGCTCGAAGGGGAGCCCGATCGCGTCCCCTGCGCGCAAGCCTGCGGCTTCGAGCGCCGCGCGGTTCGCCTCGACGAGCGTGCCGTCGGGCGTCAGCACGCCGACGAAGGCGAACAGCCCGTCGAGCACGTCGTGGAGCAGGCGTGCGCCCCGCCCTACTCCTCGCGCCGCGCTCCTGTGACGTGTCACACTCATCACACACAAACTTTCTGGCCGGGCCGTCTCAAACTTGAAGCCCCTGGAGCTTCTTCAGGCGGTATCGGAGCTGGTCGCGCGAGAGGCCGAGGAGCGTGGCGGCGCGCTTCTGGACGCCGCCCGTTTGCGCCATCGCCTGCCGGACGAGAGACATCTCGACGGCGTCAATCGAGACCCCCCCGGGCGGCAGATGAATGAGTCCGTCCACGTCGGTCGCCGCGCGCGAACCGTTCGACGGTGTTCGCGCGACGCCCGCCGGCAGGTGTCTGGCGGTGATGACTTCCCCCTCTTCGAGGATGAGCGCGCGCTCGATGACGTTGCGCAGCTCGCGCACGTTACCCGGCCACGAGTAGCGGCGGAAAGCCTCGGCCACCCCGGGCGAGATCGAGCGGACGCCCCGCCGCAGGCTCTCGCCCAGCGCGCGGATGTAATGCTCCGCCAGCAACAGCACGTCGTCGCCGCGCTCCCTGAGCGGCGGGAGGTCGATCTGGATGACGGAGAGGCGGTAGTAGAGGTCTTCGCGGAAACGCGCCCCCGCGCTCTCGCGCTTGAGGTCGCGGTTCGACGCGGCGATGACGCGCACGTCCAGGGGGATGTCCTTCAAACCGCCGACGCGGCGGAAAGTCTCCTCTTCGAGGACGCGCAAAAGCTTCGCCTGAAGGTTGAGTTCCAGCTCGCCTATCTCGTCTAAGAAAAGCGTGCCGCCCTCGGCCTGCTCGAAGAGCCCCTCCTTGCGCGCCCTGGCGTCGGTGAAGGCGCCTTTCTCGTAGCCGAACAGCTCCGACTCGATGAGCGTGGCGGGGATGGCCGCGCAGTTGATGGCGACGAACGGGCTTTCGGCGCGGCGTGAGGTGTAATGAATTGCTTTCGCCACGAGGTCTTTGCCCGTCCCCGACTCGCCCTGCAAGAGGACGGAAGAGACTTCGCTCGCGGCCACCTTGCGCGCCAGCGCGACCATCTCTTTCATCGCGGGCGACTCGCCGACGATCTGCTCGAAACCGAACCGGCGCGAACGCTCGCCGCGGATGGACTTCAACTCCCTGCGCATCCGCCCGGCCTCGACGGCGTTGCGGAGCGTGACTTTTAGCTCTTCGAGGTTGATCGGCTTGCCGACGAAGTCGTACGCGCCCGAGCGCAGCGCCGCGACGGCGTTCTCGAAGAGCGCCGCCGCCGTGACCATGATGACGACCGCCTGCGGGTCGCGCCGCCTCAGTTCGCGCAGCACGTCGAGGCCGGAGCGGTCGGGCAGGTTGATGTCGAGGAGCACCGCCGCCGGCCGTTCCGCGTCGAAGAGTCTCAGCGCGGCGGACGCGTCCTCCGCCTTGACGGGCGCGTAGCCCCAGCCGCGCAGCGCCTCCGCGAGCGTCCAGCGGATCAGGCGCTCGTCGTCCACCACCAGAATGTTCGGCTCTTTCAAGGCGGTCTTCCGCATGGCCTCGGTCTCCCTTCTGCCGCGGGTGCGAGGGCGGGCAAGAAGACAAACATCTGCGCCCCGAGCCTTCGGCCGGTCTCGGCAACAAGTCCTTTTGGAGCAAAGGCCATGCCCGACGACCCGTGCGCCAAAATACGGCTCGTACCTTCTCTTTTGCCCCAATCGCCCGAGCCGCACACCGGCTCCGTGCGTAAAGTTCCCCAGAGAGCGCGCCATTGCCCACACCCCCGACACCCTGTAACCGACTGGTGCGAGCGCGCGGGCGGGTTCTCGGGTTGCCCGAGCCGTCTATCCGCACGGCATGAACGTTGCACACGTAACCCTTCGGAGCCCCGCCCGTTCTGAAGCCTACGCGCGGGCGTGCGCCCACGGCCGTGGCGCATGGGTGAGGGTCGAAAGTTAGCGCTCGAAACGCATCGCGAGGAGGTCGAAATGTCGAAGATGAGGGCCAACGTATTCCGCGGTAAGAACGACATCCGCGTCGAAGAGGTCGAGCGTCCGCGCGCGGGCGTCGGCGAAGCCGTGATCCGCGTCACGCTCACGACCATCTGCGGCACAGACCTGCACATCCTGCGCGGCGAGTACCCCGTCAGCCCCGGCCTCGTCATCGGCCACGAACCCGTCGGAGTCATCGAGGAGTTAGGGCCGGGCGTCGTCGGCTACGAGGTCGGCGAACGTGTGCTCGTCGGGGCCATCACGCCCTGCGGCCAGTGCCGCGCGTGCCTCTCGGGCCACCTCTCACAGTGCGGCCACGGCGGGGGATACGAGGCGCTCGGCGGCTGGCGTTTCGGCAACACGATCAACGGCGCCCAGGCCGAATACCTCCTCGTCCCGCACGCGCAGGCCAACCTGGCGAAGATTCCCGACGGGCTGACGGACGAGCAGGTCGTGCTCCTCGCAGACATCGCCTCGACCGGCTTCAGCGGCGCGGAGTCGGGGCGGATCAAAATCGGCGACTCGGTCGTCGTCTTCGCGCAGGGGCCGATCGGCCTGTGCGCGACCGCGGGCGCGAAGCTCATGGGCGCGGCGCTCGTCATCGGCGTTGACGGGGACGCGAACCGGCTCGCGATGGCGCGGCGCATGGGCGCGGACGTGGTGCTCGACTACCGCGCAGTGGACGTGGTCTCCGAGGTGATGCGCCTGACGGGCGGCGGCGCGGACGTTTCCATCGAGGCGCTCGGCACGCAAGCCACGTTCGAGAGCGCGCTGCGGAGCTTACGCCCCGGCGGCACCCTCTCCAGCCTCGGCGTCTATGCGGGCAAGCTGCAAGTGCCTTACGAAGCTTTCGCCGCGGGGCTCGGCGACCACCGCATCGTGACGACGCTCTGCCCCGGCGGCAAGGAGCGCATGAGAAGACTGTTGGAGGTCGTCCGCGCCGGGCGCGTTGACCTGACGCCGCTGCTCACGCACGCGTACCCGCTCGACAAGATTACGGAAGCCTACGAGCTTTTCGGCGAGCGCACGGACGGCGTGCTCAAGGTCGCGGTCAAACCCTAAACGCCGCACGCGCGGAGGCGGCGCGATCCGTTCGCGCCTACTGTACAAAATCAAGAGGCGAAACAATGACTGCTGTAAAAGAACTCGGCCCGGCGGGAGAAGCCCTGGCCGTGTCGCTGACCGGGTACCTTCTGCTCGACAACCCGATGTTGAATAAGGGGAGCGCGTTCTCTCGGGAAGAGCGGCTCGAATTCGGCCTCCTCGGCCTTCTGCCGCCGCACACTTCGACGTTGGCCGAGCAGTCGGCGCGGGCCTACGAAAACTACCGGCGGAAGGAGACGGACGTAGAGCGCTACGTCTTCCTCGTCTCACTGCAAGACCGCAACGAGACGCTCTTCTACCGCCTGCTGCAAGAGCACACGGCGGAGATGATGCCGATCATCTACACGCCGACGGTCGGGCTGGGCTGCCAGAGCTACAGCCACCTCTTCCGCCGCCCGCGCGGCCTCTACATCTCTTACCCCGAGCGCGGCGAGATCGACGCCATCCTCGCCAACGCGCCGACCGACGCGCCGGCCGTCATCGTCGTCACCGACGGCGAGCGCATACTGGGCTTAGGCGACCTCGGCGTCGGCGGCATGGGCATCCCTGTCGGCAAGCTCTCGCTCTACACGCTCTGCGCGGGCATCCACCCGCGCGCGACCCTGCCGATTCTGCTCGACGCGGGCACCGACAACCGGGGACTGCTCGAAGACCCCCTGTACCTCGGCTGGCGCCACGAGCGCGTGCGCGGGGCCGAGTACGACGAGTTCGTCGAGGCGTTCGTCG